>JANNVN010000407.1:0-15833 GCA_031414435.1 Gemmatimonadaceae bacterium
CACCGACCGGTGTGAGAGCGACCGTGGTGAGAGCAACCGGTGCAGCGACGGCACGTGTGGCGACAGCACGTGTCGTGCCTGGCACCGCGCCTGTGACGCTGCCCGCTCGCTCGGTGCCGTTCGCCGCGGATCGCAGGAACGCGCGACCAGCCGCACCGAGCCAGACCACGCGAAAGAGCCGTTCCCAGATACCCATACGCAATGGGCTTCGCGTGACCAGCACCAACCCGAAGCCGAACAGCCACAGCCCGGAGAACAGCATCAAGACCCCGGGAAGCGGTGTATTGTAATGGCCGTTCGAACCCGTGCGCATCGCGAAGGCGCCTCGTGCGAGCAGGGCCGCGCCCAGCAACATCAGTGCGCCCATACGGAACGTTCGCCGACGCCGGCCCACCACGTCGGCATCGAGTCGCAATTGTGCACGCCGTTCTTCGCGTTCATCGACGGTCTGGCGCAAACCACGCGCCACAAAATCCACCGAGTAGCCCTGCAGCAGCAACCGACGCGCCTCGGCACGGGTCTGCATGAAGCGCCCCAGCAGCACCGAGGCGACGACGACCACGGGAATCATCCGGTCCCAGAGGCTCACGGAGGTAATCCCACCAAACACAATGACCCCCGCAGCGAGCGTGGCGAAGGACGCAATCATGCCAAAGGTTTCGGCCTCCTGCGCAAAGAGCCGAATCGCTACTGGTACTTCGGGAGCGGCCGCCTGAGCCGCGTCGAGTGCCTCGATCAGCGCGCCGGCATCGGCGAATCGCGCGTCCCGTTCCTTCTGCAGGCACCGATCGATCGCGGTGGCCACGGCGGTGGGCAAATCACTCCGTATGGTCGCGATCGACGGGAGCACTTCGGTGAGCTGCCGGACGAGAATCCGCGCGGCGCTCTCTCCGCCAAAGGCAACCGCCCCGGTCACCGCGAAGTAGGCCACCAAACCCAGGCCGTACAGATCGCTGCGTCCATCCAGTTCCTCGGCGGCGGCCTGCTCGGGACTCATGTATTCGGGGGTCCCGACCACCTCGCCGACTCGCGTCATCCCGGCGCCCGCCGCGGGTGTGGTCTCGATCGATCGCGCCACCCCGAAATCCATCAGCAGCGCTCGACCCGTTGCCCGTTCGATCATGACGTTGTCGGGCTTGATATCGCGATGCACGACGCCGCGCCCGTGTGCGTACGCCAAGGCATAGGCCACGTCGAGCAAGAGCCGCACGGCCTCGCGCGATGACAGCGGCCCGGCACGCCGCACCCGCTCAGCCAGGCTTTCACCCTCGACGAACCCCATCACGAACGCCAGCGACCGGCCCTGCTCCTCGACGGCATAGACCGGCACGATGTTCGGATGCGAGAAGCTGGCGGCCATTCGCACTTCTCGAAGAAAGCGTTCCCGAAGCATCGGGTCGCTGGCGAATTCGGCTGGTAGCTCCTTGATGGCGACCAGGCGATCCAGCTGCACGTCACGGGCCAGATGCACCGCTCCCATTCCGCCCCGGCCGAGCAGCCGTACCACCTGATATCGTCCGGCCAGACGCGCTTCAAACTCGCTGGGGCTCGAGGGGGTCGACATGCCAATCATCTTACCGCCTGTTCGCAGCGGAGGCGAGCTGTCTCACCTTTGCTTCGTGACACGTTGCGTCTTCACAATGTTGCGTTCACGCTGTGGGCCAGCGTCATCCCGATTCTGATCCCCGCCCAGAGACGGGTCGTGACCCGGCATTCCCACGGACCGCGCGCGATTGCCCAGTGCCCTAAGCACGGGTACTCTGCTCTCCGACGCACCGTCCCCGCGCGGCCTCGGCTTCGGTTGTTGTCTGAGGCGCGCCTGTCGTGCGCGGCCGGAACGTTCCAGCCCGTGCTTTCAACGGCGCCGCATTGACTGCCTTCCACAGGCGCGCCGTTGCGCACGTGAGAAGCGCGTTGCCGGCGCCGATCGTCGGTCGTCCATGACAACAGCTCAATGACAGAAGAAAACAACGTGACCAGACGTGGCCCCTTTACGGGGGCGATCGACTTCAAGGCCGGGGCCGGCTACATGCCTGGTCTCGACGGCGTGCGCGCCATCTCGATTCTGATCGTGTTGATCGCGCATCTCGGCCTTGGCGACATTGTGCCGGGTGGGCTGGGCGTCACCGTCTTCTTTTTTGCATCCGGATTCCTGATCACGCGGATCCTGGTGGGCGAGCAGAACAGGGCGGACGGGCGGATTGACCTGAAGGGTTTCTACATTCGCCGCTTCCTGCGTCTGATGCCGGCGCTGTACGTGTTCATCCCGATCTCGATGCTGCTGATGGCGCCGTTCGGCGGCAAGCCACTGCTGCCGCACATCGCTGCCGCCAGCCTCTATCTGGTCAACTACTACGACGTACTGGACACGTTCTTCGGCTGGCCCGAACGGTCGGTGCCGTGGGGGCATTTGTGGTCATTGGCGGTGGAGGAGCACTTCTACCTGCTCTTTCCGGCCGCACTGGCCCTGTGGGGCAAGACGCATGCAGCGCGGTTGCGGCTGATCGTCGGTGTGATGATTGTCTGCGCGCTGTGGCGAATGATCGTGTTCCAGGGGCTCGGGTGGTCGGACGACTACACCTATCAGGCCACGGACACCCGTCTCGAGAGCATCGCGTGGGGGTGTCTGCTGGCGGTACTTCTCGACGGTTCACCCCGCGAGAATGCAAGGCTGCAGTCGCTGGTCGGATGGAGCTGGGTGACCGGTGGCGTTCTCGCGATCCTGTTCACCGTGTTGTTTCGTGATGACGTGTTCAGGGCCACCTGGCGCTACAGCGTGCAAGGCGCCGCGCTGTTCATCCTGGTACTGAACCTTTACGCACTGCGCGGCGCTAAGTTCGCCATCGATCTGCTGGAACGTGCGCCATTCCGGTGGATCGGGCGCCTGTCCTATTCGCTCTATCTCTGGCACATGCCGGTGATCTGGCTGGTGGCACGAATGGCGGGTATGGACCCCAACTCGGGCGCACGCCTCTCGCTGTCACTGATGGCCGTCGCGACTGCGCTGAGCTTTGTGACGGCGAGCATCAGCTACTATGGCGTCGAGCGTCCACTGTTCGGGCTGCGAAAGCGCTTTGGTGGAAAGCCGGTTGAATCGATGCGGAGGAGCTGACGCCCGCGGCCCGGCGGGGTCCAGCGCGGCACGGACACCGAGTGGTTGTTGCTGCCATGCCATGCCGTGGCGCCAGTGCCCAGTGGACTCGGCCAACCGTCTCGGCCGCATTAGGCGGCTTCCCTGACTCGTAAGTCAGGCGATCTCCGACGCCAAACGGCAGACGACGGAGGTTTATTCCCTCACTGCAAGAATCGTGCGGTATTGACCTGAAAAAGGGCTTCGGATGTTCGCGTGCGGCCATATCGCGTCGCGACCGGCCCGCATTTGCTGATAGGTGGGTGTCGAGGGAAATCAGCTGGGTCAATTGCAGGGAAAACTCCGTTGCGTTTCCTCGCTCCGGCAGTCGATTAGGTGTGCAAGGCGATTGGAACTTCTTTGGGCGCACGCTGCTTTGATATGGTGCAGCGTCTGCGCGATCTGTCGGCCCGTCTCGTCGCGCATTCCTGCCGGTATGTGAGTACGATCGGCGTCGCGGCAGTAGCTCAATTGCTCGCGACACCGCGCCTTACGCGTCGGCTGTCTCTGCTTCGACTTTACTTTGTGGCCGCTCCATGCCGCGCGAGAACGAACACGATCACAGAGACCAGATGAGCCCCACGATGCATGGCGGACTGCCACGCGTCGCATCGCTCGTCGACGGTGTTCGCGTTCAGGCCATGAAGACACCGACCGCTTCGGCGGTGGAGCATCACGGCGCCACCCTGTGCTACGGTGAGTTGTGGACGCAGGCGGCCGCCGTTGCGGCTGGCTTGCAGCGGGCAGGCGTATCACGCGGCGCCGTCGTGGCCATCGCCATGGAGCGGTCACTCGCCCTCCCGACTGCCGTACTCGGCGTCCTGATGGCCGGCGCGGCATATGTGCCGCTCGATACGGCGTATCCGGCCGAACGGCTGCGCTTCATGCTCCGGGACTCCGGCGCAACGCTGGTGCTTGCCGATGCCGGCAGCGAAGCGCGATGGGCCGACGAGGGCGTGCCGGTGATTGCGGCCCAAACGCTGATCCACACCGACGCAACCGCGAACGACGCACCATGGGACGGCGGCGGCCCTGATGACCTGGTGTACGTCATCTACACCTCCGGCTCCACCGGCACGCCAAAGGGCGTGGCCATGCATGGAACGCCGTTGCTCAACCTGCTGGCATGGCAGCTGACCGACTCTGCGGGCGGACGCACCCTGCAGTTCGCGCCGCTCTCGTTCGACGTGCACTTCCAGGATCTCTTCGCCACGTGGTGGGCGGGCGGCACGGTGGTCATGATCGATGATGACGAGCGACGCGATGCGACGCGCCTGCTCGAGCGCCTGCAGCAGGACCGCGTCGAACGGATCTTTCTCCCCTTCATCGCGCTGCAGGCACTCTGTGATGCGGCGACGATGGGTGAGGTGCCGGCCACGCTGCGCGAGGTGATCACGGCGGGTGAGCAGCTGCAGGTGACACCGCAGGTGCAGCAGTTCTTCGAGCGATTGCCGATGTGCAAGCTGGTCAACCACTACGGCCCCTCGGAGACACATGTCATCACGGCCTGCACGCTGACGGGGCCACCGTCCGAGTGGCCGCGGCTGCCGCCGATCGGCCGAGCGATTTCCGGGACCGCAGTCGCCGTGGTGGACGAAGAGCTGGTGCCTGTTGCAGCGGGAGAGGAAGGGGAACTGCTACTCGGCGGGCTGGGTGTTGCACGTGGGTACCTCGGGCGTGATGACCTCACGCGCGAGCGGTTCATCACGTATCCGGGAATTGCAGGTGGCCGCGCATATCGCTCGGGCGATCTGGTCCGGCAACTGCCCTCCGGCGACCTGCAGTTTCTCGGTCGTCGTGATGGGCAGGTCAAGGTACGCGGCTACCGCATCGAGCTCGGCGAGATCGAAGTCGCGCTGATGGCAGACCCGCGTGTCACACGCGCTGCGGTCGTCGTGCTCGAGGCAGTGCCCGGCGATCGACGCGTTGTCGGCTACGTCGCGACACGCGCCGATGCGACGACGATGCCGGTCGAGTTGCGCGAACGTCTGGTCGCGGCGCTGCCCGACTACATGGTGCCGTCTGTGATCGTCGTGCTGGATGCCATTCCGCTCACGCCGAGCGGTAAGGTCGATCGCCTGCGCCTCCCGGCGCCATCCCGCGCGAGACCAGTGTTGGCCACGCTGTACGAGGCCCCCCGCACACCGATGCAGGCATCGCTGGTGCGCCTCTGGGGCGAGCTGTTGCAGATCGATGACATTGGCGTTGACGACAACTTCTTCGATCTCGGTGGCAACTCATTGCTGGCGCTGCGCGCAGTGGCGCAGATGCGGCGTGACCTCGGCCTCGAGCTCGCAGTGGTGGCACTGTTTGCGCAGCCGACCATTGCGGGTATTGCCGCCCTTGGCGACAGCACGCGCACAGCAACTCCAGGCTGGGCGACGCGGCTCCGTGGCGCCGCCGGTAACGGCGAGGCGCCAGCAATTGCGATCGTCGGAATGGCCGGGCGATTCCCGGGCGCCGATTCCATCGACGCGTTCTGGAAGAACCTGACGGGCGGCGTGGAGTCCATCACGCGCTTCACCGAACTCGATCCCTCGATCCCGGCGCACGTTGCGACCGACCCCCGGTACGTCGCAGCGCGCGGCATTCTTCCGAACCCGGCGGGTTTCGACGCCGCATTTTTCGGAATCTCACCGATCGAAGCGCGCGTGATCGACCCCCAGCAACGCTTGCTGCTGGAAGTGATGTGGGAAGCGATGGAGGATGCCGGCTATCTGCCAGGGGATCAGGCACCGGTGACCGGCGTCTTCGCGGGTACGCACAACAACAGCTACCAGCGGCTGCACGTCGATGCCAATCCAGACGCGGTGGAACGACTGGGCGCATTCAACGCGATGGTCGCCAACGAGAAGGATTACGTGGCGACGCGTGTGGCGCATCGGCTCGGCTTGACCGGACCGGCGATCAGCATCCACACCGCCTGCTCGACGTCACTTGTTGCCGTGGTGGAGGCGTTCCACAGCCTGCGGCGCGGTGATTGTGACCTGGCACTGGCCGGGGGCGCGAGCCTGACGCTGCCGCAGGCGAGCGGCCACCTCTACGACGAGGGCGGGATGCTCTCGGCCGATGGACATTGCCGTCCGTTTGATGCTGCGGCGACCGGCACCATGTTCAGTGACGGCATTGGCGTCGTGGCGTTGAAGCGACTCCCCGATGCGGTGCGCGACGGCGATACGATACACGCTGTCATTCGCGGGGCCGCGTTCAACAACGACGGCGCACGAAAGGCGAGTTTTGCCGCGCCCAGTATCGACGGGCAGGCCGCTGTGATTGCCTCGGCCCTGGCCGTCGCGGGTGTGGATGCCCGCTCGGTCGGCTACGTCGAAGCGCACGGTACCGCGACACCGCTCGGTGATCCCATCGAAGTCGCAGCACTGACCCAGGCCTTTGGTCTGCATACGAACGACCGGCAGTTCTGCGCGTTGGGCAGCGTGAAGAGCAATCTCGGACATCTGACCGCCGCGTCAGGTGTGGCGGGGTTGATCAAGACGGCACTTTCAGTGCGCGAGGCGACACTGCCGCCGACGCTCCATTTCACGACGCCGAATCCAGCGATCGATTTTACGTCGACACCCTTTCACGTGGTGCGCGAACGCACACCGTGGCTGTCGTCACCGCGCCGCGCGGGCGTGAGTTCGTTCGGTGTCGGCGGAACGAACGCACATGTGGTCCTGGAAGAAGCGCCGGCGCCGGCACCGGATGGACCGGCCCGCGCGCGTCACCTGCTCACCTGGTCGGCGCGCACCCCGGCCAGTCTGGACGCGATGACGAAGCGCCTTGCCGATTTCTTGATCGCCCATCCGAACGGCAACCTCGCCGATCTGTCGTTCGTGCAGCATGTCGGCCGACGTGAGTGGCCGCTTCGACGCGCGCTGGTGGTGTCCGATGTTGCCGATGCTGCGGCCGCCATTGCGGCAGGCTCGCGCAACATCACCGGCGCGGCCTCTTCGTCACCGCCACTCGCGTTCGTGTTCCCTGGACAGGGAAGCCAGCACGTCGCCATGGGCGCTACACTCTACAGTGATGAGCCGGAATTCCGGCTCGTGATTGACCAGTGCGCCGAATGGGCGTTGCCGGTGCTCGGGCGCGATCTGCGTGAAGTCCTGTATCCGGCAGCAGGCGCATCGGACGCCGCCGCGGAACTGCTGAAACAGACCGCGTACGCGCAAACGGCGCTCTTCGCCGTGGAATACGCGTTGGCGCAGCTGATGATGACGTGGGGGCTCACGCCGGCCGCGTTGCTCGGCCACAGCGTCGGCGAATGGGTCGCGGCGGCCGTGGCGGGTGTCATGACGCCGAAGGACGCCATGCAGCTCGTGGCGCAGCGCGGTCGATTGATGCAGGCGCAACCGGCTGGCGCGATGTTGTCCGTGCGTGCGTCCGCCGACGAGGTGCAGGCACTGCTCCCGCCGACGGTATCTCTCGCTTCTGACAACGCGCCGAAATTCTGCGTGGTCTCTGGGCCTGATGCCGATATCGCCACGCTCGAACGCCTTCTGACGGACGCTGGCCTTGTCGTGCGACGGCTGGAAACATCCCACGCCTTCCACTCGGCAATGATGGATCCGGTGGTGGAGCCGATGCGACGAGCACTCGAGGGCATTTTCCTCCGTGCGCCAGCGATTCCGATCGTCTCCTCGTGCACGGGGCAGGTGTTATCTGCAGCGGAGGCCACGAGTCCCGACTACTGGGCGCACCACCTGCGGGAGCCGGTACGCTTTCGGCAGGCCGTCACAACACTGTCGGAATCGCGCCATGCGTTTGTGTCTGTCGGACCGCGGACGGCGCTGGCCACGCTCCTCCGGCAGAACATCACGGATCGGGCGGTGCTCTGCCTGCCGACACTCGGGGATGTGGCGACCCCGGAGGCGGAGTGGAGCACGCTGCTTGGTACAATCGGGTCGCTCTGGGCGTCTAGTATCTCAGTGGCCTGGGGTCGCTTCCACGAACACGAGCGGCGCCGACGTATCCCGGCACCGACATATGCGTTTGATCATGTCTCACACTGGCTGGAACCGGCGCAGCCTGCGTTGCCTCCGGCACAGTTGCCTTCTGATGACGTTCTTCACATGCCAACCTCTCCTTCCGTGACACCTCAGCGCATCGCACGCCTGATTCCCATCGTCCGGCGCAGCATCGAGGATTTCGCCGGGCTGACGCTCGAAGAGACGGATGACACCGCGTCGTTCGTCCAGCTCGGCCTCGACTCACTGGCACTCACGCAGGTGGCCACGGAAGTCCAGAAGCAGGTGGGCGTGAAGCTGACCTTCCGCATGCTGATGGAGGAGCACACCTCGATCGCAGCGGTGGCGGCGTATGTCGATGGCAAGCTGCCGGCAGAAGTGCTCGCGCCAGCGGCGGCGGCGGTGAGTGCGGCGGCGGTGAGTGCCGGCAGCAGTGTTGTGATGCCGGCGGCGACGACGCAAACGCATTCGATGCAAATGCACTCGACGCCAATGAATGGACGTCCGGGTGTAGCAGGAACTGGCGCGCCCTCCCTCGTGCGCGAGGTGATCGACCAGCAGTTGCGTGTGATGGCCATGCAGTTGCAACTGCTTGGCGGGAGTGCCGCGGCCATGCCGGACGCACCGGTAGCCGTGAACTCCGGCGCGCCGGCCGCACCCGCGGTGCCGCCAGCCGCGGCCCAGATGCCACCGGTGGCCGTGACGGAGATGTCGACCGCCGCCGCACCATCGACTGACGTGGAAGCGCACACCACCTATGACGTGAAGAAGGCGTTCGGCGCGATGGCTCGCATCAGTACGTCCAGCCCCGACGTGTTGACGCCCCTGCAGCGCGCCTCGCTCGACAGCCTCATTCGCCGCTACACGGCGCGCACGCCGCAGTCGAAGGCGCGTACCGAGCAGTTCCGGGGGGTGCTCGCCGATCCGAGGGTGGTCACCGGGTTCCGCCCGCTGATCAAGGAAATGATCTATCCGCTGGTGGTCGACCGCTCGAAGGGCGCGCGCCTGTGGGACATTGACGGCAACGAGTACATCGATGCCCTCAACGGCTTCGGATCGAATCTCTTCGGGCATTCGCCGGAGTTCGTGCTCAAAGCGATGCGTGCGCAGCTGGAGCTTGGTTACGAGCTCGGCCCGATGCACCCGCTGGCGCAGGAAGTGGCCGCGTTGATGTGTGAAATCACCGGCTTCGATCGCGCCGGTCTTTGCAACACCGGATCCGAAGCGGTGATGGGCTGCATGCGCATCGCGCGCACCGTCACGGGGCGGAGCCTGATTACAATTTTTTCCGGGTCGTATCACGGCATCTTTGACGAGGTGATCGTCCGTGGAACGAAGCGGCTTCGCAGCGTTCCCGCCTCACCGGGCATCATGCAGGAGTCAGTCGAGAATGTCCTGGTGCTCGACTACGGCACCGACGAGACGCTGGAGATCCTGCGCGCACGCGCTCACGAGTTGGCCGCCGTCATGGTCGAGCCGATCCAGAGCCGCCGCCCCGATTTCCAGCCTGGCGAGTTCCTGCGACAGGTTCGCACCATCACCGAGCAGCACGGCACCGCATTCATCTTCGACGAAGTGATCACGGGCTTTCGCATGCATCAGCGCGGCGCACAGGAGCTCTTCGGTGTGCGAGCCGACCTGGCCAGCTACGGCAAGATCGTGGGCGGCGGCCAGCCGATCGGCGTGGTCGCAGGCAAGCGCGAGTGGATGGATGCGCTTGACGGCGGCCACTGGCAGTTTGGCGACGCCTCCACGCCGACCGTTGGCGTGACGTATTTCGCCGGAACGTTCGTGCGCCATCCACTGACGCTCGCGGCGGCGAAAGCCGTGCTCACAGAGATGAAGACGCGGGGCCCGGCGCTGCAGGATGAGCTCAATGCACGCTGTGCCGCGATGGCGGCGGATGCAAATTCCTTCCTGCACGACGCCGGCGTCCCCATGAAGATGAAGTACGCCGGTTCGCTCTGGAAATTGGTCTACACCGAGGATCAGACGCACGGAGATCTGCTGTTCGTGCACATGCGTGACCGCGGCATTCACATCTGGGACGGTTTCCCCTGTTTCCTCACGACCGCATTCACTGATGCGGACATCGAGGCGATTCTGACGGCCCTCCGGAGCAGCGTGATCGAGATGCAGCAGGCAGGGTTTCTGCCGGGCACAGTCCCGGCCCGGTGGGCGGCACCAACACTGGATGCGACACTCCCGCCGGTACCCGGAGCTCGACTGGGACGTGATCCGGAAGGCAATCCCGCCTGGTACGCGCCACATCCCACCGAAGCGGGACAGTTCGTGGTGGTGGGCCGGTGACCGTTCCGTTCAATCCGTTCGCCGGGCCAGCAATCGCCCGGAGTACGGCGTCCACCGAAGGGCAGCGGGAAATCTGGACCGCGGTGCAAATGGGTACCGACGCCTCGCTGTCGTACAACGAGGCAGTTGCCCTGCAATTGCGCGGCGCCCTGAATGTGGCTGCGTTGCGGTCAGCCGTGGGTACGCTGGTGGCGCGTCACGAGTCGTTGCGCGCCACGTTCAGCCGCGACGGCTTGACGATGCTGATCGCCGAGCCAGAGGCGCCGCTGATCGAGCTGCACGACTGGACCGGCGCATCGACGGATGAGCGCGCGGTGGCGCGCGCTGCACTGTTCGCCACGCTGGTGCGCACATCATTCGATCTGGTCACCGGTCCGCTGGTTCGGTTTGACCTCGTGACGGTGCAGCCGGATGAGCACATGCTGTGCATCAGCGCCCATCACATCATCTGCGATGGTTGGTCGTTTGGCGTCATCGCGGCCGACATCGGCGCGTGTTATGAGGCCGCGGTAGCCTCGCGGCCCGTCTCGCTTCCCGACGCCGAGCGTTACACCGACTATGCCGCGTCGCTCATCACTGGCGACGCGGCGGCGGCGCGGGCCGACGACGAAGCGTACTGGGTGCAGCGCTTCGCGAGTGTACCTGAGCCGCTGGAGCTGCCGGGTGACCGGCCGCGCCCGACCCTCAAGTCGTACCCGTCGGCGCGCGAAGACGTCCATTTACCCGCGACGCTGGTCCGCGACCTGAAGACACTCGGCGTGAAGACTGGCAGCAGTCTGTTCGCCACACTGCTTGCGAGCTTCGCGTCACTGCTCCAGCGGTTGACGGGTCAGGACGATCTGGTGGTCGGTATCGCGTCCGCCGGCCAGTCGGCGTCGCAACGGCCGCAGCTGGTTGGGCACTGCGTCAACACGCTGCCGATCCGCCTCCAGCCGACGGCCGACCTTCCATTCGACCAGTTCGTACCGATGGTGCGATCGGCGTCGTTCGATGCCTTTGATCATCAGGGCGTGGGCTTCGGACGCGTGGTCGAACGGCTCGCGATGCCACGCGATCCGAGCCGGATCCCGCTCGTATCGGTCGTGTTCAATCTTGATCGTGCCCTGACGGCGGAGGCGCTGGCCTTTGGTGGACTCGAGGTCTCGCTGGTGAGTGTGCCACGCGTCGCCGAGAACTTCGATCTCTTCATCAATGCGATCGAGGTGGCCGAGGGAATGGTGCTCGAGTGCCAGTACAACACGGACATGTATGACGGCAGAACGGTTCGTCGATGGCTGGCATCGTTCGAGACACTGCTCCGCGCGGCAACGGTCACACCGTCGGCACCGATCGGACGTCTTGCGCTCCTGACGGCAGAAGATGAATCGACGCTGGCGCGCTGCAACGACACCGCACTGGCGGTACCGGCCGGGCGACTCGTGCACGAACTGGTGGAGATGCAGGTGGGCGCCACTGCCGACCGCATCGCGGTCGAAGCGGACGGAATTTCGCTCACGTACGCGGCGCTGGATGCGCGTGCCAACCAGCTCGCACGTGCACTGCGCGCGGCCGGCGTGGGCCGCGGTGCACTCGTCGGCCTGAGCGTCGAGCGGACGCCGGCAATGCTGGTGGCACTGCTTGGGATCCTGAAGAGCGGCGCCGGCTATGTGCCACTCGATCCATCGTATCCAGCCGAGCGCTTGCGCTTCATGGCTGAGGATGCGTCGCTTGCGGCGTTGGTCACGGAAGACGCCGTGCGCCGGGATCTGGCTCTCGCCGCTCCGGTGATCATCTCGCTCGACGGCGATTTCGAGGCGCTGTCGGCGTACGCGACGACCGCCATACCGCGTGATATCCAGTCGGCATCACCGGAAGATCCGGCGTACGTGATCTTCACCTCTGGCTCGACCGGTCGACCGAAAGGGGTGCTGGTACCACATCGCTCGGTGGTCAATCTGCTGATGGGCGTTCGCACGACGCCTGGGATGTCGTCCGAGGATGTCGTGCTCGCCATCACCACGCTCTCGTTCGACATCGCCGTGTCGGAGTTGTGGCTGCCGCTGACGGTCGGCGCCCGGATCGTACTCACGACCCGCGACACCGCATCCGATGGTGCACTGCTGCGCGACGTCATCGAGTCACGCGGCATCACCTTCATCGACGCCACGCCCGCAACGTATCGGCTCCTGTTGGCGGCGGGGTGGATGGGCAGCAGTCGCCTGCGGTTGATCTGCACCGGGGAAGCGTTGCCACGTGAATTGGCGCCAGAGCTGCTCTCACGCGCGCGGGAACTGTGGAACGGGTACGGACCAACCGAGACGACCGTCTGGTCAACCTTTGCTCGCGTGGAGGCGCCGGTCCGCCGCGTGCTGATCGGCCGGCCCGTGGCAAACACGCAGGTGGCCATCCGTGACCCGCAGGGCGAGCAGGTCCCGATCGGCGTGCCGGGCGAACTGTTCATCGGTGGTGCCGGTGTGGCGACGGGCTACCTCGGTCGCCCCGACCTCACGGCCGAGCGATTCGTCACCGACGCAGAGACACCATCGCTGCGGTGGTATCGCACCGGTGATCTGGTCCGCTTGCTGCCGTCCGGTGAGCTCGAGTGTCTCGGGCGTACCGACGATCAGGTCAAGATTCGCGGGTACCGCATCGAGCCCGGCGAAGTGGCGGCGGTCGTCAGCCGCTGGCCCGGTGTGCGCCAGGCGGTCGTGGTGGCTCGAGAGCTGCGCCCCAACGATCTGCGACTGGTGGCGTACGTGGTCGCGGACGACGGCGTGAGCTTCGACGAAGCATTCCGCGCCGAAATGAAGCGGTCGCTCCCCGACTACATGGTCCCGGCGACCGTGGTGCGACTGGAGCGTTTTCCACTGACGCCCAGTGGTAAGGTGGACAAGAAGAACCTGCCAGCGGTGGATGCGGCAGCCGCGGCACCAACGACGACGTTCGTCGCACCACGCACGCCGTCGGAAGAGCTGCTGGCTGGTCTGTGGTCGGAGGCGCTGGGCGTGGCACGGGTCAGCGTCGAGGACGATTTCTTCGCCCTTGGCGGCCACTCGCTGCTCGCGTCACAGATTCTGTCGCGACTGCGGCGCGACCATGGGATCGAGATCACCTTCCGTCGCATTTTCGAAACTCCGACGGTCGCGGGACTGGCAGCACAACTGGATGCGGATCGTGCTGCGGGCACGGTCGCCACTCCGAAGGAGAGTATCCCGCATCGCGCGGACGGAGTCTGGTCACCACTCTCGGCGCTGCAGGAACGCCTCTGGCTGCTGGAAGAACTCCAGCCGAGCCGTCGGCCGGCCCACAGTCATCCCGCCTCATGGCAGCTGACCGGACCGCTCGATGCTGACGCACTCTCCGCGGCGCTGCACGCATTCGTGATGCGGCATCCGATGCTGCGCACGTCGTTCCACTGGCGCGACGGTGAGCGACGCCAGCAGGTGCATGCCGACGTCGGATTTGCGATGCAACGGCTGGACCTCTCGGCGATGTCCGAGGCAGAGCAACGGATCGCGCTCGACGCATTCTTCATCGATGCGCAGGCGGTGCCGTTCGACCTCGAGGTGCCGCCGCTCTTCCGCGCGACACTGATCCGACTCGGTGACAATGCACATCGGCTCTACACACTGCAGCACGGCATGGTGTGGGATGGGTGGTCATTCGACCTGTTTCTGCACGACGTGTCCGAGTGCTACGCAGCGGCCGCGGAAGGGCGGGCGCCGGCACTGCTGGAGCTGAGCGTCGACTACGGCGACTTCGCCGCGTGGCAGCAGGGTTGGCTGACGAGTCCGGCGGCCGACAAGCAGCGTGCATGGTGGGAGGAGCAACTGGCCGGTGTGCGCGATGGCATCGTGTTGCCCGTTGACCATCCGCGTCCACTCTCGAGCACACACGTCGGTGATCAACTTTCACTGATCTTCACGGCCGAGGAGGTCGACCAGCTCTACAAGCTGGCGCGGGCGCATGACGGCACGCTGTTCATGGTCCTCTTTGCTGCCTTCAGTGTGCTGTTGCAGCGCTACAGCGGGCAACGCGACCTGCTCATCGCATCGCCGATGCGGGCACGTACCCAGCCGGAACTGGAAGGCGTCATCGGCCCCTTCGTCAACACCGTCGTGTTGCGCACACCGATCTCACGTCTGAGTACCTTCGCCGATCTGATTCGCGGCGTTCGCGAACGGGCGTTGGACACATACAACCATCAGGAGCTGCCGTTCGAGCTGCTCGGCGCGCGAATGCCAACCATCTCGGCGGTGTTCTCGATGCAGGATGCCCGCGAGCGACCGAAGATGATGGGCAACCTGGCAATTCGTCAGGTGCATGTGCCGCTGCGTTTTGCCAGCAACGACCTGACGCTCTGGATGGTACAGTTTCCGCACCAGCTGAATGCGGTGCTGAACTTCAGCAGCGATGTGATCGACCGAGAATCGGCGCAGGCATTCCTGGAGCAGCTGCGCACGCTGCTCCAGCGTGTGCTGCAGGCGCCGGATGTGCCGCTGGAGTCCATCGACCTGCTTGGAACGGAGGAGGCCATGGTGGAACGTGCCCTGCCGCCAGCGGTGCCACCGGCCGTGTCGGTGCTCGAGAGTATCGCGGAGGCGGCGGCAGCGTCGCCAACGAGCACAGCGATACGCGGCAACGGACGCAGTGTGACGTATGCTGCGCTCTGGGAACGGAGTGCGCACGTCGCCGCAGCGCTGCAGTCACGTGGCGTGCAGGCCGGTGACACCGTCACCGTGGAGCTCTCCGCTGCCGCAGATCGTGCTGTCGCGATCGTGGGCGCGTTGCGGGCGGGCGCTCGCGTGTCTGTGATCCCCACCGACGAAGCGGACGAGTATCAGGGCCTGATGCGTGCAGCCGCGGCGCCACGCGTGCGCGTTGCGGCGACCACGCTTGGTGATGCGATCCCGACGCTGACGTTGGCGCAGGCCGACGAAGCGGGCGGCAGCATCTCGCATGTGGCGGCGGCGGGTGCTGGAGTCGCACTGACGTGGCCCGAGGGGAGTGGAAGGCTGCACCGTGCAGATGTGCCGCTCGCCCGTGTTGATTCGCAGGTTGCCGCACTGGTCGCGCACCTTGCACCGGCTCCAGCCGGGGCGGTGGTGATGCACGCAGTGCAACAACTCTCGGTAGCCTATGTGCCAACCCTGCTGGCTGGGTTGGCAGCTGGACAGACCGTCGCGCTGCTGGACGACGCCACGATCAACGATCCGCTGGATCTTGCCGATGAGGCCAAGGCCCTCGCGGCCATAACACTGATCGGGACCGCAGAAGCGTGGCGCTGCACCCTCGATGCCGAATGGCGTTCCGGCGATTTCCCGATCGGTGTGATGGTCGGTGGCGGGCTCTCACCGGAAGAGCTGCGAACGCTCGCCGAACGTGGCACGCGCGCTGTGGCGACGACTGGTCCGGCCGCGGATGCGTCGATGACCGCCGTCCATCCC
>JANNVN010000408.1:0-20135 GCA_031414435.1 Gemmatimonadaceae bacterium
GCCGGTGGCCAATTCCAGATCAGGAATCCAAGCACCCCGGCCGCTAGGGAAACCGGAAGGAAGATGGTGGCCCGTGGCGCCGCAGTCAGCAGGCCGCAGACCGCGATCGCACCGCACACCGTGACGGCCTCAGTACCGGCAATACCGTCAATACCATCCATGAAGTTCGTCAGATTGATCAGCCAGACACCGCCGACGAGTGCTACGGCAAGCAGAATGGCGCGCCAGGCAGGGCTCAGATCCTGAAGCAAAGCTGCATTCCAAACGGCCGTAAAGCCGAAAAGGACGACAATCGATAGCGTATGCGCCACAAACCTCCTACGCGCGGCGAGACCACGTTTGTCATCAATAGCCCCGACCAAAGCGACGAGACTCCCTCCGATCAGGATTGCGCTCGCGTGTCGTGCTGCCAAGTGTCCGCTCGTCGCAAGGCCAAGCGTGCTGGCCAGTGTCGTGATCACGAACGCGATACCTCCCCCTCGCGGTGTCGGTTGGACATGCGAACTCCGCGCGTTGGGCCGGTCGAGCTGCCCCGCGCGAAGCGCATACCGCCGCATCCAGCGCGTGAGCACGAACGAAGCAACCAGAGGGGCGATGACCAGTACTGCCGGTGTCACGGTGCAGGACTCGCCAGCAGGTCGCCATCGACTGCGCGTTGCAGTCCAGTCGTGATGCTGATCGGAGGTGTCCAGCCCAGCACCCTGTGGGCGCGACCGCTTTCGAATGACAGGGATCCCAGGAGGCGAGACGCCCACGCGCGTCGTCCGATCATGGTCGCCGCCGCGAGCAGCATTGCCGGTGGTACCGGAATGAGCACCACGCGTCGTCCCATCGCGGCCGCCAGCTGACCTACGAGCTCTGCAGTGGACAGGTCCACGCCGTCAGTGATGGTGAATGTGTCATTGATCGGCGTCGCGTGCATGAGAATGGCGCGAATCGCATCGGCCAGATTGTCGACCGCGAGGTAGCTGCGGCGATTCTTGACGGCGCCGAGCGGCAACGGTACTCCGCGCGCGACAAGGCGCATGAGCGCGGCGAAGTTCGCCTTTACGCCTGGACCATAGACGAGAGGGGGACGAACGATCACGACATCCATACCGCTCGTGTCGCCGAATTGGCGAAGCCGGAGTTCGGCTTCAAGTTTGCTCTGGCCATAAGGATCGACGGGCAGCGGGCGGTCCGTCTCGCGGAAATGTCCCTGTTCACCGAAGACTTTGACGCTGCTTACAAAGACGAATCGCTGAACGCCGCGCTCGCGTGCCGCGCGCGCAAGTGCCAGTGTGGCGTCGACGTTTGCCTCCCGATATGCGGAGACGGGATCGCTCGCCGTGTCCTTCAGGACGTGAACGCGGGCGGCAAGGTGTACCACTGAGGAGACCCCGGTCAACCTATCTCGAATCACGTCATCGGTGTGCACGGCCGATAGCCGGACGCGGGTCGCGCCTGCCGGAATGGGTTTTGAATCGCTGCGGCTCGCAGCAAGGACTCGCAGGTTTGAGCGCTGAAGCAATGGCACTAGTGCGTGTCCAACAAAACCGGTTGCGCCAGTCACAAGAACGGTCTCAGCTGCCATCAGGATTCGTTCCTCTGCTGAGTTCAAACCTAACTGCACCATCTGTGCGGTGAGGAAGGCAGAGCAAGCCCTCGGATGGGAGAACGCAGTGGCGGGGCAAGACCTTGGAGGGCATCGCAACACTGGGCGCCAAAATGCGCATCAACCACGTCTGGCTCGGTGCCGTCGGTCGTGCTGGGCCGGGTCGTGGGGCGAGGAGCATGAGTGTATCTTAGTGGCACACCAAAATGCAAAGACGTCTCTGTGCGCTGAGTGCGCTCACCCTTTTCGCCGCGCCGCTCGCGTCGCAGGTCATTCCGGTTTCTGCGCGCTGTGCAGGCGGTGTGGTGTCGACGTCGTTGCCTGGCGGTCTTGGTGACGAGGGTACTCGGGCACAGGGACTCCGTGCCGGAACTGCATGGTCACTCACACGCGGCGCCACCGACGCCGCGAAGTCCCGCATGCTCACCGACAGCAACCCCGCGCCGCTCCGCATCGCCGCCGTCCTCCCCGAACTGCTCGCCACCTCCCAGCAATCCTTCCCCCTCCCCGCCAACGACGGCCCAATGTGGGCCGGCAAGGGCCTCACCTACAGCATCACCGGTGGCGTCGCCCTCTGCGGCAAGAACGCTCGATGGGGCGCCATCATCGCCCCCACCTACTGGTACGCCGAAAACGCAGCGTTCGATCTCCCGGACAACCCGCAGTTCGTCCCACCACTGCGCGACGACTACAGCCCGTGGGCGTCGCCGTACCACTACATCCCGCGCTCCCTCGACGCTCCGCGTCGTTTCGGCAACACCTCGCTCCGCCGATTCGAACCAGGGGCACTCGCGCTCTGGTACCGCTCACCGCGCGTCGAGGTAGGCTTTACCACCGAGTCGGAGTGGTGGGGCCCTGGGCAATACAACGCACTCCTCCTCAGTTCACAGGCGGCTGGTTCACCGCGCGCCTATGTGCGCACCTCCAGGCCGATTCGCGCCGCCGGTGAACTCGACATCCGCTACTTCCTCGGCGCACTCTCGTTCTCGCCCTTCTTCTTCCGCGAGAAAGAAGACTCGACACGGGCGTTCTCGGGCGTGTCCCTCGTCTGGCGTCCGGACTTCGAAAAGGGGCTCTCGATCGGCATGGCCCGCGTCGTCGCCGCGCCGATCCTGGGCAATGGCTGGTTGAAGCACGCCTTCGACCCGATCATCCCAGTCGGGACACCAAACGCCCTGCCGTACAACGACAAAACCCAGAATCCGGGGCGGGATCAACTCTTCAGCCTGTTCGCGAACTGGCGTCTGCCCGAAGACGGGACCGAGATCTGGTTCGAATGGGCACGCGCCGAACTCCCGGCCAGCCTCCGCGATTTCGCCGAGTCCCCCAACCACACGCAGGCGCTCACGCTCGGACTCCAGCATATCCGACCAACGGGCTGGAAAGACTGGACCTGGCGCGTCGGCGCTGAGTACACGCAGACCAACCAAAGCTCCACCTTCCGCGAGCGCCCCACGGGCTCGTGGTACACAAGTCGGGCAGTGCAGGGCGGCTTCACCCAAAAAGGCCAGGTCCTCGGCGCCATGATCGGCCCCGGCAGCGTCACTCAGCGTCTCGGCCTCGACTTCGCCAGCCCCACGAAATCGCTCGGGATCTTCGCCTATCGCATCAAATGGGACGACGACTCCTTCTACACCATCCCGCGCCCGAACGGCAACGGACTCTGCAAGCATGACGTCAGCCTGGCGGTTGGCGCACGCGGCTCAGCGCGGACTCCGGCGGGCTGGTTCGAAGCCACCGTCACCACGCAGAACAGGCTCAACCTGTACTGGCAGGCCCTGGGCTTCTGTTTTGACAACGAAGAACTCCAGATTGATAAACGAAACCTCTCGATCGAATTCCGCTTCCGCCCTCGAGTCCGGTAACCGAGCGCCTGCCCCGACCCGATACCACAACCCGGCGACACTGCTGTGCGAGCCGTCCAAGCGCCCACACCCAGTGCCGCCGACCCCCCGACCCACCTAGCTTCCCCGAATTCGTACGCAGCGCCTCTGGTCGGCATCCGCCGCTGGAGTCCCCCCGCGAGCCGCTGATCCGACGAGTGTTCCACCCGACCGAGCCACTGGCTCACTACGCGTCATGACACCCCCGTCGCCGCCTTCCCCGCGGTCGCGGCCGCGTCGACGGTCCACTGATCCAGCGCCCCGCTTCGGGCCCGCAGACGACACCGGGTACGCCGGCGCCCCTCTGCCGGAAATGCTGCATGCCCGCGCGCCGCATGCGGTCTGGCGTCATGTCTGGCGCAGCACGCTGCGCGTGCTGGTCCTCGTCGCGGTCGACCTTCTGACGCTCGAGGTCCTTCGGATCATCCTCTCCGCTGCGCGCGATCAGGCGTGGTTCGGCACCCGGATTGCGGCAGAACTCGGCGCCATCGTTCCCGTCGGCAGCGTCCCCGTCCTGCCGCTGCAGGCCGCCGTGCTCCTCGGCCTGACCCTCTGCGGCGGCTATGTCGGCGGCGCCAGAAAACGGCACGTGCGCAGCGTGGCGATGGGCGCCGTCCTCGGCGTGCTCTTCGTCACCTGGACGAACCTCTTCGCACCGCCTGAGCTGCGACGTGTCCTTGGCGTCGTGTTCGTGGCCCTCGCCATCGCCGGCACCCTCGTTATCGTCCGCCTCGTTCTCGATCTCGTCGTCGAACGAATCCGGCCGCGCGCCGCACTCGCGCTCCGGGCGATCCTGGTTGCGCCGACCCGTGATCTGCGTGCCGGTCGAAACAATCCGGCCTTCGGTGATCCCACCGAGTTTCGTTTCGTCGGGGAGGTGGACACCACACGCATCGAAAGCGACGAGGGGCCGCTGGGCCCGACCAGCGCCATGATGCGCCTGATCGACGAGCATCGGGCCGACACGGTCGTCCTGTTCGGACATCTCAGCGAGCCGCTCGCGGAACGCCTCGCGCGCGTGGCGGATGCCGCAGGATGCAACGTCGTCTGCCTGCCCAGAACGCTCGCGTTGCACGGGTTCGAACCGCAGCTGGTCTTCCACCACGGCGATCCGCTGATGCGGTTGGTTCGTCCAGGAGAGCGCGGTCGTCAGCTGGTCGTGAAGCGGGGCATGGACATCGTCATTTCGTCGATCATGCTCGTCATCCTCGCACCGTTGTACGCGCTCATCGCGATTGGCGTGCGGATTACTTCCCGCGGGCCGGCGCTCTTTCATCAGCAGCGGGTAGGGCAGGGCGGACGCACCTTCAGCATGTGGAAGTTCCGCAGCATGATCGCCACCGCCGAGGAGCAGCAGGATACACTTCGCGCGCGCAACGTGTACGGCGACGAACCGCTCTTCAAGATCGCGCACGACCCCCGCATCACGCGCTTCGGCGCGCTGCTCCGCAAGACAAGCCTTGACGAGCTTCCGCAGTTCTGGAACGTGCTGCGCGGCGAGATGTCGCTGGTGGGTCCCCGACCGCCGTTGCCGGATGAAGTCGCCCGGTACCAGCAGCACCACTTCATCCGACTCGACGTCCGGCCCGGCCTCACGGGGCCCTGGCAGGTCTCGGGCAGAAACCGGATCATTCACTTCGAGGATGTGATCCGCCTCGAGGCCGCGTACATCGCGGAATGGTCGTTTGCGCGCGATGCGATGATCCTGCTGCGCACACTTCCCGCCGTGATCCGCATGGACGGAGCGCACTGAGCACCACGGCGCTTACCGGCGACATCGCTACCCGCGCGCTCGCCCGGACTCGAGTGCTACGATATGTCCGGCGGCGCGGCGGTCCATCGGCAGCATCAGGCACTGGAGATCACGCAAAGCGCTGCCGCCAATCTGTTTCTCCGTCATCGTACTGCGCGTCGTGTCTCGGACCCGTGGCACGAACTCCACTCGGCGCCTGATCAGCTCACTGGGTCGCCCAGCGCCTCCCGGTCACCCACTTCATTCCTCGCGCACCAAGGCGCAGTTCCATGCGATACAAGGCTCTTGACAGCTGGCGAGGAATCTGCGCGCTGTTTGTGGTGCTGTATCACGCCAAAGGGGAAGGGCTTCTCGGTCAGAGCTCCTTCATTGGCGGTGCATTCCTGTTCGTGGACTTCTTTTTCGTCCTGAGCGGCTTCGTGATGGCCGAAGCGTATGCGTCACGGATTGAGGATGGACGTGGCTTCCGGGACTTTCTCGTCCGGCGCTTCGGCCGGGTCTGGCCATTGCATGCGGCGATGCTCCTTGCGTTTCTCCTGCTCGAGCTCACGAAGCTGGCGCTGGTCCGGAAGACTGGGCTGCAGCTCACCAACGCGCCATTCTCGGAGTCGATGTCGCCAGATGGTTTCCTGCCCAGCCTCCTGCTGGTGCATGCGATGGGATTGCGCGACGCGCTGACGTGGAACGGTCCGAGTTGGAGCATCGGTGCCGAGTTCTGGACGTATGCGGTATTCGGTCTCGTGATCTGGCGGTTCCGTGAGCGCAAGATTCTGGTCTCGGCACTGCTGTCGCTCGGCGCAGCGGTCGTGCTGATCGTGTACTCGCCCCGGTTGATGGACGTGACGTATGACCTCGGTTTCGTCAGGTGTCTGTATGGGTTTTTTCTCGGCGTGGTCGGACACTGGGTCAGCACGAAATGGCGAGCCTCTCACGGTCCGTTCGGTACGCTGGTGGAGGCTGCGAGCGCGTGTCTGGCCTTCACCTTCGTCGCGCTCGCTCATGACATTCGACTCGCATTCGTCTCGCCGGTCGTCTTTGTGCTCGTCATCTTCGTCTTCGCCTGGTCTGACGGCCGTGTAGCGCGCGTGCTGCACACACCGCCGTTCCTGAATCTCGGTTTGTGGTCGTACTCGATCTACATGACCCACCTGTTTCTACTCGGTGCCGTCAGCATGATGGGGAAGCTGATCAACAAGGTTCTCGCGGCGAGTGGCACCGCGGTCCATTGGAGCGATCGGATTGCGTCTCCAGGTGTGTCCGACGCAGCGATGATTGCGTTCACTCTCCTCGTCGTTGCCGTCTCATCCATGACATACCGCTACATCGAGCTTCCTGGTCAGGCGCTCGTCAATCGATGGGTCAAGGCGCGGCGCTGAGCTGAGCTGAGAACTGTGCCATGATCCAGGCGGACGCTGCGACACCGGGATAGTCCCCCGCGGGCAGGGTCGCTGAGTCTCCCGCACGGGCTGGCCGCGAGCGGCGTCCACGCGATCCTGCGGGCTCCCAGTCGCTGCTCACGCGTGACGTGCTGCGACCGTCGTCGATGCTGTCTCGCTCTCCACGAGTCGCCGGCCTCGCGTGAACAGCCGGGATCGCCGCCGGGATGTTCTCGCCTCCCGGGCGTTGCCGGGGGCTGCCTCGGCGCATGCGCCTCACGCTGAGGTGCGAGCCGGGGATTCGCCCCGCCGCGGCTGCGCAGGGCCTGTAGACGCATGTGGCTGTGTATCTTTCGCGGTCGGACAGGCGTCTGGCTGCAGGAGCTCTCGCGGGGCGTGGTGAGCCGGTTGGCCGGTTTGCGCGTTCTTTATTGTGCTTTGGCCTGCGCCTCGATTCCTGCATCCGGGTCAGAAGGTATGGAGCAGTGAGTGGCGCCTCTCGACAGGCGGCCGCCGCTGTGTCCTTGTACTGCGGTGGCGGTGCAGGCCAGGCTGCTCGTGTGACTGCATGAACTGCATGACCTGCATGGATTGGTGGCGTCTCGGATGTTCCGGCTGCGTCACAAGTATCTATATGCGACCCTTTCGGCTCTTGCGAGTCTCACTCACGAACCCTCGTATGCCCCGTGTTCTTTTGGCGATGTGCCGCGTTGGCAGGCGTGCCTGGCTCCTCGGAATCTTCGTCTTCATGTTGGCGCCCGGACTCGGTGCGCAAGCTGCGAGCCGGTTCGCCTCTTCGGTCCTCAGCGGCTGGAGCGCGTCCCTCGGCGCCCTCGGCGGATGGGAAGAGGGGCTGCAGTTTGTGAATGGCGCTCCGGCGCAAGCAACCTCCGGCGGTGTCGGCGGTTCTGTCGCCAAGCTGTGGCAGACACGTCGCGATCGGATCGAGGCATCGGCAACCGGGGCCATGGTGAAGTATCCCGGCAATCCGCTGCTCGACCGCGTGACATACGACGTCAACACCGGAATCACGCACACCTTTTCGCGAGCTATTCAGGCGCAGGTGGGTGCCGGGGTCGGTGAGCAGATCCTCAATCAGGCGCTCACTCCAACCGGCACAGGCCCGCTCCTCCTCACCTTGATCCGGGCAAGCACGAAGTCAGCGGGGACCGCGCTCCGACTGCAGTTCGGGCGCAAGATTGGTGCGGAACTCTCGGCAAGCGGTCAGGACATCCGGACCGGAACTGTCGGAGTCTTCGGAGGGCAGTTCGGGAACGTTGCGGCATCGCTGAACGGACAGCTCAATCGAGAAACCAGGGTGAGCCTGGTGGGGTCAAGCCAGTTCAGCCGGATCGACACGAACTCCTTTATCCTTCCGCGCATCGCCGCCACTGCGAGCTACATCCATCGGTCTGGCTTCACCGCCGGTGCTTCGGCTGGCACCGTCTTCGCGCCGACCTCCGCGGATCTGCCGCTCTCGTCCCGTATCGCGTTGGCAGGGAGCGTGGGTTTTCGGCTGGGAACCGGGCAGTACTCTGCGGTGGCGCAGCGCGAGGTTCAACAGGCCTTCGGATTTGGGTCCGGTCTGATCGTGTTCAAGTCTGTGAGTGGGGTGGCCACGAAGCGCTTCACTCGCGCCTTCAGCGCTGACGGGAGTTACTCGGTGGGCCGACAGGATGTCGTCGGCGCGTCAACACAGTCGGCCCGCATCGATGCGGTGTCGCTGGGCCTCACCATGGGCATCGCCAGGGGGGCGGGCTTCAGCTTCTCGGCGTTCGCTCGGCGTTTCGAGGACGGAGTTCAGCGATTCGTCAGCCGAGGGGTCACCACTGGCTTCACCTACCGCTGGTCGCAGCAGCGGCGGAGTCCGCCAGGTGCGCGGTAGTCGGATGTCTGCGTTCGGGACCATCCGCCGCCCGAACATCGTCCCCGCGGACTAGGAAGAGACATCGGAGCAATTTACGTTCCTCACTAGGCCATTTGACGGCGAAACCATTGGGACTCTGGTGACCTATCAGAGGGGTATCGCGTCCTGCTCTGTACTGGGAACGGGTTGGTTGACTCTGCGTCATTCTGACAGGCTGCCGCCCTCGCGTCTGCGCCGCTTTGCCGGGTAGGCACGCGCGGAGGCGAGGTCCCTGCTTCGCCGTTTTGATTCGAAGAAGTGCACGTTCCGCCACAACCAGGCAAATCAATGTTCACGCGCTCGCTGACGTCCTCACGCATCTGCTCTCAGAGGCATCGCCATATCCCGGGACTGCTCGCGGTTGCCTTGGCCGTCGCGCTCTCTGGCTGTGGAAGCAGCCCAATGGGCCGGTTCGTCTGGCTGGACGATCTGCCTGCCGGCCAGATCGGCTCGCAGTCGGCCGCGTACCAGACCGGTCCCGGCGATGTGATTTCGGTTCAGGTGTTCAATCACCCTGAAATGTCGGTGAGGAGCAAGATTCGGCTGGACGGCAACGTCACCGTCACCTTTCTGGGTGATGTGCCCGCGGCGGGAAAGACTCTGGCGGAGCTGGCGCAGGAGATCGAGAAGCAGCTCGACGCGCGCAAGCTGGTCGTTGCGCCGCGGGCAACGGTTGTTCTCGACGAGGTCGCGCCGATCAAGCTGTCGATCCTCGGCGAGGTGAAGACCCCGGGGCTCTACACGCTCGAGGCCGGCTCGGGCCTGTCCGAGGCGCTCGCGATCAGTGGCGGGTTCACGGAGTTCGCCCACCGTGACCGGCTTTTCATCATCCGGCGCGTTCCTGAAATGATTCGAATCCGGTTCCGATACTCTGACCTGACTGCGGCGAACGGATCCGCATTGACGTTCCGCCTGAAGACCGGCGACACGATGCTGGTGCAGTGACCGCCGGTTTTCCGGCGCACGCCCAACCCGATCCCGCTCGCCCCATCACGATCCAGCCTGTGCATTGACTATGAATTCAATCCAACCGTTCGCACCGCGAGATGACCGGGAGTCGGTGGCGCCGTATGTGGTGACCAGGGGTGGTGGTTTGCCGCCCGGTGGTGCAGCGCCGGAAGAGCCGTTGGTCGATGTGGCGCTGGCGGCCGACTTGGCCCGGTTCGTCCGCAATGCCTGTCGTCGGCATCCGATGGTGCTGGGCCTCGTGTTTGCGGCGTTCCTGGCGGCCGGTATCGTCGGCGCCGTGGTCCTGCCGCGTAAGTATTATACTGAGACCAAGTTGCTCGCGGACCGCAATGTCGTCATGCCGCTGTTGGGCAACCCGGGGCGCCCGCGAACGGAGGACGACAGCCCGACTCGGATGGCGTACGACCTGATCATGTCGCGCGAGAACCTGCTCAAGATCGTTCGGGAAACGGACCTGATCCGGGAAACGGCCAAGAACAGGTCGTTTCTCGCGCGTACCAAACGGCGCATCCAGGTCCTCGTGAGCGGTCCGCTGACGGCGGAGGAGGAAATCGACGCGATTCTCTGGTCGTTGCGGACCAGCATGAACGTGCAGGTTGGCGAGGGAACGGTTACGATCGGCGCTGTCTGGCTGGATCCGGATCTGTCGTACAAGATCGTCAACGTGGCGTCGAGGAACTACCTCAATGAGCGCCAGGTGCAGGAACTCTCGCTGATCAGCGGCACGATCTCGATTCTCGAGAAGAGCGCAGTTGAAGTGGGTCGTGACATCAATCACCTGCTTGACTCGCTCGGCAGGCAGCGCGCGCAGCTCGCGCCGGAGGAAGCGCGTGGATTGCTCCTTCCGTCGCGTGAAGCTCGGCCGGCGGTGAATATGGAACTCATCATGGCGCAATCGAAGCTCGAGTCGACGCTGCGCGCGATCGCCGACCTCGAGCAGACCCGGACGCGGCGACTCAGCGAACTGCAGACCCAGCTCGCCGAGCAACGCATCACGTTCGGCGCCGAACATCCGCAGATCGAGACGACGCAGCAGTTGATCAAGTCGACCTCGCAGGAGCCGCCGCAACTGGCACAGCTGCGCGCCGATGAAGAACGCCTGCGCGGGCAGGTCATGCGACTCGGCGGGTCTGCGGCAGACGCCGCGGCTGCCGCTGCGAACGACAATTCCTTCGACGCGATCGCCTTGAGAAACCTGGCGAATATGCGCGTCGACTCGATCGTGCAGGAGAAGCAGACGTACGGGCGGTCCCGCCTGCGCATTGCGATGGCGTCCTATCAGGCGCTCCTCGAGAGGCTCGATGGTGCACGGATCGAACTCGAGACGGTCCGCGCCACATTTGCGTTCAAGTACAGCGTGCTGATTCCGGCGTCGATGCCAACGGGTCCGGTCGGCAGTCTCCCGCTGGTCATGGTTCTCGGGGGCCTGATTCTTGGTGGATTGATGGCCGTCTTGACGGTTGTCGCGCTCGATCTGATTGGTCGGAAGGTGCTGGAGGCGTGGCAGATCGAACGCATGGTCGGATTGCCGGTCCTTGGTGAGGCGCCGCTGGCGCTCAAGCCATGACGGGGCACGACAAAGCGCACCGACTGCCAGGAAGGGCAGACGAGTTTCGCGTTCTCTCGCACCGGAGTTCCGCCGGCGTGCAACCTGCAGTGATTGAAGGGGCCAACGAATGCTGAGGGATGCCCAGGCACGAGATGGCCAGGCCGAAATGACGCTTGCCCGTCCGACGTCGAATGGCACGTCGGATCCGTTGCTGGCTCAGCCACAATCGAACAGACTGCCGGAACAGGTGGCGCGAATCTGGGATCGCCTCGAACTGCGCGATCGCTCGATGATCACCTGCCTCGAGGCAATCGTTCGCGCGATCAGAGTCGATGGCACCGCGCACGTTGATGAGATTGCCGATCGATACGTGGAAGCACAAATGCGCACCGAGAATGGCAATGGCAACGGCCAGCTGGTCGACCGTTCTTCGGTGCGTGTTGCTGCGCTCCGCGCTGAACTGATCGACACCGTTCTGCCCCGTCTGGCTGCCTCGGATGTGATCATTCTTCCCGATGGTGGACCGGATGCCCCCGGAGCACAGATCGAGATTGCCAACCCGTGGTTGCGGTTGGCTCTCCTCGAATCGGGGCTGATCGAGCTGAGCCCGACTGGCGTGGCCACAACAGGCGGCGGCCAGGGCCGCGTCGTCACAGGGAAGACGGTAACTGCGCCACATGCCTCAGCGCCCGATGACTGGGCGCAGATCTGGTTCGCGGTGCAGCGCTACCAGTGGACGACGATCGCGGTGATTCCGGCATCTCCGCGTGAGCGCGGCCTCGCCGCGGCGGCAGCGCTCGTCGCCGCCGGCAGTCAGTACTCGGAGGGATCCGTCCATCTGGTCGACGCGACTGGTGTTGCGCCGCACGCGGTTGATCTGGTCCTTGCAAGCATCAGTGGATCGATTGCGCCCGGGACTCGCCTGGTCGTGGCGCTGGATAATCCGATCACCAACCCGTCGTCCATCCCGATCGCACGACATGCGGGTACCGCGCTGCTGACCGTTCGACTTGGCGATCCGTCGGTCGAGGAAAGTGCACGGACTCTGGATGTCATCGGTCGCCAGTATTTCGTGGGATCGGTTGCGGTGCGTCAGCTGGCCGGGTGAGTCATGATCCTGCGTGATTGACCGCTGTCTGCCGTGGCGCTGCGGACTCCCCGGTCCCCTCAGCCCGTTGCCGCGTACCCGATCGGAGGAAGACACCAGGCCATGCTGAAAAAATTGCTGATGATGTCTGTCATCCTGGCGACGTTCATCATTCCCATGCGAGCGGCGAGGAGCTCCTCGCCGGTGCGGGGCCTGCGTCGGGCGGCAGTGCAGATGCTGGGCTGGATCGCGTTCTATGTCGGGCTTGTTTCCTTTCTTCAGTTCTAGGTCGAGCGCTGCCGTCGTGACATCCACTCCGAGGCTGTTGAGCGAAGGCTCGCGCAACGCAGGATCGTTCGCTCAGCGAGCACCGCGCTTGCCTCTGCGCATCGGGCCCCGCTCGCTGCGGGAGCGCGCGGCGATTGTCGGCATTGTGTCGGTCGTCGTTGTCGGTGTGCTCATCATGACGCTGACAGGCAGTGCGGTGGCGGCTGGCCTGCCTGCGCTCGGCGCCATCTTCGTTGCCGCCGTGTGGACGCAGCCGCTGCGCCGAACGCTGATTCCCGTCATTTTCATTCAGTGTGTTGTCTTCGCGCCACCATATCACAGCGGCAAGCTGTGGACGCAGATTCTCGAACCAGCTTCCCGCTACCTCAATGGGCGGCTCAGCGTTGAGACAGGAATTGGGTTTCTGGCAATCAGTGGACAGGAGCTGATTTACCTCTTCCTTCTGGGGTTGCTCTGCCTCCGCGCACTGCGAGGTCAGCGCATCGACGCTGCAGGCAGGTCGCCCAGCGCGAACGTGCTCCTGGCGTTGCTCGCGGTGAGCCTCGTGACGGTGTTTGCGCTGTTCCTGTGGGGCATGGTCACTGGCGGCACCGTCAAGGCGACGCTGTTTCAGATTCGCAGTGTGATCTGGCTGCCAGTGTGGACTGTGCTGCTCTCATTCGCCCTGCGTGACTCGAAGGACTTCCGCGTCATTGGGCTGACGATCACCTATGCGGCACTGGTGAAGATCGGGCTGGGGTTGTTCTTCATCACTCAGGATGCGTGGAACCTCGACATCGAACCCGCCTACATGACCAGTCATGAGGACTCGGTGCTGTACGTGTCACTGCTCGTGATCTGGCTCGCGGCCTGGCTGCACGAGGGGACATGGCAGCGGCTGGTGACGATGTGCATGGTGGTGGGTTGTATGGGCTTCGCGATCGTGGTCAACAATCGACGCCTCGCGTACGTCAATCTGGTCGGGTCGTTGTTGGCCTACTATCCGCTGCTCGCCGGTCGAACCAAGCGAAAGATCAAGATCGCGCTCCTGCTCGCGTCGCCGTTGTTCGCCACATATCTGTTGATCGCCCGAACCAAGTCCGACGGAATCTTCGCCCCAGGCGCTGTCCTGATGGGAATCGCGAAGACTGCTGATCCGTCGACGCAATGGCGCGTGCTCGAGAACCAGAATCTGATCTACACGATTCGTGAAAATCGGTTTCTGGGAAGGGGGTTCGGCAAGGAGTGGGACGAAGTCATCAAGCTCCCCGACGTCTCGATTGCATTCAAGGAATACAGGCTGATTGGGCACAACAGCGTACTCTGGCTACTCGGGGTTGCCGGAATGTTCGGATTCGCGCTGATCTGGATGCCAATTGTCGCCGGGGTGTATCTCGCGACTCGCAGCTATCATTTTGCCACCACGGACCAGCAACGCACCGCGGCGGTTGCCGTTGTTGTGGTCTCGGTGTGTTACGTGAGTCAGGCGTGGGGTGACATCGGGCTGGGGTCGAGCCTGACGACCATTCTGATGGCACTGGCACTCGCGCTTGCCGGAAAACTCGCGCGGGAGACTGGCGCTTGGACGGCAGACTCGCGGATCGTCTGACTGCCCGACGTCGGCAATCCGAGCGTCCCCAGCGCGGCAGGCAGCGGTGACGCGGCGGGCGGTGATGCTCCGACTGTCGACACCGTACCGCAGGCTGGGCTCACTCCACGAGCGTCGCGCGGGGTCGACGTTCGGAGTGGATCAGCTTGCACGCGGGGCGCGCGAGAATCGCAACGGTCGCAGGAATGCCGCGAGGTCGTGCACGGCCGTTGATCGGAGGTGACTCCGCGCGAAACCGTGTCTGGCCCACTCGCTTCGGCGTGCGCGCGAGGGTCGTCTGCCACCGTGTTCAGAAAAGAGTGGTTTGGTGGTCCGCCATGCGACGAGCATAGGCACTTTCGTCAGCTGAAAACACTCAGCAACCGACCACCGCCGGTGGCTCCGCGTGTCCGGCTCATGCAGGCACGCGAGGCCTTCCTCCGACGTGTCGATGCGGCGTCGCAGGCCGTACGCGCGGTTCACGAGGCAATGCCGTCCGCAGCACAGCGCCCCGCTGCGCACGCAGGGCTGCAGGTGTGCTGCAAACCTCAGGTCGCGCGATCCGGGTCCTGTACCAGCGCCGGAGCCGGTGATCGGTTTGGGAACAGCTCCGGCAGCAGGGCGCGAACGTAGAACGTCAGCATGACGATCTCGAGCAGAGTGTCCCCGAGCATCGCACCGACGGCGCCATTCGCCAGATACCGCTCGCCGGCCCAGATACACACACCGCAGACTGGGAATGCGAGCGCCGCAGCGACACTGGTGACAAGAACGAAGACCTTCTGTTTGCCAGTGGCGATGATGGCAGTCGCCAGAGCCTGCTGCGCGAACCAGAGAAACACGACCAGCCCCATGATGCGGAGCACGGGAATACTGCCAGCGAACGACGGCGGATAGTTGAGCACCTTCAACAGCGTGTCCGGGAAGAACGAAAGCACGATGGCGATCGGAAGCGCAGCGACGAACACCGCGCCGAACAGCATCCACACCAGTCGACGGAAGCGCGCTCGATCGCCATCGTGATGGGCGCGCGTGAGCATTGGCAACATGGAGTTGCTGATCGCCATTGGAATGACGTAGGCTGCGCCGAAAAAGCGTTTCGCCAGTCCCAGCCAGCCGATCGCTTCGAGCGTCGAGAGTTTCGACATGAGCAGGGCGGTGGACCCCTCGCCATAGATCATGCTGAAGACTTTCGACGAGAGAAACGGTACCCCGGCCTTCGCCATTGCCTGCGCCGACGCGACGGTGGCGGGTACCGCTGGAACCGTGAAGCTTCGCGTTGCCCTGTTGAAGACGTGGCGCGCCACGATCGCCACCGTGCCATTACTGACGATGTACGCCGCAGCAAAGGTCCACAGCGGTGCCTTCAGCATCACGAGCGCGATGACGATCGCGGAGAATGTCAGCTTCTCGACCAAGTTGATCGCGTTGAGCTTGACGAACTGCTGGAGACCATTCAGCGCTGCCAGATACGTTTCCGTGACCTGCCAGAGCAGGATCGGGGGGAGCACAAGTGCGATCAGGAGATTGACCTCGCGACCGAAGTTCATCAGCCACGCCACCAGCGCGGCGATGCACAGCAGGCCGCCGGCAAGCGCGCCGCGCAGGGCCAGCGAGGTGCGGACCAGCGCCGCTGCGCGCTCTGGCGTCTTCGAAATCTCTGCGATCAGGACCGTCGACGTCCCGAAGCTGACCAGCCCGGCGACGGTCCCGGCAAACGCGGTCGCCAGGCTCAGGCGACCGAGGTTCAACACTCCCAGATAGCTCGGCAGATAAAACGTCACCACTAACGCCAGCGACCACGAGATCGCCTGCGTCAGCAACGTGATCGCCACGGCGCGGGTCACACCATGAGCCAGAAGCTCGGTGATCCGGGTTCGGATCGGATTCACGCGCGCGCCCGAGTGCGTCGCGACAGTCCGGTGTTCTGCATGATCAGGCGAATTGACGTCCTTCGGAACACGTGTTCGGCGTGATTGCTACGATTTCCCGCGCTACTTCGATCCGGCGCATGGTCAAACGGCTCAGTTCGCCGAAAACGCCTGTGCTGATCATTGCACCTCACATACCCGACGGCTGTCGGGCGGTGCGTGGCGAGCGGCCCGTCCACATTGACGAATTGCGGCCAGTGGTTGGCACATTCGTTCTGCTCCTGCGCGCCGCCCCTCACACTCGGCCAGTATCGACAGGGTTCAGCCTTTTCTGTGCGTCGGTCTGCTGTGCCACGCTGTCTGTCGGAATGTGATGCTTCTACGGATGACATCGCTGCGGCGAATACTACGCGCGATGGATCAAGGGCACCAGCAACGTGGCGACTGCAAGCGCTGGGCCCGCTGTTAAGCCTCGCACCGTGGATGCGACCAGCCGCCCTGGAGAGTGGTCCTGGTCCGAGGAACTGCAGTCTGTGGTGCGAAGGCAGTGCCACAAGAGCGCGCCTCGCAAAACGCGCCGACTCGAGACTCGCGACGCACGGGCTCACCTCGTGCCGTCGGCGCCCTCGGCGACTGAGGCGAGACTGCGTGCGGAGACCTCGCGCACCCGCTGCACTCGCAGCATCCTCGACGTCCGGAACAGGATGCCAAGGAATCGTGGGCCTCTCAGCAGGTATCGCTTCCAGAGCCGCGCGGGATCCTGTGCCAGCCTGTACGCCCACTCGAATCCAGCGTTGGAAACCCACTGCGGCGCACGGCTCAACTGCCCCGAGATGAAGTCGAGGCTGGCTCCGCATCCGATGGCAACGGCGGGATGAATCTCATCCAGACACCGTGAGATCCAGAGTTCCTGCTTCGGCGCGCCGAGGGCGACGAACACGATGTCGGGCTTGGCCGCTTTCACACGGGCGAGCACGGCGGCATCCTCTGCGCCCTTTCCATCCATCGACACGAACGCAGGATCGACACCGACAATTCTGACGCCGAAACGTGCCGAGAGGCGCTCTGCCGCCAGTTCCGCCGCCCCTGGCTCGCCTGGCATCCCCCCGAGGAGGTACACCGCCCAATTCTCCTTCGCTGCCAGCTCGACGATCGGGATGATCATGTCGGAGCCGGAGAGTTTCTCAGGAATTCGCATGCCCAGCATTCGCGACGTCCAGACCAACGGCATACCATCGGCAAACGCGAGATCGGCACGTCTGTATGCACGGCGCAGTCCCCTGTGTTCGTCCGCCATGACGACGTGGTCAACGTTCGGCGTGAAGATCGCGCCGCCCGTGCGACTGGCAACCAGCGCGCGCACCGCCTCGATCGCCTCATCGAACGCCAGTGCGTCAACCCAGAGCCGTCCGAATCGCACGCGGTATCGCGCCGGCTTTGCACTCATCGCTTCGTGGCGCATGCGGGCGTCCCGCGGCAGTAGCTCAGGCGATGCGGTGGTCGTGGCGTGTGACGCACCCTCGCTCACCAACGGTTCGGTCGGGGTCATCGTTCGTCGGGTCTTGGTGTGCGAACCCACTCACCAGCGCGTCCCTTCGGGCTCAGCACCGCAGCGAGTTTCCAGATCATGAAGACGGGCAACCAGAGCATGTCGCGCACGGCGCGCACCCCGGTGCCGGAGAGTACCATGCCTCGAATGACGTACAGTGCGAGCAGCGCGAGTGACGCCAGCCACAGCATCAGCGGCAGTACGCCAGTGATACTGAGGAACGTGGTGGCGAGCGACACACCGAGACCAACGATGATCACCGCTGCAAGTGTTGTCAGCGGCGGAACGAGCAGGTCGAGCAACAGATCGAGGGGGATGCGCCCGCCGGCGCGCCGCGAGGCACTGAGCAGCGAGGGGGCGTGAGCGCGAAGCAAGGCGACCCTCCCGCCTTCCCAGCGCGCACGCTGTACCCGAGAGGCGCGTGAGCTGGTTGGCATGTCACCGAGAACGTGTGCTTCTGCAACGTATTCGACGCGGATCCCTGCCAGGCCAAGCGCAATTCCGTACTCCACATCCTCGACGACGGAGTATGCGTTGGGCGGAACATGACGCAGTACGCCTGAGGCAAAGGCCATCCCGTTTCCGCGGAGGCCGCACGAAAGGGACATACGCTCGCGTCCGAGAGAGCGCACCGTGTGGAACATCGTCAGTGCAATGACCATCAATCGGGTCCGCCACGATGCGTTGGCGTTCCGTACGCCGTACTCCGCCTGCAGCACCTGCGCGCCAGAGGCAAATCGGGACGCGAAGGCCGAGAGCAAGTTCGGCGAAACCGACGAGTCGGCGTCGACCACCACCACTGCGTCAGCGAACGCGTCAGCGAGACTCTTGCTGTACGCAAACGCAAGCGCGTAGCCCTTGCCACGTTCCGTGGCGTGCGTTCGCTCGAGCACCGTGGCGCCCGCGGCGCGGGCCCGCTGCGCCGTGTCGTCAGTGCAGTTGTCAGCAACGACGATGATGCGCCGATTATCACTGGGGTACTGTACGGCCAGCAGGCTCTCGACGGTGGCGGTGATTCCTGCTGATTCGTTGTGGGCTGGAACGACGATGTCGATTTTCGTCGTCATCGACGGCGTCGGGGCCTTCCGTCGGCCCGACAGTGTCGTCAGCCATGCGAGGTATCCGCAGGCACCGAGCACCGGCGCTGCGATGATGAGTTGAAGACCCGTGGCGAAAGCCGAACTCATGGCGGTCATGCTCTTCCTGCCGTCTGGCGCACGGGCTGGCCGTTCGCTCGGGAAGCCGATTCAGCGGCAGTCGCCCACGCGTCGCTCACGGGACGGTAGCGTGAGCCGGATCAGCATCGACGGTGGCGACAATGCTCGGCGTGCTGCGCTGCGGACGACGGTGGGTTCTGGATGATTTCGGCCGCCTGCCCAGCATCACGCGGAGCGGGACAGGGCGCCGCCCACCGAGCGTCACGATGGTCGCCACGACGATCTTCAGGTCAAGCCAGAACGACACATTGCGCACATACAGCAGGTCGTAATGAATCCACTGATGAAAGTCGCCCTGCTCGCGGTCCTTGCGACAGACCTGCCAGAGGCCGGTCATGCCAGGCCGCACCGACAGGCGACCATTCCTCCACGGAACACAGATCTGATTCTCGCGGAACGGCGAGGGGCGCGGGCCGACCAGGCTCATCTCACCACGCACGATGTTCCAGAGCTGCGGCAATTCGTCAGCGTTCAGCTTGCGAAGGGTCGCTCCGATCTTCGTGACGCGCGGGTCATGGTCCATCTTGAACTGTGGGCCATCCATCTGCTGCTTCGCCGCCAACGCACGCTGCATGTCATCGGCATTGGTGAGCATGCTGCGGAACTTCCAGCACTTGAAAGGGCGGGCATCTTTCCCTTCGCGCGCATCGCCGTAGAAGACGTCACCCTTCGATGTCAGCTTGACGAGGGCCGCGATGATCACCAGGAGTGGTGACAGCAGCAGCAGCGCGAGCAGCGCCAGCACTGGTTCGAAGGCCGCCTTGACGCTGACATAAGCCGGGATCGCGAGTCGTCGCACCGGCTCAGGGACGGGGGCCAGGCTGGAGGCCGTGTGTCGGCGTTGCCCAGCAACGGCGGCGGCATGTGTCGAGTCGCCCGAGACGATGCGGTGACGCACGGTGGTCGACGCAGCGACATCTGCACCAGCGAAAACCAGGCACTGCGCGATGACGGCGTTGTCGCCGATGGTCGCGCCATCACCGATCGTGGCCGGGCCGATGATCAGCGCGCCGGCACCAATCTCCGCACGTTCGCGCACGACCACGGATCCGACGATTCGGGCGGTCGGATGCACGGTTGCGGTTGCCGCAACGAGGGACCCGTTCTGCCCGCGCACCTTGCTCAGCTCACGGAGCGTCGCCAGCGCGCCGACGCGCCGCTCGTTCAACGCCAGCACGCCCGCTTCGTCGTTGAGGTCGAAACAGTCGCCGTGAAAGGGTACGTCCTGGTTTGGAATCCCGTTCGCCGAGAGTTGCATCCGCAGCGCTTCGAGCGACGACAGGGTCAGCGGCATGACCATGTGTGCGCAGGCGACGGGCACCAGCGATGCCAGGACGCCTGACGGAAACGGCCACGTGACTGGCTCGAAGTAGCGCTGGATCTTGCGCACCCGTCCGGCGTCATCAGACTGCACGAGCTCCTTGGTGTGGAGCGTCGGGGCCTCGAACGCAACGAGATGGCGCACCATTCTGGCATCGTTCGCCGGGGCGGTGCAGAGCGGTCGCAGGTCGACACCATCCACCGGG
>JANNVN010000409.1:0-3285 GCA_031414435.1 Gemmatimonadaceae bacterium
AAGCCGATCATGTGATTGCGCGTGATGTCGTCCGAGCCTTCCTTGAAGAACCCGACGCCATACTGAGATCTCACCAAACCCCACCCGATTCCATACGACAGCGCGATACCGTCATCCCGCGTCGTCGTGAGAGTATCCAGCGTGGGAAACTGGTGATCGGAATGAATGCGGATCTGTGGCGAAAACATCGTGCGGCGCGCGACAGCGCTCAGTTTGTCGCCGCGCAGCATCGCCTGCAGGTACCGCGCCATGTCGCGAATGTCGGTGTCGGCAGACCCCGAGGCCCGCGGTGACGAGCGCTTGCTGTGCCCGACCATGGCGCCCGAAGTGTCATGGCCCATCGCCAGGTCTGCCGCGAATGTCGAGTCCCACACCATGCTCGTGCGTGTCATGCCCAGCGGCCGGAAGATCCGCTCCCGCATCAGGACAGTGAGTGACGTTCCAGTGATCTGCTCGATCACATACTGCAACAGGTTGAGCCCTTCGCCGGAATAGGCGTAACGCGAGCCCGGTTCGAAGTTGATCAGCAGCTTCTCCCCGGGATTCAGGAACCGATAGTTCGAGAACCCCGACGTGTGACTGAGCAGCATGCGCGGCGTGATCGTCACATGCCGCGGATCGGTCGTCAGCTCGGCCCACTTCTCCACCGTATCGAGCCGCGGTACGTACTGTACCACCGGACGATCCAGATCCAGCACGCGCTCATCCACCAGCTGCATCGCGAGGTGCGCGAACATCGTCTTGGTGAACGAGGCAGCGTACATCGTGCTCGCGGTCGTCAGCGGTGTGTGCGCAGTGGCGTTCTTCTCGCCGAAGGCGCGCAGGTACACAACTTCGCCGCGGTTGATGATGGCCACGGCGAGGCCGGTCACACGTTCGCGGGTCATCGCCTGGGCCACGGTCCGTTCGACCATCTCCGGCGACAGCCGTCGCGCGTCGAGCGTGGTGACAGGCTGCTGGATGACCTGGGCCATGAGGAGCGCCGGCAGCAGGGTGAGCAGGATCGCGGAGCGGAAGGAAGGCATGAGCGCATGACGCTTCCGGCCGCAACGAGTTTCAGCGCCGCGGATTCTCTTCTCGTCGAGGCGCTGTACTGCGTCTCTCCATCGCCGCCGCGTGCTCGAGGAGGGCATCGACGGCCGCAGTAAACTGCCGCTCACTCGATTGATCATTCGCGATGAACGTCATCGCTTCGAGCGAGACCCAGCCGTGGCAGAATGCGAACAACTGTCGTGCGGTGGACGTGGCGCGCGCCTGACGGTCCGGTGCATCCGACAGTGCTGCGGAGACAGCTGAGGCAAGCGTGTCGAGCGTGCGGAGCGCAGCGGCCGCGCTCTGGCGGGACGGTTGGTGTTCACCGCTGAAACGCCCAAGCATCAGGGCATAGTGATGGGGAAATCGACGCGCGGTCTCGCGGTATGCGAGGCACAGCGCCAGGACGTACGCCACCGGATCGACCAACTCGGGCACGGCCCGCTGCGCGCGCGCGAGTTCCGCAAACCCCTCGTCGTAGAGGGCCGCGAGCAGGCCGTCTTTGCCGGAGAAGTGTGTGTAGAGCGCCATAGTCGTGCACCCGGCCAGCGTCGCCACGCGACGCACCGAGATCGCCTCGACCCCCTCGGCGACGAAGAGGGCACGAGCCGCGTCGAGCATCGCCTGGCCGGTGGGCGAGCCGCCGGGCGAGGGGTCGGTCCCCGGAGTTGCGTTCGACATAACGTCGTTATTATACATCCATAACACTGTTATGGAGCCTCCGTCGTGCCTCTGAACCTGAAGCTCGTCCTCATCACCGCAGTAATCGTCGCGATTGCCGGCTGCGCCACCTCGGGCGTCAAACCGGAATCGGCATTGGAGTCGGCCGCACCAGCGGGAGGGAGCAACCGACACTTCAGCCACACCATCGACGTCGCCGCAGCGCCGAGCCGGATCTGGGATCTCTGGATGGACACGCGCGGGTGGCCGGCGTGGGATCCGGAGCTTCGCGAGGTGTCGGCCGACAGCGCTCTGGCTGTTGGCGTCGAAGGTCGCCTGGTCCCCGTGCGCGGTCGCGCTTCGCGCTTCCGGGTCACGGAAATGACAACTGGCCAACGATACGCTTTCGAGACCCGACTGCCGGCGGCCACACTTCGGATCACGCGGACAGTCGTCGCGATCCCGGAGGGCAGTCGTTTGACGCACGACGTGCAGTTTTCCGGTCCACTCGGACGGGTGTTCGCGGCGAAGTTCGGTCCGGCATTCCGGCGTGCGCTGCCCGTCGCAATGTCGCAGCTCGCTGCGCTGGCGACGCGACCATGATCGCGCTGCGCCTTGTCTACACGGCGAACATCCTTGTCGCAGGAAGCGTCGGCGTCTCGTCGCTGCTGACTCCGGGCCACGCGGCAAACTCAGTGTGGCAGGGCACCACGTTGCCAGGCGACGCGGCCGTGCGCGTCACTGGCGCACTCTGGACCGCACTCGCGCTTCTCTCGGTACTCGGCCTGCGCAACCCGGGTGTAATGGTGCCGGTGCTGCTCGTGCAACTCCTGTACAAGGGCATGTGGCTGCTTGCGGTGGCGGTGCCCGCGATGGCACGCGGCGAGGGGCGCACGCTCCCTGCAGGGATGGCGTGGGTCTTCCTGGTCTGGGTGGCGGTACTGCCCTTCGTGATTCCGTTCCGGGAGCTGTTGGCCGAGCCACGCTGAGCGAATCGTGTCATCAGCCCGAGACGGCGCCCCGCGCTCGATCAGTTTCTGGCCAGCGGCGCCATCGTCAGCGCGGCGGACGTCCCGGCCGTAAGATTTCGCACATTCAGGCGTCGCCACTTCCGCTCATCCGTCGAGCCATGTCTCTCCTCTCAGTCTCCACCACGCGTTGGGCTGTCCTCGCGTGCGCACTTGTCACCGGCGCGCTCCACGCGCAATCGGCGCCCCGCGCCATGACCCTCCGCGACTGGTATCGCATCACCACCGTGAGCCAGCCCGCCGTCAGCCCCGATGGCAAGCGCGTGGCGTTTACCGTCACGACGGTACGCGAAACCGAGAACAAGCGACATCAGGAAGTATGGGTGGCTGCACTGGACGGCAGCGCGCCACAGCGCTGGACGTCGCCGGGCTACGAAAGCAGCGGCCCGCGCTGGACGCCCGACGGCACACACCTGCTCTTCAACTCCACGCGCCCGCAGGGCAAAGGCAACACGTGGGTGATCCGCGCCGATGCGCCGGGTGGCGAGGCGATGCAGATGCCGACGCTGCCGTCGAGCGGCACCGCGCCGTCGAGCGGACGGTTCGCGATCTGGTCGGAAGCCAT
>JANNVN010000410.1:0-49313 GCA_031414435.1 Gemmatimonadaceae bacterium
TCATGATGAGCGACGAGATATTGGTGGCAGAGACCTCGATGTTTGCCACCAGTACCGGATCCTCCCTGGCGCTGACCTGCAGGATTTCCGGAGCCGCCTCAAAGCTGTTGGTGGCGAGTTCGATCGGCATCAATTCGCACCAGGTATCGCGAACGATCGACGTGGTCCGATCGGCAACGATGCGCACCGCGTCCTGTTCGAGCGCGGTCAGCGCGCGCGCCATCATGGTGGGTGCACTCCCGCCGCCGAAAAGCCGGTCCACCAGAAAGAAGGCGAAATCGCTGCCAAAATCGATCACGCCCTGCAGCCCGTTCTTGCCATTGATATCGACTATGTAGCTGCAACACGGGGTCGGAAGCGACAGCGTGAACTCGCCGAAACTGAATTGCTCCACACTCTGCAGTCGTACCTCGATCTGTCCGCGGACGCGTGACATGAGATAACTCTCGAGGTTCTTGACCATCCGCTCGTACATTGCCTCGATCGTGCGCAGCCGCTCTTTCGAGATCCGATGCGGTCGACGGAAGTCGTAGCGCTGTGCTTCGTGCTGGACCACCGCGCGTTTCCGACCCGAGGCTGCCATGTCGAGCGCATTGCCTCCGGCACCGCCGAGCAGTCGGTCGATTTCACTCTGATTGAGGGTATCGTTCGCCATCGTCAGGACGTCACTGGATCACAAACTGCGGAAAGCTGACGCGCTTGATCAGCTTTTTTTTCTTCACGATGGTCGAGACGAGTGTGTTGATCTCCGCTTTCAGCGGTTCGCGCGCGGAGACTTCCGACAGCTGCTCGACTGTCTTGGCGCCAACGAGAGCAAGGACTGCATCCTTGATCTCCGCGTCGCGCTGCTTGAGCTCGTCGACGGCTGCCGAGTCCTTCATGTCGAAGGCCACCGACAGCATGAGAAAACGTGTGCCGCCTGATCCGGCGGGATTGAGCACCAGATCGCTGATCGTGTACAGCGGCGGCGGTCCGGCTGGGCCATGCTCACCCTCCTTGCCGGCGCCGTCAGCATGTTCGCCGTCGGCGTCGCTCGCTACGTCACCGTCAGCCCCATGTTCGCCATCACCACCCTTGGCCGGCTTGTGTGCAGCGAGCTCTGCAGGCGTGAGGTTTCCGGTGATGCTCGCCGTGAGTTTCGGCCCGACCACCTTGGCTCCCACGAATCCGCCACCGCCAACCCCGACCAGCGCGAGGACGATCGGCATGACGAACGGTGGAAGGCTGCGCTTCTTCTTGGGCTCGGCTCCCTCGTCGGGAGCGGTCTCTACGTCGGCCATCGGTCGATCCTGTTGAACGTGTGGACGGATTGCGTCTGTCTCTGTTCAAAGCAGCGGCCATGCCAGAGATCAGAAGGCCGGTAGCTGACGTCTAAGTATTTGTGAAATAATGACTTGTGCGCTTCTCTCGGCGTCCGAACTCGGCGGAGAAAGCGACTGGTCGGCAAGTCCTGCCGCCAACAGGGGGCCCAATCTTGCCGGGCGCGACGGCGAGTCGGCGGCCGCCACTGGTGGGGCCGCCGACTCAGCTCAAGCGATTATCGCTTCAGATTGACCAATTCTTCGAGCATCGAGTCGCTGGTCGTGATTACCCGGCTGTTCGCCTGAAAGCCGCGCTGAGCGACGATCAGGTTGGTGAACTCCTGAGCCAGATCGACATTCGACATTTCGAGCGCACCGCTGGTCAGGAAACTCTGGCTGCCCTCCAGCGCATAGCCGAGTACTGCACCACCGGAGTTTCCGCTGAGTGCGTACATGTTGTCGCCGGTGCGCAGCAAGCCAGCGGGGTTGTTGAAGTCGGCGAGCACGATCTGCCCGAGCGTCTGGTTGACGCCATTCGTGAAGGCGCCGCTGATGATACCGATGCGATCGATGCTGAAGTTCTGGAGCTGACCACTGGTGTAGCCGTCCTGGTCGCGCAAGACCGCTGTGCCATTGCCGGCGAATTGTGTCAGACCGCCGAGCGTACCAGCCACGCCGCCGCCACTGACTTCGGCGCCAAGATTCATCGTGACCGACATTGTGGAGCCGCCGGGCCCGTTGATGCCCAGCGTCGGGCTCGCAACGCCGGTACCGGCGGAGGGCCCACCGATGATGGTTGACTGCGCGAGGAGCGCGGTTGACGGATCGAAGGTGAAGCGACCGGTGACCGTTCCGCCGCCTGCGATCGGCGCTCCCGGTGCGCCGAGGTCGAGGGTGTACCCGGCCGGCAAGGTCGTCTCGTCGATCTGCCAGTCCCACTGATTCTGCGCGGTCTTCCACATCCACATTTTGACGTCGACTTTGTTGCCAAGTGCGTCAAACATGCCGATCGTGCCATTGGTAAAGGTACCGGCGTTGGCCGTCACGGCACGTGTATCGGGACCGAACCCACCGAGCAACGGCCCGACACCGTCCGGGTCGGCGGGATTGAAGACGCCTGCCGACGAGTTCAGGTTGCCTGCCACCGTCACCGAAGACGTCGCACGAGCCGCGACCTTCTGGCCGAACGGAAGGGTGATATCGGTGATCGTGTCATTGAGCACGCCATCCTGCGCCATCCGGCCCTGGACGATGAAGCCGTTGGTCGGTGACACCATGCGCCCCTCCGCGTCGAGCTGGAAGTTCCCAGACCGCGTGTAGTAGGTCTCCGTCCCTTTGCGTACGACGAAGAACGCATCACCCTGCATGGCGAGGTCGGTGCTGACTCCGGTGGTCTCGACATTACCCTGCGTAAACAGCTGGTCGACGGATCCGATCAGCGATCCGAGTCCGATCTGCACGGGATTGACGCCGCCCTGATCACCGGGCGGACGGCTTGCACCCTGGAGCAGCTGTGCAAACCCTTCCTTGAACGTGACGCGACCGCCCTTGAAGCCCACGGTGTTGACGTTCGCGATGTTATTGCCGATCACGTCCATGCGAAACTGATGATTGCGGAGTCCGCCGACGCCGGCGAAAAGAGAGCGAAGCATGTGTCGAGTTGGTTTGGAGGTGAGCTGCGACCTGCACGAAAACCTTCAGCCGGCGCGGACGCGCCGGGGTGGTCGTCTGTGTTCCGCGGTGTGCAGTGTTCTACGGTGTGCTGTGTTCTACGGTGTGCTGTGTTCTGCGGTGTGCTGTGTTCTGCGGTGTGCTGTGATCCGGCGCGTCGCCGGATCAGCGCGTGCTGATACCTGTCACGGCGTTGAGTGGAATACGGAGGCTGCCCATGGCGTAGCGCAGGCCCTCGGCCGTCGACTCGAGTCCCGTCACGAGGCCACGCACGCTGGTGGTCCAGCTGACAGGGTTGTTGGTGTCGACGGCAGTGACTGACACGCGATAGACGCCAGGCGGCAGTTCGCGGAGCGCCTGACCCACCACGACTTCGCTCGTGCCACTGGCCAGGTAGCCCATCGCCTTGGTCGTGATCGGGCGGCCGGTGCGTGCGTCGAAGACGTTGAGTTGCGAGGGACCGCCATTCCCGGTGACGGTCAGCGCTTCGGTGCCGCTGCCATTGAGTTCGATGAGATCGCTCTTGGCGATGATCGTACGCCCGATGTTGTTGACCGCCGTGCCAGCGGCAACCTCGTTCACCAGCGCCGACTGCGCGGCACCCTGCGTCTCGAGCGTCTTCGAGATGTTGGTCAGCTGTTCGACGCTCGAGAATTGCGCCAGCTGCGCGGCCATTTGGTCGGCATTGGCGGGGCTTTGCGGATCCTGATTCTTCAGCTGCGCGACGAGCAGCTTGAGAAAGTCATCCTTGCCCAGTGCCCCCTGTGCCTTGCGCGATGGTGGCGCCCCTGGCGTACCTGGTTCGCGAACGGCGGGCCCGATCTTGATGGGCGATGCAACGGTGTTCATCGACGATCCTCCGGCTGCTCGCGGCGCGAGCGGTGACGCGTGTCGTCGGACGACGACCGCGGAGTGTGACGCGACGAGTCGCGTGCGAATGCCTCGCGCTGCTGCTGATCACGAGTGGATTGGTCACGCATGTTGCCCTGCGCCTGACTGTCGGAGGCTGCCCGCATGGCGGCGAGCTCCATGACCGGCGCTGCGGTGCGCGAAAAGTTGGCGCTGTCGGTGGTACGGATCGAGGCGGTGGACTGGACGCGTACGCCGTCGGCGGTCAGCCCGCGTCGCTCCAGTGCCTCGCGCAACTCGCCCAACCGATCAGTGAGCGCGGCTGCCTGCTGTGCATTGCCCAGGCCGAGGCGTGCATCAACCGAATTTCCGCGCGTATCGATGCGGATCTGATCTTCCATCCCGCCGCCATTTTCCATCCGCAGCATCACGCTGCTGAGCGGTCGCGCGGCCTGCGAAGCCTGCAGGTCCATCAGGTGACTGATGCGATCGGCCATGCTCACCGACGACGCCGGAGCGGTCACCCGCACTGACCCGGCGAGCTCGGTTGCGCCAGCCATCGGCGCCACACCGCTCGCGGCCAGTGGCGACATGGTGTCGCTGGGCTGTTCCGTGTCCCGCGAGCCCTCACCTGGACGCGCCACAGTTGCCACCTTGGCCACCGATGCGACGGTGGCCACCCGCGCCACCTGCGCCACGTTCGCGACGCGCGCCATCGTCGACGCCTGTGACCCTGCGTCGCTGCGTTCGCCGACGGTGGCACGATATGACTGTGCACCGTCGCTCGCCTCGCCCTGCAGATTGTGCAGCAGCGTGCTTAAGGTCTCACCCGATATGGCATCGTCACCGGGCAGTTCGACGTGGCCCGGATCACGCGCGCCAAGCGTGCGCAATCCCTCCTGTTTCGCGATCTGCGCCAGATGCGTGTAGCCGAGCGGGTTCTCCCATGCACTATCCACCATCAGATCGGCGGCGCGGCCCTGCGAGTGCTTCGAGTTCCGCGTCCAGGTCACCACCGGACCTGGTGTCGTGCGCCCTTGCGCGTACAGGGCATCCTGTCGCGCTTGCGAGCGGACGGTCTCCACCACCGTCACCTCGTGCCCGAACTCCCGCTGCATGCGATCCATCACACGCTCGAGTCGCTCGCGGAACGCGGGATCGAGATCGGCGATCCCACGGTCAGTCGTGCCGCGCGCCCGAAGGGTCGTGACACTCGCGGCGGTCGGCGTGGCATCGATCGCGGCGCGGGAGCTGGTCGTCGATGGTGCGTCTGTCCGTCCTTCCTGGGTACGCCCACCGGCCGCTGCCGTCACGCCGCGCGCCGACGATGTGGTGTGGATGTCGACGGATGCGGCATCAAAGTGATCTTCGACCAGCGACGGGTCGTCGCCCGCGGAAGGTCTGTCCGGAAGCGACGTGATGCCTCGATCGAGCCGCGCATTCGGGTGATCATCACCAACCGCCTGGCGCTCGCTTGGCGCGCCATCAGGCGCGTCGGGGAGTGCCACTGGCGGTCGGGAAAGCGGCAGCATGGCCACCAGCTGCAGTGCAGCGGCCGCGGTCGCAGCCGGGTCGATCACCGGCCAGGTGTCAGGAACGGAGTCGGGTATCGCTGCACTCTGCGGCGCGCTCTCCGGCATCGACTCGGCGACAGCGTCATCCGGCAGTGAATGAATGATCGTGTCCTCGGGCCGTGCCATCGGCGCGAAATCCGTCCTAGGCACCTGACCGTCTATCGCACCGTCCTCAGGGAGCGCGATCGGTGACATTGGGACGAGTGTGTCATCCGCGATGGCGTCGCTCCGGTCGTCGGCCTCAGGCGTCGCGGGCAGTGACGCGACCAGTCCCGGAGACCTGACGTTCTCAGGCGGCGCATCACGGCGTGTGACTGCGAATTTCATCGCACCACTGAGCAGGAGCGCGCGAACGTCGCTGCGCTGCGCTGCGGCGCGGCTCGCCCTGATGGCCGCCGCATCATCAGCGTCGCTGCGTCGCTCCTGATTGCGTGCGTTCGCGAGCGAATCCTTGAGCGAATGCGTGAAAGCATCGTTCGGTGTTTCAACGCCACGACGTTGTGATGCGGCGTCAGCGCGTGACAGCAGCGCGGGCGTTATCGGAGGAAGCAACGGGCTCACTTGACGCTCCCGGCGAGACGTGGTTGCACGTGACTGAGTACGGCGGCGCGCGGCGGCGGCAGATTGATGAGAATCGCCGCCGCCTGCCGGTCGCTGAGCAAGCCAAGGATGATTTCCACATCGTGATCAGTCATCTGTGCGAGCACGCGTGCAGCGTCCTTGGGACCCATCGTGGCGAAGATCTTCGCCAGTCGCCGTTGATGTGCCTGCGTTGCCGCGGCTTTGGCGGCGTCATCATCCGAGGGGGCCGCATGCGATACGGGTGGCGCCGGTGCGGGAGCTACGGGAGTCGTCCCCGGCTTCGGCGTGGTCGCAGCATGCGTCTCCGGCGCGTGCGTGTTGTCGGGCGCCAGCTTGAGCGCCGCGCCACCTGTCGGTGTCGCGGAAGCTGTCTCGGTCGCGGCGTGATCGCCCTCACCGTGTGCAGTGCTGTCGCTGGCGCCAGCGCTGTCCGTGGCGGCGTGCGTCGAGTCACCGGCTGGCTTGAGCCCGCGCTTCTGTGCATCGGCAACGGCAGAGGCGTGCGCCTTGCCGGCCTGAACGACGGCGAAAAAGCCGCCGCCACTGACGCCCATCAGCAAGCCGATGATCAGTGGCAGAATGAGCTTACTCATTGGTCGAACGCTCCGGATCGGTGGAAGAGGTATCGGCGTGGTGGAAGCGGGTGAGCGCGATTTCGTCCATCGCCACCCGGTCAGCGGTCAGTTCGGCGGCGCGATGCGTCTCCGCCTGCTTTTCGCGCAGCGTGCCGAGGGCATGTCGCGCCTGAAACGCCTCCCGCAGTTCATCCTGCGCGCGGCGCACCATGCTTTCGGCGGTGATCACACTTGTCGTTGCCAGTTGCAGCCGGACATCGAGGGCGCCAAGGACGTACTGCAACTGCTGCAGGGCGCCGACAGTGCTCCCGGCGTTGCTGGCACCGGTGAGTGATGCCTGTCCGGCGGAGCGGGCTGTCTCAAGGGCTCCGCGGTGTTCGCGTGCCGTGGCTGCCTCCGCTTCGGCGGCGGTGAGCGCCACGGCGCGTGCGCGCTCCGCTTCCTCGCGAAGTTCGAGCACCCGTTGGAGCCGGAACTTGAATCGACTCACGGCGTCGCCCGCTGTTGCAGCAGGTGATCATATCGCGCCTGCAGCTGCCGGAGTCGCGCGACGCTGTCATCGAGCCCCGTGCTTTCGCTCGGCGGCTGACGGAGGAACGCCAGCAGCTGGTCGCGCAAGCCGATCGCCGCGTCGACCAGCGGATCCGCGCCCTTCTGATAGGCGCCAACGAGAATCAGGTCTTCCTTTTCGCGCCACGACGCTTCGAGCCGAAGCAGCAGGTTCGCTGCGTGACGATGCGCGTCGGTGATGAGCAGATCGCGAACGCGGCTCTTCGAGTCCAGCACATCGATTGCCGGGAAGTGACCGGCGCTCGCCAGTTTCCGCGTGAGGACGATGTGGCCATCGAGGATGGATCGGGCGGCATCGGCGATCGGTTCGTTGAAGTCATCGCCATCCACCAGCACGGTGTAGACGCCCGTGATGCCGCCCACGCGTGCATTGCCTGCGCGCTCGAGCAGGCGCGGGAGTGCCGCGAAGACCGATGGCGGATAGCCCTTGGTAGTTGGCGGCTCACCCACGGCCAGACCGATTTCACGCCAGGCCATCGCCACTCGCGTGATCGAGTCCACCATCAGCAGCACCTGCTTTCCCTGATCGCGAAAGTATTCGGCGATCGCGGTCGCCACCAAGGCACCGCGGGCGCGAACCAGTGCCGCCTGATCGCCGGTGGCGACGATGATGACACTCCGCTTGAGTCCTTCTTCACCGAGCGAGTTCTCGATGAACTCGCGCACTTCACGGCCGCGCTCACCGAGCAGCGCGATCACGTTGACATCGGCCTGCGCCTGGCGCGCCACCATCCCGAGCAGCGTGCTCTTGCCAACCCCGCTGCCCGAGAAGATGCCGATGCGCTGCCCATGGCCGATGGTCAGCAGTCCGTCGATGGCGCGTACGCCAGTGGCCATGGTGCTGCCGATGACCTCGCGATGCAGCGGGTTCGGTGGTTCAGCCAGCAGCGGCGCGCGTTCCTCCACGTCCAGCTTGCCCTTGTCATCGATGGGATGACCGAGCCCGTTGAGAATCCGGCCGAGCAGCCCCGGGCCGACATCAACACCGAATGAACGTCCGAGGGCCACCACGCTGGCGCCCGGGGCAATGCCATCGAGCTCACCCAGCGGCATCAGCAGGCAGCCATTCTGGTGGAATCCGACCACCTCCGCCAGCACGGAACGCGAATCGTTGGTGTTGGTGATGCGCGCCAGTTCGCCAAGGCCCATCTCGAGGCCGCTGACTTCGATCGCAAGTCCAACCACGCGGGCAACGCGTCCGAAGGTGTGGAGGCGTGGCGTGTCGAGGATGCGGCGCGTCATTTCGCGCGCGACCAGTGTCTCAGGCATTGGTGTACGTCAGCCGGCGATAGAGGCGCTCCAGCCCCGTATCCACGCGTCCGTCCACGATGCGCTCACGCCCCTCGACAACACAGCCGCCCTGGTCGATACGCGCGTCGCTGACCCAGCGCACTTCGCGCCCGCGCGTGATCACGGTCGTGACATCTCCGTCACGCTCGGCGGAGTACAATGCTTCCAGATCGCCCGGATTGACGCGGATGGACAGCGCCTGGTCGAGGCCGAACTCCTGCACGCTCCGCGTCACCAGTGCGATCACGGTATCCGAGGTGACGGACACCTCACGGGCGACGATATGCTGTGCAACGGCAACGGCGATTGCCGCGATGTTCTCCTCGATGTTGGCCAGCCAGCGCACTTCGCCGACGCGGATGTCGTCGAGCGCGCTCTCCGCCGCCATCATCGCCCCGCGCAAGCGCGCCCGCTCGGCCCGTTCGCCCTGCTCGCGTCCCTCGCCCACACCGCGAAGATATGCCGCGTCGAGCTCCGCCTGCCGTGCCTGTGCGGCCGCAAGTTCCTTCGCGGCTGCGGCAGCCGCTTCGACCGCGCTGCGGCTGCCGTTCGGATCGTCGAGATCCTCGCCGAACGCCGATGCCGGCCGCACCGCATCGATGCCGAGCTGGCTGGGCATCCAGCGCTCCGTGGCCGACACCGTGGCGAGCACGCGCGGAGTCATGCGTGTACGATGTGCACTGGTGAAGAGCGGCTCAAATGAGGACATCGTCGCCTCCCTTTCCACCGATCACGATCTCGCCCATTTCCTCGAGACGACGCACCTGTGCCACGAACGCCGTCTGTGCCGCTTCGACATCCTTCATACGTGCCGGGCCCATCATCTCCATCTCTTCCTGGAGTGCCGCCACCGCGCGCTGTGACATGCAGCCGAGAATCTTCGCCTTGAGCTCCGGGCTGGCCGCCTTGAGGGCCAGTGCCAGGCTCTTCGCTTCGACTTCGCGCAGCACACGCTGAATCGCCTTGTCGTCCAGCGAATTCAGGTCCTCGAACACGAACATCAGGTTCTTGATCACTTCGCAGAGTTCCGGATCGCGCTCCTCGACGCCTTCGAGCAGCTCCTTCTCGAGAGTACCGGAGATGAAGTTCATGACTTCGGCCACAGCCTTCGGGCCGCCGGACACGGTGCCTTCTGTCATGATCGACGATGCGTCGGAGCCGATGTGCTTTTCGATCAGCATGAGCATCTCGGGCTGCACTTTCTCCATGCCAGCCATGCGGAACACCACCTCACCGCCTTTCGCCGACGGGATTTCCTTGAGAATGCTGGCAGTCTGCTGTGGATCGAGATGTGCGAGGACGAGCGCGATGGTCTGCGGATGTTCATTGCGCAGCGTGTTCCCGAGCTGTTGCGGATCGGCGCGGCGGAGTCGCGTGAGGCCCGCGGTGTCGGCGAGCTGGCCCTGCACACGACGCAGAATGCCCGAGGCCCGCTGGGGACCGAAGGCCTTTTCGAGCACCTCCTTTGCGTACGCCACGCCGCCGCTCGACAGCGAACCGATGCCGATTGCCGACTCGATCCACTCTTCGAGGACCTGATCGATCACCGCACCGGTGACATCGTCCATGCGCGCAATCTCGTACGACAGCATATCCACTTCGTCCGTGGTCAGTTTCTGCGTGACCTTGGCGGCAGCATCCGTCCCCAGCGCCAGGCAGAGCAGCGCCGCCTTCTGCCGCCCGTTGAGCGAATCGAAGGTGACTTCCCGGGGCATCCGCGCGACAGCGTTAGCCATTTCGCATCCAGTTCCGGAGGATCTTGGCCGAAACGTCCGGATAGGCTTCCGCCGTCGCGACGACGCGTTCCTTGAGCGGGTTCACCGGCATGCGCAGCGCCTGATAGATCGGCGAGTTTTCTTCGCCGTCCTCGACGCGTTCGGTGAGCTGGCCCATCGGCTGACCGGCGCTGTTGAGTTGTGGCGATTGTGCCGCGACAATGGCCATCGCACGCGCGTCAGCTGACTGGGCCTTCAGGTTCTTCATCACCGTGAGTGCGATGAGCACGGCCAGCGCGAGCCCAACCAGGCCGAGTGCCGGGCGCTGCACCTGCTGAATCGTGCGCATCGCTTTTTCGCCGGTCGTCTCGGGTGGAATGGCGGTGATGCCTTCAAACGGTGTGCTGACGACCTTCACCAGGTCGCCGCGGGTGGAATCGAAGCCGACCGCATTCCGCACCAGTGCCGTGATCTGATCCAGTTCGGCCTGGGGGCGCGTGGTGCTCACCCCTTTGGCATCCACGCGATCCTTGACGAGGACGGCGACGGTCAGCCGCTTCACGACACCAGTGGCGGACTTGATCGTTTCGATCGTCCGGGAATTGTCATAGCTGCTGGCGACATTCGTCGATCCGGCGCCGCCTTCGCTCCCCGGCGTGATCTCGGCCTTTTGCTCGGTGCTGAGTGCCTGCTTTTCCGGATCGACGACCTGTGACATCCGCTCGACCTGGTCGAAGCTCAGGTCGGCCGCCACGGTCACGGTCGCGTTGCCATTGCCCACGATCTGATTGACCATCGCGCTCGCCTTCTCCGCCAGGTGATCCTCCACCGCGCGCTGCTGTTCGAGTTGCGCGCTGCTCAGCGATGCGGGATCGTTGGCGTCGAGCATGCGCGACAGGAGGCGGCCGCCGTCATCCAGCACCGCCACCCGTTGCGCCTCGAGATTGTCGATACTGCTCGCGACGAGCTGCGAGATGCCGCGGACCACGTCGGCTTCCGGGCGCTGGCCATTGCGCAGTTTCACGACGACGCTGGCTTCAGCCGGCGCATCACCCGCGCGGCGGAACGCCTGTGTCTCCTTGATCGCGAGATGGACCTGCGCCCGCTCAATGCCTTTCATCATGCTGATCGTTCGTTCCAGCTCTCCTTCCAGCGCACGGCGATAGTTGATCTTCTGTGCGAAGTCGGTCATGCCCCAGCTGGGCTGATCGAACAGCTCCATGCCTGGTCGACCCTGCGTTGGCAGCCCTGATGACGCGAGCACGACGCGCGCGCGCGCCAGGTCGGGCGCCGCGACCATGATGTCGGTGCCGCCACGCTCGAGGGCATAGGTCACGCCGGCTGCATCGAGCGCATCGGTCATCTTGCCGACGCTTTCCAGTGGCACGCCGCTGAACGCCGGCACCAATTCCGGCTTGGTGGCCCAGCGGGAGACACCGAGAATGGCGACGAGCGCGATCACGCCAACACCCAGCATGGCCACACGGCGGATTCCGCCGATGCGGTCGAACAGTTGTTCAAGTGCGGGAGGCATCGTGATCAGTTCTGCATGGTGATGACGGTCCGGTAGGCCTCAACGACCTTGTTGCGGAGCTCGATCATGGTGTCGAGGGCAATGCCCGCCTCGCTGGCGGCGGCCATGACCTGATGCAACTCCACCTGCTCGCCGTTGAGGAACCGGCGCGTCGTCTCGCCACTGATGTCCTGCGCGGCGCTCACTTCGTTCACGGCGCGCGTCAACACCTCACCGAACGCGCCACTGCCACTGGGTTCCGGCAACACCGGCACCGATCGGCCACCTTCACCAGGCAAGCCGAATTCCGCCACGCGTTGTGCGAAGGCACCGAAGCGATCGATCGTCATGGTCAGCCCCGAACGTCGAGATGGGCGCCGCGCATGCCAATCGGCGCGGCTGTGCGGTCGTCAGTTGACGCCATGCGAGCGCCGTAGGTCAGTGGACCGAGCGCGACGCGGCGTGCAAGCAGCCGGGTGGTATCGTCAGAGGCACGCGTCGCGAGCGAACGCTGTTCGTCGCCGGCCGATGCGTCGTCACCGGCGCGCGGTGACGTCGTCGCGTCGTCGCCACGATCTGACATGCGGTCGGTGCGGCGGAAGAGATCCGGAAGTGCACCGGCCGTGGCCGGCAGCTGCGCCGTGAGTGAGGAGAGGGCCATGCTCAGAGCTCCAGCGACTTGCGCAACAGTTGCTTCACCGACTGGAAGACGGTGGCGTTGGCCTCGAACACCCGGCGCGCATCCAGCAGATCGACGAGCTCCGTCGTGCGGCTGACATTCGACAGTGTCACGTACCCCTCGCCATCCGCATCAGGATGGCCGGGCATGTGCACGCGCGCACCCGGCGTGGTGTCCTCCTGAATACTGTCGACGACGACGCCGTAGTTGGGGTCGTCCACGGAGCGCGGTGATGATGACGCAGCGCCGGCTGGAACGTCGAACTGCGACGTGCCGAACGGGGCAGTCGTGAACGGCAATTGATTCGGGAAGCGGAAACTCGCTTCGTGTTCGCCGCTGGTGGCTGTGCGGAGCTGCACCACACGGCGATTGTAGGCCTTGCCGTCGGCACCACGCGTGACGTCAGCGTTGGCGAGGTTGCTGGCAGCCACCTCGATGCGCGTGCGCTGCGCAGACATGCCGCTGGCGGCAATGCCAAGTGCGCGGAACATCGGCTTGATCGCGGGGCCGCCGACGAACGGCAGCAAACCTGGGAGCTTTGGCATCAGCTTCAGCGATCCCGCAGCGCGCGGCGGATCGAGTCGTACGTCCCCTTGAGCCGCGTTGCCGCGGTTTCGAAATAGAGCTGCTCATTCGCGAGGGCGGCCATCTCAGTTTCGGTGTCCACCGGCCCGCGTTCTCCGGAGAGCGCTGCGGCGGCCGTACTGCCTGCCGGCAACGCGAAGCCGTCCTTGTTCACGAGTGTCGCGTTCGCGACGCGATCAGCGATCTGCCGATGCCGAAGCGCACTCTGGTCCATGGCTTCCTTGATGGAGCCGGCCGAAGAGACCCGATTGACGAAGTTGAAGAGCGCCATGATCCTGAACCGAGGTGAGAGGACACGTGTCGGGATCAGAAGAAAGCACGGCCGGTGCCAGTTGAGTCCGGGGCGTGCCCTCAGCCGGTCTCAGCAGTGGAAAACGTTGTTGTACAACACTTTGCTCGTGCTGGTGCGGCACTGAATCGTGAGCGCCGAGGTTGTTGAAGGCACGGCAGAGCCGGCTGTTCCGGCAAGTTGTGCCGCGCGGGATGTGGCGTGTTTTACCGGCTCACGCGCCGAGCCGAAGTGCCTCGACGTCTCGATCCGCGCGCCGGGGCATGGTTGCATGGGGGGAGTCCATGGACCTGAGCTCAGCCGCGCCAATGGAATTGTGTAGCGCGCCGCCGCGTACGGTGCCGAGTGGTATTGGGGCGCTGCGTCGCGCCGCCTCACGCACCGGGCCCAGCCGCTGCCACGGCGTACTGTCGCATCGCCGTAGCGGAAGGCGACTGCCGCATCAGGGGCGTTGCGTCGCGCCGCGATCCGGACAAGGGCGCAGTCGGAACGGCTCGCTGGAACGGCGGGCGGGAACTAGACACCGGCTGCGCGGTTGTACGTCAGCGGCTCTGATCCGATAGCTTCGGCGGTGCGTGACGAGGCGCGGGCGCGGAAGTCATTTGCCGTGCAGTGTGGCCCCCACGCGATTCCGCCGTTCCCACCCACACGTTTCCCGCCTGCGCCGACGCAGGATTGCAGATTATGGCTACCGAGATTCTGTCACAGACCGAACTCCCGACGCAGCTCGATCCACGCGTCGCATCCGTCGTCGCCAGGCTGTCCGATCGGCCAGAGCTCGCCCCGCTGCTCGAGCAGCTACTTGCGCTCGACGGTCCCGCGCTCGCCCGGGCCAAACGCTCGCTCGTCAAGGCGAAGGTTGCCGCCCCGGCCGCCCCGGAGATCGATGTCGATTTTCTCCACCTGTTGCGCAACCTCCCGCCAGATCTCGAATCGGCCCGACTCCGTGCACGTGAGTTCATGGAGCGAGAGGTGGAGCCGATCGCCAACGACTACTGGGAACGCGCGGAGTTTCCGTATCATCTGATTCCCGAGTTCGCATCACTTGATCTGCTCGCATCGATCTTCCCGATCGATGACAATGGATCAGTCCGCCATGATTCAGTCGCTGAAGGTGTGCTGACCATGGAGCTGGCACGGGTTGACTGCTCGTTTGCGACGTTCCTCGGTGTCCACGGCGGACTGGCCTTCGGGTCAATTCTTCTCTGCGGATCACAGGAGCAGAGGGATGAGTGGCTCCCGAAGATGCGGCGTTGGGAGACGCTCGGTGCGTTTGGTTTGACCGAGCCAGATGTCGGTTCTGGCGTTGCTGGCGGTATTACGACAACATGCCGGCGCGATGGTGATACATGGATCATCGACGGAGAGAAGCGCTGGATCGGGAATTCGACCTTTGGCGATTTCGTCGTCGTCTGGGCCAGAGATGTCGCTGATCAACAGGTCAAAGGCTTTATTGTTGAAACCAGTCTCCCTGGCTACTCAGTCAGGAAGATGGAAGGCAAGATCGCCCAGCGGACTCTGCAGAACGGACACATCACGCTCGACCACGTGCACGTCAACGAGACGCACCGCCTGCAGCGGGCGAACGGTTTCAAGGATGTCGCACGCGTCCTCGGCATGACCCGCGTGGGCGTGGCGTGGATCGCCGTTGGTTGTGCAGCCGGCGCGTACGAGCGGGCGCTGGCGTACACCCAGCGTCGGACGCAGTTCGGTCGGCCATTGGGCAGCTTCCAGCTGATCCAGTCGATGCTGGCGAAGATGGTCGGCAAGCTGTCGTCGATGCAGGCGATGGCGCTGCAGGTCAGCCGGCTGCAGAACGCCGGCCAGTGCGAGGAGCACCATTCCGCGCTCGCCAAGCAGTTTTGCGCTGCACAATGCCGCGAGGTGGTGGCGCTCGCGCGCGAGTCGATGGGCGGGAACGGGATTCTGCTCGATCACTCCGTCGCGCGCTTCTTTGCAGATGCAGAGGCCATCTATTCGTACGAAGGGTCGAACGAGATCAATACCCTGATCGTGGGCCGGGCGCTCACCGGGCACGGGGCGTTCGTGTAGGGTTCGCCGGCACGGCTACACCCGGCCCCCGTCGCCGGAACGCCCGCACTCGGCCCCCGTCGCCGGAACGCCCACACTCGGCCCCCCTCGACGGGCCGGGTGTATGACCATCATAACGGCGACTTCCGGCGCCAGCCCGCTGAGCAACACCACGGCGCCGGCCACACCTCCGACCGCTGTCGCCAAGGGGCGGGTTTGTGGGCATGCGCTGGCGTACCGTTCCGTGCTGGCGGTCCCTACGGCCCGGAAGCTGCTACAGATTGAAGGAGTGTTGTGCCGGCGCCGATCTCAGCGCCCGGTGCGCCGCCCGTCCCCGATCTGTCACGCTCAGTCCATCCGACCGACTCATGCCGCTGCCGGTGCGCCGTTCCATCGCCCTGCTGGGCGTTGCCCTCGCCGCCTGTCGCTCACAGGGCGCGGGCACGGTGCAGACCACCGAGGCCGGCCGAATCCGCTCAACCCCAGCCGCGCTTCCTTCGGCCCCGGTCGTCGCCGCGACGCCTGAAGCCCCCAGCAGTGGCGATACGCTGGAATACTCAGTGCTGATGGCTGGCCGTGTGGCGGGCAGACTGCGGCAGTGGCCCGACAGTGGTGGCACCGTCACTACGAGTTACGCCTACAACGACCGCGGGCGGGGGCCGTCGCTGACCCAGACGCTCAAGGTCGACAAGGCGGGGCTGCCGATCGCGATGCAGCTGGGCGGAGTGAGCTACCTGAAGGCGCCCGTCCGCGAAATGGTGCAGCTGTCGGGCCCGCTTCTCACGTGGCGGAATGAGTCCGCCGCTGGCCGCACGACGCCCGGGGCAGGCTTCTACCTGCCGATCGAGACGCTGCCGACGGATGTCGCCGCCTTGGCGAAGGCCATGCTGCTGACGAAGAGCAAGTCGACCGCGCTGCTGCCGGAAGGCCGCGCATCGATCACGACCGGTGCATCGCGTACGGTCGCCGTCGGCGATCACTCATTTCGCGTAACGGCGCATGACATCGGCGGTCTGGGACTGACGCCCGAAGTGATCTGGCTCGATACCGAGGGGCGCCTCTTTGCGAGTGGCGGCTCCTGGCAGATGGTGATCCGGCGTGGATTCGAATCGGTGCAGGGTGAATTGATCGCCGCCCAGAGTTCGGCCTCACGAGGGCGCGACTCGGTTGCCGCGCGCACCCTTGCACGCACGCCGCGCGCCGCCGTCGCGATCATTCACGCAAACCTGTTCGATGCCGCCACCCGGCAGATGAAGCCGTCACAGACGGTGATCGTCCGCGGCGACCGGATCACGGCCGTCGGCGATGATGGCGCGATTCCGTTGCCCTCCGACGCCGAGATCATCGACGCCGGCAACAAGGCGCTGCTGCCTGGGTTGTGGGACATGCATGTGCATGTGCAGGACGACGACGGGCTGCTCCATCTGGCCGCTGGCGTTACGACGGTGCGTGATCTGGCAAACGACACCGATGAACTGCTCGCACGCCGAAAGCGCTTTGACGCCGGTACACTGCTCGGTCCCCGTGTACTGGCGGCCGGGTTCATCGATGGCCCGGGCCCATTTGCCGGGCCCTCAAAGGTGCTCGTCTCGACGCGTGACGCCGCTCGCGCGGCGGTCGACGCGTACGCGGCGCGCGGTTACGAACAGATCAAGGTCTATTCGTCGCTCGATCCGCAGCTCTTCCCGACCATCGTGCGCGCAGCGCATGAGAAGGGACTTCGCGTTGGCGGACATGTACCCGCCGGCATGACGGCCGAACAGATGGTGCGCGCCGGCGCGGATGAATTGCAGCACGCGAACTTTCTCTTTCTGAATTTCCTCACCGACTCGAGCATCGATACCCGCACGCCAGCGCGTTTCACCGCAGTGGCACGCGGAGCCGCGGCGGTGGACCTGCGAAGCGAGCGCGTGGATCGTTTCATCGCCTTGCTCAAGGAGCGTGATGTCGTCGTCGACCCGACGCTGAATGTGTTCGAGCAGATGTTCACGGCGCGCGCTGGCTCACTCGACCAGGCCTCGCTGCCGGTGGCGACCCGCTTGCCGCCGATCGCGCGTCGCGGGTTGCTGAAGGGTGGATTGCCGACGACGCCCGCACTCGAGCCTGTGTATCGCACCAGCTTCATCGCGATGGAACGGCTGGTGAAGAAGCTGCATCTGGCCGGTGTGCGTCTGGTGGCTGGTACCGATGCGTCGGCGGGGTTCTCATTGCATCGCGAGCTCGAACTGTACGCCGAGGCGGGCATTCCCAACACGGAGATCCTTTACATCGCGACGCTCGGCGCGGCTCGCGTCATGAAGCACGATGCGCAGTGGGGCAGCATCGAGGCGGGCAAGCTGGCGGATCTGGTGCTGGTCGACGGCGATCCGTCACAGCGGATGCGTGACCTGCGTCGCGCAGAGCTGGTGATGAAGGGTGGCGTGATGTATGTCCCCGACTCGCTCTATACATCAGTCGGCGTTAAGCCCGCGCCACGCAAGGGCGCAATTCCAACCCGTGAAGTCCGCGCCGAGGATGTGGTGTGCCGGGGTCCGGCGGCGGTGGTGAAGAAGGGCACGACCGGGCCGGTGCCGCTGAACTGCGTGGTGATGGACTCCACGATCAGTGCGGGTCGGAATCGACGCCCGGCGACGCGTCCACGTCGGGCGCCGGCGAAGAAGAAACCCGACCCGACGCGCTGATCGACCGCGTGGAGATGCTGCGCGTCGCGGCACAGCGTTGCTCGGAATCGTGCTGCGGTAACAGCACGGGAGTCACGACATCCCGTGCCTGGTTTCCAGCCCGCTACGGCGCGTCGAGCTCGTCGTCTACCGGATCATGCTCGCCGGACCGGCCCGGGCCATTCAGCTTGTTGCGCAGCGTGCGCACGCTGATGCCGAGCAGCTCCGCTGCACGCGTGCGATTGTTCCCTGCCGCCTCGAGCGCGCGCTGAATCAGCGCCGTTTCGGCTTCATTCACGTTCAGGGTCCCAAGCCACACGCCGTCAGTACCGGCGGCCACCGGTGCTGAGCCGGATGGCGTGGGCCGGATGACAGGGGCGCCGCCGCGTGGCGTGGGCGACATCACGCTGCTCGCAACGTCGAGCCCGTACCGCACCGCGTCGAACGCATCAGGCGACAGCATCGTCTCGTTGGAGAGAATGACGGCCCGCTCCACTGCATGCTGCAACTCGCGCACGTTACCAGGCCACGGATACCGCTGCAGCATGGCGATCGCTTCGGGTGTGATGCCCTTCACGTCCTTCTTGATGTCGGCTGCCGTGCGCATCACAAAGCGATACGCCAGCAGCGGAATGTCCTCCGGCCGCTCGCGCAGCGGCGCGATCAGGATCGGTATGGTGCTCAGCCTGTAGTACAGGTCCTGCCGGAACGTGCCGTTGGCCGCGTCCGCCTGCAGCTTGCGGTTGGTCGTCGCGATGATGCGCACGTCAACGCGGATCGGACTGGTGCCACCGACTCGCTCGAATTCCTGCTCCTGCAGCACGCGTAACAGCTTGGCCTGCAGATCGAGGCGCATCTCGCTGACTTCATCAAGCAGCAGTGTGCCGCGGTGCGCGCGCTCGAACGCTCCTTCGACGCGCTTGAGCGCGCCGGTGAATGCGCCTTTCTCGTGGCCGAACAGCGCACTTTCGATCAGTCCTTCCGGCAGTGCCGCACAGTTGAGCTGAATGAATGGCTTGTCGCGTCGTTCGCTCTGGTCGTGCAGGGCCCGCGCCAGCAGCTCCTTGCCGGTGCCTGATTCCCCCTGCAGCAGCACGGTGGCGCGGGTGGGGGCCGCCATCGCGACGGTCTGCATCAGGCGTCGCATCACCTGGGAGTCTCCGATGATCTGCCGCTCATTCCGGAACTCCATCACCTCGCGACGCAGGGCGTCGTTCTCACGCCGCAGCCGCACCAATTCCAGCGCCTGCTCCACCGCCAGCTCGAGCTGCTGGGGACGCACTGGCTTTGTGATGTAGTCCACCGCGCCAGCCTTGATGCTCGCGACGGCATGTTCGATCGACGCGTAGCCGGTCAGCATGATCAGCGGCACGTCGTATCCCTCGCGCCGCAGCAGCGACAGGAACTCCAGCCCCGACAGCCCTGGCATGCGATAATCAGAGATGACGAGATCGACGTCGCCCCGGGCCAGAATCTGCAGCGCCTCGGGGACGTTGCGTGCCCCAACTGGCGTGTGTCCGGCCTGTTCGAGCGTATCCTCGAGAATCAGGCCGACACTGGGCTCATCATCGACGTACAGGATTGTGGCCATGCAGGGGAGCGGCGAGGTGGAAACGCGACGACGCCTGCCCTGACGTCGCGCGGACGAGCGGCTGCCAGATCGGGCGGGCAGGCTCAAGCGGCAAATCCTTCCGTCCGATACCTCACAACAGTAGAACCGCATTTCGCGGGTGCAAGGCGCGTGAGGCACGATGTTACCGGCGTCTTGGTTGGAAAGTTCTCATTCACATGGGACGGATACCGTGCGGGTCACCACATCGCAGGCGCAGCGCACGCAGCTGGACTACATCCAGAGTAATCTCCAGCGACTGGTGAAGGCGCAGGATCAAGCCGCGACGGGGCGGCGCTTCGAGCGGGGATCCGAAGATCCTGCCGCCACCGCGGACGTGCTGCGTGCCGACGGGACTCTCGCCGCATATGCACAATACGAGCGCAACGGGAACCTCGCGATTGCGCGTGCCGGTGAGGAGGATCGTGTACTCAACAACCTGCAGCTCATCACGGAACGAGCCCGCGAACTGGCGTCACAACAGATCGGCTCGACGGCGTCCGCCGACACGCGCCTCGACGCGAAAGCCGAGGTGGATCAGCTGATCGAAGCCGCCATCGGTCTTGGCAATACTCGCTTCAACTCCGGGTATCTCTTCGGCGCATCCCGTGTGACGGAAGCGCCGCTGGCCAATACGCCCAATTCGACACCACCCTATGCCACCAACGCCGCGCCGTTGACCAATCCCAGGTACGAAGTTCATGCGGGTGTGCTCTCGTCGCCGAACAACACCGCCCACGAGGTGTTCATCGACACGGGTGTCATGGTCGCGTTGCGCGACCTCTCGAATGCGCTGGGGGCAAATGACGTTCCCGGCATCACCTCGGCGCTGCCGACGCTCGACGCGGCCAGTGACAAGGTTGGTCGACTGCTGGGTGAGACGGGCGCAAAGGTGAATCACTACGAGATGATTCAAAAAGAGCGACTGCAGTCCACCCTCGATACCAAGGTCCGACGCTCCATGGTTCACGATATCGATATCGCGGACGCTTCCGCGAACTTCGCGCAGGCGCAGACCGCCTATCAGGCGGCACTCAGCGCCGCCAACAAGCTGCTGAACCTCAATGTGCTGGACTACCTGCGATGAGCGCGCTCATGGCCTCGGACGCACTCCTGCAGTTGTCGTCGATTCTCCTTGGACCACTCGAGATTCGCCCCGACACTGTCGTCACCTTTCCCGCCGGGTTGCCCGGATTCCGGTCCATGCATCGATTTGCATTGGTCGAAACCCAACGCGACGAACTCGTCTGGCTGCAAAGCGTCGATGATCCCGACCTGACCTTTCTGCTGGCCGATCCGTTCGTCGTGGTCCCAGGATTCGACGTCGAGATCCCGCCCTCGGATCTTGCGTCGCTCGGCGCAACGGTGGCGCAGGAGTCGCTGTTGGTGTTGGTCGTGGTGCAACTCGAGGCAGGGATTCCAGTCGCTGCCAACCTCCAGAGCCCAGTGATCATTGCGCGCGACCGACGTCTGGGCCGGCAGGTGGTCCTGCCCGATTCGCGATACGGCATGCAGCACCCGGTGGTTATCGACTGAAGACGGGTCGAGGGCAAGCAGCCTGCTGCCTCCCCGTGCCACATACTGGCAGCACCGTTGCCGCGTGGCGCGGTAGCAACGAACCGTTGCTACAACACGGCTCCACTCAACGCGGCGCTGACATTCGTGAGCACCCGACTCCAGTCACCCCGTGCAGACTGACGGAAAAGTCGCGCGGTTGGATACCATGGCGTTGTCCTTCCGCTCGTTCCCCAGCGCCAGTCCGGGACATGCGGCAGCAGGATCCAGACGGGTGTCCCCAGCGCCCCTGCGAGATGCGCGATACCGGTATCAACTGAAATCAGCAGATCCAGTGTGTTGAGCTGACGGGCCGTCGCGAGCCAGTCGCCGTGCACCGATCGCTCCCAAGTGCCCGGCGGCATGGCATCATCCGCCACACCGTGTTGCAGGCACACAAACTGGACGGCAGGGTGTGTATGCAGCAGCCCGTGGATGACCGAGGGCGGAAGGGAGCGCGCTGCGTCGTTGCGGTGTGCCGGATTGCCCGCCCATACCACGCCGACCCGCCGAACGCGCTGCGGCTCGCGACGGTCCGCGTCGGGCAGACAAAGGTAGGGCTCGCCGGACGCGCTCCACGATGCATCCACGCCGAGCAACAAGGGCAGCGAGAGGAGCGGTGCGTAGACGTCCGTTTCGACCGTGGTGGTGCGCGTCACCGCGTCGAACCCCGCCGCACACAACAGCGGTACCGCCTCCGCCTGACATCCAATCACCACCCGATCGGCTGCCTGGATCTGTGGATGTCGCGCATAGCGCAGAAACTGGAACTCATCACCAACCCCCTGCTCGCCCAGCAGGAGCAGCGTCTTGCCCGCCAGTGACTCACCAGCCCACATCTGCGCGTTGGTTTCCGGGCGTGGAAGTGCGCGCGATTCGAAGTCACTCCATCCACCGTTGGCGTCGCCGAGCATATGCCGCAGATAGCCGCGCGTGACCCGCGCCGTGGCGGATGTCGGCCGGACCGTCAGGCTCTGTTCCACGTACGAGAGCGCACCGCTGAAATCGCCAAGGTCGTGCCGGATCAGCGCGGCCGTCAGCAGCGACACTGCATCGTACGGTGACAGGCGCAGCGCATACTTAATCTCCTTCCACGCCTCTTCAGGTTGCTGCGCGTCGCGGAGGGCTGCAGCCAAGGCCGCGGCGGCGGCAGGATCGGCGGAGTGTTCAGCGCGCACACGTCGAAAGCAGGGAACCGCGTCCGCCCCTGCGCCGGCCTCGACGAGCGCCTTCCCGAGGGTGAAATCAGCCTCGGCGTCTGGCCGTTCCGCGACACGGATTGCACGTCGCAGTGTGGCGCGCGCGTCGCGCACATCGCCATGCAGTTGCTGCGCGTTGGCCAGAATGATGTGCAGCGGAAGCAGTGATGGTTCGTGATCGACCGCGCGCTGATAACAGGCGATCGCGCCAATCGGATCGCCTGCCTCGGTGCGCTGCGCCCCTTCGGCGCAGAAGGCCATGGCCGCGGCGTTCCCTGACTGGACGGCCGTCATCTGTGTGCCGCCGTCAGTAGCGCGACCCGGTCGCGCGCCTCGGCGACAACCGGCGCCCATTCGAACACGCTGGTCTGGCGGAGGAGTTGCGCCGAGCGATACCAGGGCGTGTCTGTCCGATCCACCATCCAGCGCCAGTCGGGGACAAAGGGCACCAGCAGCAGGACGGGCACACCAAGCGCGCCCGCGAGATGCGCGATGGCGGTATCGACGGTGATGAGAATGTCCAGCCGCAGCAGGGCATGGGCGGTGTCGTTGAACGTCCCGAGCGACGCTCCGAGGTCCAGCACGCGCTCGCGGAGTGGCGTCGGCAGCGGGGTCGATGCATCGTGTGGTTGGAGTGCGACGAATTGCACACCATCAAGTGCCATCAGTGGTGCCAGCAGCGCCGGCTGCAGGGAACGCCGGGCGTCGTTCCGATGGTGTGGATTGCCGGCCCAGACCAGTCCGATCTTCGGGGCATCTGTCGACAGGGCATCGCGAATCACTTCGGGACACGGACCGATGGGGCTCAGGTACGCTGCGCCGTTGATCATGTCGGGCGACGTCACGCCCAACAGCGCCGGCAGCGACATCAGGCTCGCCTGCACGTCATGCGGCGGCACGGCGCTGCCCTCGATGCTCACGGTGTCGACTCCGTCCAGCGCGGCAAAGAGTGTTGCCAACGGTGCGCTGCAGCGGATCGTGACCCGCCCGCCGCGCGCTGCCACATCAGCGGCAAAGCGGGCACACATGATCTGGTCGCCCAGCCCCTGCTCATGATCGAGCAGAATCCGGCGTCCGGCGAGTGGCGACCCATCCCAGACCGGGGATGTCAGCGCCGTACGGCGCAGCATCTGTTCTGGCACCTGCGACCGCACCTCATGCTCACGCCACCCGTCGGCCCAGTGTCCGAGCATCAGCAGGTGCAGCGCCCGTCCGAATCGAACTTCGGGTGATGCTGGTGCCAGTGACAATGCCGCATCATAGGTCTGCGCAACCGTCTGCCAGTCGCCGAAATCCTTGAAAATTTCGGCCGAGTTGAGCAGTGCGGCGACGTTGTTCGGATCGAGTTCGAGCGCGCGCGACACCGCCCGCAACGCGTGGTCGGGGTGCCCGCAGGCCTGCAGCATGCCGGCCAGATTGTTGCTGGCATCGCTCCGATCCGGGAACGCCAGTGCAATAGCGTGAAATGCATGCAGTGCGTCGGTGTACGCGCCCTGTCGGCGCAGCGCATCGGCCGCGGCGACCTGTCGCGCATAGGCCGGCATGTGCGCGTCAACCCGCTGCCGGTCGGCGGCGTGATGACGTCGCATCAAACGCCACTCGGGTGGTACGGCGGCAGTGCATCGAGCGCCTGGCAGACGTGCTGAATCACCCCCGTCCAGTCACCGGGCCGTGGCTGCCGGAAGATGCGAGCAGTGGGATAGAACGGAGAGTCGCTGCGTGCGACGCCCCATCGCCACTCGGCGGGGTCGGAGACCATCACCCATGTGGCGCTTCCAAGCGCACCGGCGACATGGGCGACCGACGTATCGACAGTCAGCACGATGTCGCAGGCCGCGATGATGTGAGCCGTGTCGCCCATGTCACCGCAATCCTGAGCGACATCGATCAACGATGCGCGGATCGCTGGTGCCAGTTCGTTCAGCTGCTCGCGAACGCCCCCCTGCTGCAGCACGACGATCTGGACGTCGTGTCGCGACAGCAGCGGGAGCAGTGCGCTCAGCGGCATGGAGCGCGATCGGTCCTCGGTATGCAGAGGCGTGCCACCCCACACGACGCCAATCCGGCGCGCGCCAGTCGGTCGTTCGGGTAGCGTCTTCACGACGGGCGGCGGCTCGTCTGGCGCAGACAGGTACGGAACCAGCCCGGAGAGCATGTCAGTGCCGGTGCCCAGCAGATGCGGCAGCGACATGATGTCAACGTGGACGTGGTGCGGCGGGGCAGGACGATCGCCGGCCACCAATTCATCGATGTGCGGTGCGGTGCGCAGCAGTCGCACCAGAGGAATCGCAGTCTGCACGGTGACGCGCGCGGCGCCACGCTCGCGCAGCAGGCAGGCCCAGCGCAGGAACTGCACCTGATCACCGAGCCCCTGTTCGGCCCGCACGAGAATGTGTCGGCCCGTCAGCGGCTCGCCATTCCAGCGCGGCGTTGCAGGAGCATATGGCCGCTGCGTCAGCTCAGGCAATTCGAGACGCCGTTCGTGCAGCGCCCAGCCCCGTGCGTAGTGACCGAAGGTGCGCAGCAGCATCGCATGCGTCAGTGCGAGGTTCCGGTCATCGGGCGCCAGCTGTCGGGCCGATTCACAGAGTGCCAGCGCCTCGTCGAGCCGATTGTTGCGATGCAGGAGCAGCGCGAGCGTGTTGGCGATCGACGCATCAGTCGGCTCCATCGCGGCGGCGTGACGGGCGGCATCGAGGCCCTCCGCCAGGCGGCCACTGAGGCGAAGCGCTTCGGCTGCATCTCGCCAGGCGACGGCATGCTCGGGCAACAATGCCGCTGCGGCGAAGAAGGCCTGTGCGGCCTGCGCCCGATCGCCGACCATGACATAGGTCTGCGCCAGTTGCGAATAGCTGTCCGCTCGTTGTGCATCGAGCGCGATTGAGCGAATCAGCTCGCGCTGCGCGTCCTTGAGTCGCCCCGCGCTGCGCAACGCCACACCGTGGAGTGCGGCAACATCGGCATCGCGTGGTGCGAGTGCGATCGCCGCCGCATAGCGTTTCAACGCTGCATCGGTCTTGCCGGCCTTGAGGGCGTGTGCGCCCGCAAGGCACTCCGACAGCGCGCGATCGCGCGGCTGCCGGATGGCGGGCCGTGTGGCCCGTGACATGGGAGGGAAGGCTGGCATGTCGGACTGAGGGTCGGCACGCAAACAGATGCCGCTGAAGCAGTCCCGTCCGTTCACTCAAGTTCGGGGTGCCGGTGCCGAGACTGGAGGGGGAGCCGGAGACCGATTCGCGGTGCCGGTTTGGAGCACGGATGCTCCACAGTCAATCACGGAGGATTGGTCCCATGCGTATCAACACCAACGTAGGCGCTCTGAACTCAGTCAAGAACGCGTTCGTCAACACCATGATGACGGACAGTTCGATGCGGAAGTTGTCATCGGGCCTGCGGATCAGCCGCGCCGCCGATGACGCCGCCGGTCTCTCCATCGCCAACAAGCTGCGTGCGCAGAGCCGCTCGCTGACGGTGGCGGCGGCGAACGCCGAGCAGGGCAATGCAATGCTGCAGATCGCGGAAGGGTCGGCACAGACCATCCAGCGCATTCTCGAGCGTCAGAAGGAACTGATCATCCAGCGCGAGTCGTCGGGCAACAACAGCTCCGTCACGGGCACCCTGAACACGGAAATCAGCACCCTCAGTTCGGAAGTGGACCGCATCATCTCCTCGACCAACTTTCAGGGGTCGTCGGTGTTCACATCGCTGGCGTTCCAGGTCAGCGACGGCACTGCAGGCGGTTCGGTCACGGTCAACGCATCGCTCGCCGCGTCATCGGTGACGCTGGCCGGTACGGCTTCGATCGCCAACGTCGACACGGCGCTTGATAACATCAACTCCGTGCTGGCTACGATCGGTGCCGGTCAGAACCGCCTTGACTACACGGTGCAGAACCTGAAGTCTGCCGTCGTGAACGTGAAGGCCGCAGAGTCGACGATCCGCGATGTCGACATGGCGGAAGAAATGGCGAACTACACGAAGAACAACATCCTCACGCAGGCAGCACAGGCCATGCTGTCGCAGGCGAACCAGAGCTCGCAGAGCGTTCTGAGCCTCCTGCGCTAAACCTGACGGACCGTGAGTAACGCTGGCCGGCCGTCACGTATCGCACGTCACGGCCGGTCCGCGCACTGGGGGAGGAGACGAACATGGGAACGAGCATCAACGTTGGAGGGTTGGCGTCAGGCGTGCAGTGGCGCGACCTGGTGGATCAGCTCTCCGCTGCCGACACGGCACGGACAGTCACACCGATTCAGACGCAGATCACTGCGGCCGAGAAGCGGAAGACGGCGTGGAACGAACTGACCGGACTGGTGACGAAGCTGCAGGATGCGGGCAATGCCCTCAAACTCGGCACTGCGTTCACCAATTTTCTGGCGTCTGCATCGCCGAGTTCGCAGACGAACCGCACCCTGCTCTCGACGTCGGCCAACGCCGCGGCTCGCCCCGGCTCCTATCGTGTCGAGGTGGTGGATCTGGCGCGCGCCGAGAAGTTGAGCGGCGCTGTCGTCAGCGATTCCACCATTGCGCTGGGCCTCAGTGGGTCATTTGCTGTTGCCGGACAAACCGTCACGCTCGAAGCCGCTGATACGCTCGATGGCGTGCGTGACAAGATCAATGCCCTCAATACCGGGGCGACGGCCACCAAGGTATCGGCGTCGATTCTCTCCAGCGCGGCGGGGCAGAAGCGGCTGGTGCTCTCAGCGGACGCCGTTGGCAGTGCCGGCACCGGGCTGACCGATGGCAGCGCCGGCGTGCTGCGTGACCTCGGCTTCATGGATTCCCGCTCGCGTGCGGTCCCGTCGTCAGGGCTGGCGGTAGCCGCCGCACTGGGAGTGACGGTGCCGCCGCCGAGCAGTATTCGGGTTGGTGGCCGGACGATCAGCGTGGATCTCACTGTCGACTCGATCGCCTCGATCGTCGCGAAGATCCGTGCGGCCGGGGGACAGGCCGAAGTGCAGCGCGAGAGTGTGGGTGGTGTGGCGTCGTATCGCCTGAGTGCGGGTGGCAATGTGACCGCGTCGGCTGATCCCGGCAGCGCGGATACGATTGCGGCGCTTGGCTTTGCCGCCGGCGCGCAGTCAACGGTGCAGCAGGTGCTCGCGTCCGGTCTTGCGTTCCAGAATGCGACGAACAACGTCGCCGATGGGACGACACGGCTGACCGACCTCCGCGCCGGTGGTGTCTCGCTCGGCGTCACGGTGGGTGACACACTCACGTTCAACGGGCGCCGCGGCGACGGGACGACGGTCACGACGTCATTTGTCGTCGGTGGTGCCGATACGCTCCAGACGTTGCTGTCGAAGCTGAACGACAGTACCAGCGGATTCGGCAGCGGCACGCGTCCGGCGTCGGCATCCATCGACAATGATGGCAAGCTCCGTCTCAACGACGGGACGGGCGGTGATTCGCGACTCAGTCTGTCGATGACGCTGGCACCGGCGGCTGGCGGCGCGCCTGTGGCGCTGCTCGGCGCATTCAGCGCGGAGACGATTGGTCGCTCTCGTGCGATGGTCCAGGGCAGCGATGCCCAGGTTCGCGTCGACGGCGTGCTGCTGACACGGCCCTCGAACTCGATCAGCGATGCGCTGGATGGCGTCACGCTAAACCTGTTGCAGGCAGAAGTCGGCACTGAAGTCGATCTCACCGTCACACGCGACCTCGAGGCCGCGGTGAAGGGGGTGAAAGACTTTGCCAAGGCCTACAACGACATCGTGACGTTTGCCAGCGGTCAGCAGTTGTCGGGTCAGCCGCTGCAGAGCAACGGCACATTGCGCCGCCTGGTGAATTCATTCACGCAGTCGCTGCGAACGGAAGTTCCAGCTGGCGGTGACTACAGCAAGGGTGCGCTCGCAGGATTCACGCTGACCCGCAGTGGTTCGATCGAAGTCAGTGACACGATCCTGCGGACGGCGATCGGCGCCAACCTGGCCGGGGTGCAGGCGCTGTTCGGCTCGGAAGGCATCGGCAACGCGATGGTCACCGCCACCGGCAGTGCATCACGCGCGGTCGATGGCACGATCACCAATGCCGTTTCCACCATCAACGACTCCAACACGCGCCTCAACAAGCGCGTCCGCGACCTGCAGGCTCGGGTGGAAGCGCGGCGCGAGGCGCTGGTCGCGCGCTTCACAGCGATGGAACTGGCCATCAGTCGTTTCCAGGCGCAGGGCAATTCGCTCCAATCATCGATCGCCGGCAGTACCCGTTCGCGCTGATTCCGCTGATCAACCATCCTTCCAGCTTTCGACCACCGTGACCTACCCATCACGCGCAACGCAGTACCGGGAGCTGCAGGTTCTGTCCGCGTCACCTGCCCGCCTGACCGTGCTCCTGTTCGAACACCTTGAGGTCGTCATGCGGCGTGCCCAGACGGCCATCCGCAATGACCAGATCGAGCTGCGCGTGGCGAATCTCAGCCGGGCGCGCGAAATCCTCAGCGAACTCCTCGGCACACTGGACATCGATCGTGGCGGGGAGCTCGCGGTCGATCTGTCGATGCTGTATGGGTTCGTGCTCGCCGAACTGGTCGATGTCGGCATCCGTCGCGACGCCGTACGACTTGGTCGACTGATCGGCATTGTGAACACGCTCAGCACCGCCTTCGCGCTGGCCGCGAAGCAGCTCGATGAGGCCCACGCGACGCCGCTCGCGGCATCGGCATAACGGGCCAATGCAATACGATGTCGTTGGGCCCGATGTAGCCGTGCTTGATCTCCTCGCCCGCGCGAACGATCTGGCGGCTGCCGCCGTCGTCGCGATCGAGCGAGGCGACGAGGCGGGGCTGACCGACCTGCTCGATCAACGCGGCCGAATCGTCGATGCCGCGATCGCCGCCTGGCGCCAGGTCGCCACGACAGCCCCCGGGCCCGATCTGGTCGCCCGTGTCGCCGCCGAGGTACAGGTCAGCGTGCGCCTCGGTCACCAGGCAGGCTTGGTTGCAACGCGCGTCAGGGATGAGGTCGCCGCGGAGCTCTCACTGCTCGAGGCGCGTCAGGTGGCCTCTCAGGAGTACCAGCAGCCCTCGTCGCGCAGCGCCATCAACGTGGTGCTCTGACCCCAGCGCCGGACGTCGGCCCGGCCCCGGGCACGGACGCTGTCTTTGGAACGCCCCGCTCTGGGGTACCAGCCTCGACTGCAAGTGTTGCAGCGTGCCGGCTCACGCGTCGACAGCATGATGTCACAGACCTCTTCGATCTCCAGCCATATGCTGACGCCCCGTTGGACCCACGCGATCGACGTGCGTGCGGAGTCCCGGCGCGAGGACACGATCTCGCTGCTCGCGGCGGGGCTCTCCCTGCTCGCAGCACTGCGCGATCAGGCGGTGCCGCTCGCACCTGTGCCGCGAGCAGACCTGCCGCGGCGGAAGACACCGCGCCCGATGCGTCCGATTCCGATGAGGGGCCCGACGCCTCTCAACGTCCCACAGGAGATCGAGGACCTGCCGGAACACCAGGCCGGGTCACCCGACGCGCCGACTGCCTCTGCGACTGCCCGGGCGACTTCTGCGGCGACAGATTGTTAAAGTTTCATCCGTTGCCGCCGATACCCTCCCTACGGAGGTAGACAACTATGCAGATCAATGGAAAGGGCAGGATCGACCCGGACGCACTGAGCATCGGCAAGCCCGCTGCTGGTGAGCGTAATGCGCCCGCTCGTCGTGCCGAGACGGAGTCGGCCGCGAAAGAGCGCGTCACGCAGGATACGGTCTCGTTCAGCGACGAAGCACGGGCGCTGGCGGGGGGGGCCTCGACGCGTGCCGCAAGCAGCACGGAACGTGTCGACGAGGTAAAGAAGCGAATACTGATGGGTGCCTACAATACCGCCCAGATGGCGGGCGACGTGGCGAAGCGAATTCTGGATCGCGGCGAGCTCTGATCGCGACTCTGCTCGTGGTATAGTCAGCTGCAGCTCGTCAACAGCAGTGTGAACGGTCGTGTGGCAGCTGCCGCACGACCGTTCCTCGTTGTTGCGTCATGCCTGTGTCGTGGGTTTCGCCAGGTGGGTGAGGACGCCCACGCGACGAGCACTCCGGTCCGCGGCTTCCACCCTGGCGTGATCCGATGCCACGTGGACTGTGACGCACCTCAGCTGCGCCTGTCTCCGGGTCGTCAGGATCCCGCACGAGGTTCGCATGAGACAACACGCTCAAGACGCGGGCGCAATGGACGACACTAGCATACGGGAAGAGTCTTTTCATTCCGTAGTGGGAACGGCGCCAAAGCCGTTCTTGCGCCCCGGGACGTGCGCGCACTCGCGCTCATCCTCCATTCGCCAACGGCAGAGACGCGACGATGAAGTTCCTGGTTGTGGATGATTCAGCAACGATGCGCCGGATAGTGGTCAACTCCCTCCAGCGAATCGGATTTACCAACTGTGTCGAAGCTGCTGACGGCGTCGAGGCCCTCGCCCGATTCGACAGCACCATCGCCTTCGTCATTACCGACTGGAACATGCCGAACATGTCCGGGACAGAACTGGTGCAGGCACTCCGGCAGCGCGACGACGGCCGCACGGTACCGGTCCTGATGGTCACCGCGCGCAGTGTGCGCGAGGACATCATCACGGCGCTCGAGGCAGGCGTCAACAACTACATCGTGAAGCCGTTCACGCCGCAGGTACTGAAGGAAAAGATCGAAAGTCTCATCGTCGCGCCGGCAGCATGACCATGGGAACGGAACGAGCCTCAGAACTGCTGTACGACACGGCCTCCACGCTGCGCTTGCTCGATGCCGAGCTGGGTGAGCTGGCGCCACGGCGACCGGCCGAAGCCGGGGTGGTGGCAACCGTCGCTGCCGCCGAAGGCGTCCTGCCCCTCTTGCCTCCGCTCTTCGTGCGCGCCATCGGCGAGGTACACGCCATGCTCGCCTCAATCCGCACCGGTCGCGAGAATATTCGTGCCGCAACCACAGAGCGTCTCGCACACACCAACGAGAAGCTCGACGAGGTGTCGTCGGCCACCGGCAAGGCGGCCATCGACATCATGGACGCACTCGAGCGCGCCATTGCGAAGGTCAATGACCTCGAAACTGAGGAGACGCTGGCCGATGCCGCGAAGGCCAGTGCCATCCGTGGTGACCTGCGCGACGAACTCTTTGCGGTGATGGGTCACATGCAATTCCAGGATATCACGTCGCAGCAGATCATGCACGTGCAATCCCTGCTGACCGACATGGAACGTCGCCTCACCGAGATCACGAATCTGTTCGGGGATCAGGCGGGTGAGGAGAGCGGCTCCTCGACGTACACATCCGCGTCTGCCCGGGCGCGGAAGGACGCCACTTCGTTCGATCCGAATGCAACGCTCTCGGATGCTGACTCACGACAGGCACTGGCGGATACATTGGTTGGACGCGGCACCACCAGTGCCTGAGCCAACCCGCACGACGCTTCGATCGGACGGTCGGGGATGATTCCCGCCGAACTCAATGATGCGGCATTCATCGTCATTCAGCTGCAACCTGATGAGCACGACGACATCAAGGCACTGCGGGATACGTTGCGCCATTTCGCCGTGTTTGATGCTACGGCGTCGACGCAGGTTCGTGCACATGCCCAGCGCGCGGCGACCGCCCTCAATCTGATCCTGCTTGGTGGAGTGCATGACGCAGCCGTGTTGTTGTCGCAAGCGAGCGAGGCGATCGATGCGGCACTCCGGGAGGCGGATCAGGCATCGCGTGGCGAACCATGCGTCACGCAGACCGCGTTGATCGCCATAGTGCACGACGCCGACAACGCCACCGCGTTGAGTGATGCGATGGCTGCCCCGGTATCGCGCCCTGTCCACCAAGCTGTCGCCGCGCCGTCGGCACAGGCACAGGCACAGGCATCGGCGCCGAGTGCGCCGCCGGGCGCCAGTACGCCCGTCAGCGCCGATTCCGCAGTCACTGACGGCGGCATGGTGCCGGACGATGCAGATTTCTCGTTGCTCAGTGACTTCATTGCCGAAAGTCGCGAATCGATGGCGGGGGCGGAAGCCGCGCTGCTCGAGCTGGAGGCGAACCCCGGCGACATCGAAGCGATCAACACCGTCTTCCGGGCGTTCCACACCGTCAAGGGCACCGCCGCCTTCATGGGCCTCGATCGGCTGGCAGAATTCGCGCACCACGCAGAGTCGCTGCTCAGCCGCGTGCGTGAACGCGAGCTTCCGTACACACAAGCCGTTGCAGACCTCTCGCTGCGATCCAACGACGTTCTCGCTCAGTTCCTGGTCGGCGTCGAAGCGGCGGTGCAGTCGCAACAACCGATCGCGCTGCCGTCGGACTGCGCAGACCTGATGTATGATCTGATGAATGTCGATGCTGTGCTGGCGGGCGTCGCGACGCGCAGCGTCACGCAGAGTGTGACGTCGCGCAACCAGCTCGCCGCCACCGCGCCGCGCCAGAATCCGCCGGAGGCGTCGGTCGATGGTGCGGTGCGCAACACTGCGACGCGTGTGGGCAGCAGGTCAGAAGCCGATCTGTCGGTCCGCGTGCGCACCGACCGCCTTGATCGACTGGTCGACATGGTCGGGGAGCTCGTCATCGCACAGTCGATGATCGCGGCCGATCCCGCTGTCGCCGACAGTGGGCAGCATGAGCTCGTGAAAAAAGTGACGCACGCCGGCAAGATCATGCGTGAACTGCAGGACCTGAGTATGTCAATGCGGATGGTCCCGCTCAAGTCAACGTTTCAGAAGTTGACACGGCTGGTTCGCGACGTGGCGCAGAAGACTGGAAAAGTGGTCGAACTCGTCACCGATGGTGAAGAGACGGAACTCGATCGGAACATGGTCGACGCCATCGCGGATCCCCTCGTGCACATGGTGCGCAACGCCGTGGATCATGGTGTCGAATTGCCGGCAGATCGTGAGCGTGCGGGCAAGCCACGCGCCGGTCGTGTCACGCTGGCCGCCTTCCAGCAGGGTGGCAGTGTGATCGTCGAACTGTGCGATGACGGCCGTGGACTGAATCGAGACCGGATTCTGGCGAAGGCCATCAAGAAGGGACTCGTCTCGCCCAGTCAGTCATTGACGGACTCCGAGGTCAACGGACTCATTTTTGTGCCGGGCTTCAGCACGTCCGAGACGGTGACGGATATCTCCGGGCGTGGGGTCGGCATGGATGTCGTTCGCCGGAACATCGAGTCAATTCGGGGCCGGATCGATATCCACTCCGTGCTTGGCCAGGGTACGACCTTCCAGATTCGCCTGCCGCTGACACTCGCCGTCACTGATGGCATGCTCGTCCGCGTCGGCGATGAACGCTACATCGTCCCGCTCACCAGCATTTCACTCAGCTTCCGACCCGATGCCGGCATGCTGTCCACGATTCCGCCTGGTGGTGAAGTCGTGATGTTACGCGGCGAAGTGCTGCCCGTGATCCGCCTCCATCAGCTGTTCGGTATTGCCGATGCCGTGACGAACCCCAGCGAAGCCATTCTGATGATCGTCGGCGATGGAGCGCACAGAGTCGCGCTCCTCGTCGACCAGCTGCTTGGTCAGCAGCAGGTCGTTGCCAAGGCGCTCGGTGAAGGCGTCGGCGAAGTGCCGGGCATCTCCGGCGGCGCAATTCTGAGCGATGGACGGGTTGGATTGATCATCGACATCGCGCGCATGACACTGTTGGCGCGCACCGGGGACGCCCGCCCGATCGGACGCTCGCAGGCCGCCTGACGCGCAGTTCAGCGGTGTCCACCCGCCAACGATACTCATCTGGACGGTTCGAACACACCGACCGTCCGTATCCCCGACCGCTGCGGAGACCGTATGGCCAGCACCGTTGATCGCACCACGTCACTTGGTGGAAAATACCTGACCTTCTACCTCGCTGGCGAGGAGTATGGTGTTGAGATCCTGCGTGTCCAGGAGATCATCAGCATGATGCCGGTGACGCGCGTTCCGCGGACTCCCCCGCACATTCGCGGCGTGATCAACCTGCGTGGCAAGGTGATTCCGATCATGGATCTGCGCGCGAAGTTCGGCATGCCGCCAGCGACAGAGCCCGAACAGGTCATGATCGTCGTGCAGATTGGCGGCGTGCAGATCGGTGTGGTTGCCGACAAGGTCTCCGAAGTGGCGAGTATCGCGTCGGAAGACATCGATCCCACGCCAGACTTCGGCACCGGCTTCCACACCGAGTTCCTGCTCGGCCTCGGCAAGTCGAACGGTCGTCTCCGATTGCTGCTCGACATTGAGCGTGTGCTCTCGACCGATGAAGTGGCCGCCATCGTCACGATTCCCGCGCTGGCGCAGGACGCCTGATCGCGGCGCGTCCGCGTCCTCCGTCCGGCGGTCGGCCGGAAGCCTCGTGTCGCCGAGATGTGACGGCGCCTGGCGTGCGCTCCCTCTGCCGGACTCCGTTCCGCGATATCCCGCCACCTCCAGGCAATGCCGTCGCCCACCCGCACTGACTCACTCGCCAGCGCACCAGCCCTCTCGCCAGATGACTTCCGGCGCGTGCGTCGGATTGCGTATGAGCGGGCCGGGCTCGCGATTCCCGCCGGCAAGGAAGGCCTCGTGCGCTCGCGTGTGTCGAAGCGGTTGCTGGACCGTCGGATCCCGAGCTTCAGCGCCTACCTCGATATCGTCGAGGCGGAGAATGGCGATGAGATGGTGCGGCTGATCGATCTGCTCACGACCAACAAGACAGACTTCTTCCGCGAGCCGGCGCACTTCGACTTCCTCCTGCAACGAATCCTCCCGACCGTCATCGCGACGAACAAGCCGCTGCGGATCTGGAGCGCGGGGTGTTCGAGTGGTGAAGAGCCGTACACCCTGTCAATGCTGTTGCTGGAATCGTTGCCGCCTGGCTACGACGTGCGGATTCTGGCGACGGATATCTGCACGAAAGTCGTCGCCGCCGCCAGACAGGGTACTTACCCCGCACAGCAACTCGCCGATGTCTCAGCGGCACGCCGACAGCGCTGGTTCACGCAGACGCCTGATGGCGGCGGGACCGTCGTTCGCGAGCTGCGCGCGCCGATCAGTTTCGCGTTCCTCAATCTGATGGCGGATTGGCCGATGCGCGGCCCCTTCGATCTCATTTTCTGCCGGAACGTGATGATCTACTTCGACAAGCCGACCGTCACACGCCTCGTTGACCGGTTCCGGGAGTTACTTGCACCTGACGGGCATCTCTTCATCGGTCACTCGGAGAGCCTGACGGCCATTGAACACAAGTATCGCTACGTCCAGCCAGCGGTGTACGCGAAATGAGCACTGGCGGCCCCCTCCTGGCGGTGCGTCCGGTGATCATCGGCATGGCGGACATCAAGGTGTCCGACAGGCCCGAGGACACGCTGATCACATACGCGCTCGGCAGCTGTCTCGGCATCGTCGTGCACGATCCGATAGCGAAGGTCGCCGGCCTGCTCCACGTCATGCTGCCCACGTCACAGATCGATGATGCGAGGGCCAGGGCACAGCCGGCGATGTTTGTCGACACCGGCGTGCCGCTGCTGTTCAAGGAGTGCTACCGGCTCGGCGCACGCAAGGAACGCATGACGGTCAGCGTCGCAGGAGGCTCCTTCTCCGGCCGCGTCGACTCCGAGGACACCTTCCAGATCGGCAAGCGGAACATGCTCACGTTGCGCAAGCTGCTCTGGAAGAATGGTGTGCTCATTCACGCCGACGACACGGGCGGTGTGGGGCAGTCACGCACCATATCGGTTCACATCGCGTCCGGACTGGTGCAGCTTCGCACCAATGGCATACTGCGCGTGCTTTCGCCCGAGGCGCCCTCATGCTTGACTGCGCCTGAAGTCGCTTTCCAGAGGTAGTGTATGACACTGAATGTGCTGATCGTCGACGACAGCGGTGTAATGCGTGCGATGATTCGCCGCACACTGTCGCTGTGTGGAATTCCGCTGGGCGAAATCCACGAGGCCGCCAACGGCGTCGAGGCGCTTGAGCAGCTCGGTAAACACTGGGTCGATCTCGCGCTGCTCGACGTGAACATGCCGGTGATGGATGGCGAAGAGCTGCTGAGACGCATTCGCGCCAGCGAAGAGTGGCGGGCACTGGCCGTCATCGTCGTCAGTACCGAGAGCAGTGCTACCCGACTCGCGCGGCTGCGTACACACGGCGTCGAGATCGTGCACAAGCCGTTCACTCCGGAACAGCTCCGCAACACCATCCTCCAGGTCACCGGACTTGCACATGCAGCAGCCAGCAATGACATCTCTGATCCAAGCGGCGACTTTGACTTTTGAGTCGCTGGCCCTCCTGTTCCCGGAAACGGGCAGCGTCGAAGGGGCCGAGTTCCTGCCGCTCGCCGCGACGGTCAGCGTCGCCTATCGTGGTGCTGGCGCTGGGCGTGTGGTGGTGGGCGTGACGGCAGGGATGCTGCCGGCCCTCGCGGAAAACATGCTCGGCGCGGCGGCTCCGGACCGCCAGATCCAGCGCGATGCGCTCGGAGAGTTGGCCAACGTGGTCGCTGGGAATGTGCTGCCGTTGGTCAATGGCGGTGCAGCCGTCTACCGCCTCGATGCGCCTGCAGATGCCGGTGACGAGCCATTTGCCGTCCGCGACGGCGAAGTGCGGCAGGCCTTCACGCGGTTGCAGATGGACGAAGGAGACGCACTGCTCGCGCTCTTCAGTCATGGCGCCGCCGCCGGTGTTGCCGCCTCGGCAGTCAGTGGGACAATCAGCGCGTGATCAAAGTCCTGGTGGTCGACGACTCCGCGCTGGTGCGGAAGCTGCTCACAGAGGAGCTGTCCCGGTACGACGATATCACCGTGGTCGGGACCGCTGCTGACCCCTATGCCGCGCGTGAGAAGATCGTCGCCCTCAAGCCGGACGTCATCACGCTCGACGTCGAAATGCCGCGGATGGACGGACTCTCGTTCCTCGCCAAGCTGATGAAGCACTATCCCGTGCCGGTCATCATCGTCAGCTCGTTGACGCCGGCGAACAGTGACGCGGCCATTCGTGCGCTCTCGCTCGGTGCGGTTGATGTGATCGGCAAGCCTGGCTCGGCGACGTCGGTGCCGGACATTTCGCGTCAGTTGGTGCAGAGTATCCGCGCCGCATCACGCGCCAGGCTCCAGAGGCGGGTCGATCCGGCGGGCAGCGGCCCGATTCCGGCCCGACAGGCGCCGGCGCTGTCGGGCCTGTCCATGACGCACAAGATCATCGCGCTGGGGGCGTCCACCGGCGGCACACAGGCGCTCGAAGCCGTCTTGAAACGCCTGCCGGCCGCGATGCCCGGCATTGTGATCTGTCAGCACATGCCAGAGCGCTTCACCACCTCCTTCGCGCAGCGGCTCAACGGCTGTTGTGCACTCGATGTCCGCGAGGCGAAAGATGGGGACGCCGTGGTGCCAGGTGTCGCGCTCGTCGCGCCAGGGAACTTCCACATGATGCTGACGCTGTCCGGCGCGCAGTACCAGGTGCGGGTCAAGGATGGACCGCGCGTGCACCATCAGCGTCCCGCGGTCGACATCCTCTTCTCCACTGTCGCCAAACACGCCGGACGGAATGCCATCGGGGCGATCTTCACCGGTATGGGTGCCGATGGCGCGAAGGGATTGCTTCAGATGCGCGAGGCAGGGGCCCACACCATCGCGCAGGATGAGGCCTCCTGTGTCGTCTTCGGCATGCCTCGCGAAGCGATCAAGCTGGGTGCAGCCGTCGACGTTCTCCCATTGCATGAGATCGCCGATGCGCTGCAGGCGGCCGTCGCACAGCACCGCATGGCCACGGTCTGACCGCAGTCACGAGTGGCGTGGAATCGAAGTTCTGATAGCACCAAGCCGGATGAGCGCCTCGATGGCAAGGCGAAAACCGCAGCAATACCGGCGGTATCGAGAGGATTTGCAACGTAGCCAGCCCGGGATGCACCGACCGGCGACTGATTCCCGAAGTTCCCTTCCAGGCCACTAGATTGGGCGTATGTCCGATCTCTCCCTCGAAGGTCACCTGCACCGCCGGTGCGGTGGGCACTATGCGCTCGCCGTTGAAGAAGTCACCATCCGACTGAGTGGCATGGCGGCGCGCGTTGATCGCAGCATGTACAAGTGCAACAAGTGCGGCGACAAGCAGCACACCGTGGAGCAGCGCGAGGAGGGGGAGCGTGAGGCCATCCTGACCATGCGCACCCAGCACTCGCTGCTGACCGGCAAGGAAATCCGACACTTCCGCGAGTCCATCGGCCTCAGCAGCGCGCAGCTCGGCGAACTGCTGCACGGGCTGCCGAAGGGCATTGTGGAGGGGTGGGAAAAGGGACGTTACCTGCAGAGTCCCGTCGTTGACGCGATGCTGCGATCGCTCGCGGACCGCGACGAGCGCGAGCGCCTCGCTGCGCGTGCTGGCCTGACGCTGCCGCCGATTCCGGGCGAGGTCGTCGTGGACGCCGTCGATCCTGCCGCTGGCGAAGCGCCGCCCGACGACGAGGCTGCGCCAGCCGCGACGGGCGGTGCAGCTCATCCGACCTCAGACGCGGAACCCGAAGCGGCTGTCCTGAGCGTTCAAGACTAAACGTTCGCGCGGCATGTCGCCGCGCGGGTCGAGTGACTCTCGCCAGGTAATTGCCGTGCCGCAGTTCGTCCGCCGCAGCCCGATGCCGGTGTCACCCCGCGCCCTTTTTGACTGGCACGAACAGCCCGGTGCCTTCGAGCGCCTCACCCCTGGCTGGCAGCGGACGCGAGTAGTGTCGCGGACCGGGGGAATCACGGACGGCAGCCGGGTCGAGGTCGCGGTGCCGCTCGCAGGTGGCCTGCTGCACCAGCGTCTGCTGATGGAGCATCGGGGCTACGTCGCCGGTGAACGGTTCACTGACGTGCAGGTGGAGGGACCATTCGCCCGCTGGGAGCACGCACACGTCATGGAGCCGGCGGCTGACGGTACCAGCGTGCTGGTTGACCAGATCGACTACGAGCTGCCGATGGGGCCGCTTGGCGAGATCGGCGGCGGCTGGTTCGTTCGTCGGCAGCTCGAGCAGCTGTTCGACTTCCGGCACGCCCGCACGCGGTCCGATCTCGAGCAACATCTGGCCTTCGCCGATCAGCCGCGCCGTACGATTGCGATTACGGGCGGCACCGGGATGATAGGTTCGGCGCTGACCTGGTTCCTTCGCACCGGCGGACACACGGTCCGGTGGATCACGCGCCGCCCGGATGCTTCGCGCGGCGACATTGCGTGGAATCCCGGTGCGCGGACGCTTGACGAATCAGCCATGGAGGGGGTGGACGCGGTGATCCACCTTGCCGGCGCGAACGTCGGCGAGCGGTGGACGAGCGACCATAAGCGCCAGATCATCGACAGCCGGATGTTCGGCACCCGAACGTTGGTCGAGGCGCTCCTGCGAATGCGCCGCCGGCCAGATGTGCTCATATCGGCATCTGCGATCGGTTACTACGGCGATACTGGCTCGACACTGCTCGATGAAAGTGCTAAGAAAGGTGAGGGGTTCCTGGCCGATGTCTGCGCCGCCTGGGAGCGCGAAGTCGAGCCGGCGGACTCAGCGGGACTTCGCGTCGCCATCGCCCGCACCGGCATCGTGCTCTCCCCGGCCGGCGGCGCCCTCGCCAAAATGCTTCCACCGTTCCAACTCGGCCTCGGTGGGCCACTCGGCGCGGGTAATCAGTGGATGAGCTGGATTTCGCTTGAAGACCAGGTCGGGGCGATTCACCATCTGCTCATGAACCCGACAGCATCAGGTGTTTACAATCTGACCGCGCCTGCGCCCGTTCCCAACAGCGAGTTCGTTTCAACCCTTGGGTCAGTCCTCCATCGACCCGCGGTGCTACCGGTGCCGGCCTTCGCGCTCCGCGCCCTGTTTGGCGAGATGGCGCAGGCCACCATCCTTGACGGTCAGCGGGTGCTGCCGACGCGACTCCAACACAGCGGGTTCACCTTCCGGCACCCGACACTGACGGCGGCACTGCGGTTTGAACTCGGGCGCTGACCGGCCGCGGCCGCGCGGACTAGAGTTTCTGTGCCCGGAAGTTCAGCGTGCCCGAATACCCGGTCATTCGCAATTGCACCGTCCAGGTTCCGGCGACGCCGGTCGTGGTCGGCTCGTTCAGACTCGGCACCAATGCGCGATCGTAGACAACGGCCCCTGATGCGTCACGGACCGTCAGCTGGGCGGAGCCTGCCGACGTCGTCGTGGAGTGGTTGATCGTCGCGCGGGTCCCGGTGTTCGTCCACGTGTACGACGACGTGCTGCTCAGGCCGCTGACTCCCGTGGCCTGCAGCGCAAAGGAATCCGTGACGTTCGACACCTCTGGCTGAAACGGAGCGAGCGGGTCACGACAGGCCGTGAGGGCGCCAAAGGCGATGGCGATCGGGATGTATCGTGCGCAGTTGAGTCCGAGCATCGTATAATCCTTATAGGGAACGGCGGGGAACGGCTGTCCGAGACACTGGCCCAACCGTCCCAGGCGAATCCCAGGATCAGTCGGAAGCACTCCAATGACGCGCGGTCAACGACTGGGAAACGAAGCTGCGCTGTGGACCGAGCCACTCATACCCCAGCCACCGGTCGACAGATGTTGCGCCGACCGGTGACGGGTCGAGCGCCCTCACGCGGGCTCGAGGTAACCACAACCCGACCGCTCAGATGCAACGATGTTGCGACACGCCCGAGATCGGTTCGGACCTGAAACTTTTTGACACCATGCGTCGTCAATATTCTGATACCGGACAGGACGCGCCATCGCGCGAACCCGAGCCCGGACGGAGCTTGAACCAGTGTTCGTAATTCTTCTTGAAGGCGTGTTGTTCGTCGCGGCAATCGCGGCGTGCACCGCCTTTTTCTTTTGGGGAGTCAAGGCGTTCACACCGCTCGGCACCCGCTTCCGACAGACGGAGAACCGCCGCCTGATCGACGAGCGCGCCGCACTCACCTGCCCCATTCATGGGTGGCAGGCGCCCGACTCTCTCGTACGGCTCCCCAGCGGAGAGCCGCTCTGTTCAAAGTGCTACCAGGAGACTCTATATGGGCAGCTCGATCGGTGATCGCATCTCGCAGATGGGCGCTGCGGCGGCCGGAGGCGGTGGCGGTGCCCGGAAGGCCGTCCTCGGGTTTGGAATCCTCGTCGGCGTACTCTGGCTCTCGTCGACCACGGTCACATACATCGAACCGGGGCACGTCGGAATCATCATCCGGCGAACCAGTGGCGGCGTGGATCCGGTGCCGCTTGGCCCCGGGCTGCACCTGCGCAACCCGCTGACGACCGGCATCAAGGAATACCCCACGTTCATGCAGACGCTCGTGCTCACACAGGGCGCGACCGAAGGCTCAATCAACAACGACGAGATCAACGTCAACTCGATCGAGGGGCAACCGATCTCGCTCGATGTCTCGATGAGCTTTGAGCTGGTGCAGGCAAAGGTGCCCTTCCTGTACTCGACGTTCCGCACCGATATCGATGCGATTCAGAAGGGCTACCTGCGGCAGACCATCCGGCAGGCGCTGCAGGAGGTCGCCGGCCAGGAAGAGATCGCCAACATTCTCGGTCCGAAAAAGGCCGAGACGGTGGCCAAGACGCAGGTGAAGCTGGCGAAGGCGCTCGATCAGTACGGGATCGAGGTGAAGCAGTTCTCGATCAACGAGATCCGTGCGCCGCAGGCCGTGATGGCGGCGATCAACGCCAAGAACGTGATGCAGCAGCAGGCGCTCACGGCGCAGAACGAACTGCAGAAGAACACCTATCAGGCGCAGGGCGACAGCATCAAGGCGGTGGGTCGCGCGAAGGCAATCCTTGCTGAAGCGCAGGCCCAGGCGCAGGCCAATGAGCTGCTCGCCAAGAGCATCTCGGGCAGCCTGGTCCAGTACGAGATGGCGAAAAAGTGGAACGGCGTCATGCCACAGGTCAGTGGCTCGGCGATTCCGATGATTCAGATGCCGGGTGCCGGCAAGCCGTAGCGCCGGGCTCGGCGTTACGTGGGAACGTGGAGGGGTCGTCCGACTGGATACGCTGACGTATTCGATTCCGGCGACCCCTTTCTCCTTTTGATTACAATCGTCTAAGCTTCCTGACGACCACGCACCACACGTTGCGTGGCGTCATCGCGTTCACGCCATACTCGGGAATCAACCATGAGCATTTTCAGCCGCTTGAAGGAAAAACTCTTCGGCGCCAAGGCGCCTGAAGCCCCCGCCGCACCGGCTGCACCCGTCGCGGCCGCACCCGTCGCACCGGATGCTCCTGCACCTGTCATTCCGCTGCTCGATGTCGAAGCGGTGCTCACGTTCATGGCCACGCAGAACAAGCAGAAGTTGAACTGGCAGACATCGATCGTCGATCTGATGAAGCTGCTCGGCATGGAGAGCAGTCTGCCTGAGCGTCGCGAGCTGGCCGACGAACTCGGATTCACCGGCGACAAGACAGACACGGCGACGATGAACATGTGGCTGCACAAGGAAGTGATGCGCCAGTTCGCTGCCAATGGCGGAAAGGTTCCTGCGTCGATGACTGACTGACACGTCGTCGGTCGGTTCCGGCCAGTGTGTGATCCGCTCGAAGCTGACCATCGCTTCGAGCGGATTGTCTTTCTGACCGATGCGATCGGATGTCGCCGCCATCATCGATGCGATGCGTCAGCCCCTACTGCACTCCGGCGAGATACTCGCCGCCCTGAACACACGGGAGTTTCGGGCAACGATGGCGTCTGCCCGCGATCATTCGCTGCCGCCTGATCGCCATTGATCGGGGGTGGCGCGGTCAGCCGTCCTGTCCGGCACGCACCACCTGCACCGGCACGCCGCTGAACCCCGCATTCCCGGTCAACGCATCGATACGCTGATCGTCAGTGAGATCATTGATGCTCACACCCGGGTGGGCGTTGGCAATCGTCAGGCGTGTACCGCGCTTCCCGTGTCCCCAGCCATGCGGCAGGCTCACGACGCCGGGCATCACGCTGTTCGTGATCTCAACCGGCACGATCACTGAGCCGACACGTGACTCGACACGAACGGATTCGCCCTCGATCAGTGTCCGCGCACCCGCATCACGCGGGTGCATCTGCAGGGTGCATCGGTTCTTGCCGCGGACCAGGCGCTCGCTGTTGTGCATCCATGAGTTGTTCGACCGCAGCGCGCGGCGGCCAATCAGCGACAGTGTCTCCGTCCCCACCTGATTGTCCAGCGTGGCCTCGAGTCGCGGAATGTCATTGAGCAGCAGAGGTGGAGCCAGATGCACGCGACGGTCGGCCGTGCGAAGCCGGGCAGGGAGTGCAGGCTGCAGTGGCCCGAGGTCGACACCATGCGGCTGCTGCTCCAGCGTGGACATCCGCAACCCGGACGCGAAGGGAACGAAACCGGCCCCGTACGGTCCCTGTCGTAACCCGATGTCGAGCATCCGGCGCGGCGTCAGCATCGAGAGCGTAATGGCCCGGGCGCGTGCACCGGCGGTACCGTGCACGCGCCAGGTGAGTTCGTTGAGGATCTCCCAGTCGTGTCGTGCATCCGCCGGTCGCGGAAAGATGGGTGCCGAGTATTTCGCCGTGTTGCGAACGGCCAGCGTGTGAAAGACGAGATCGTAGTGATCGCGTTCGAGCGCGAAGGTCGGGGGTAGGATGATGTGTGCGTGGCGCGTCGTTTCGTTGAGATAGAAATCGATTGCAACGTAGAACTCCAACCCGGCAATCGCCTGCGCCAGGCGTGGTCCGTTTGGCGTCGACAGGACCGGATTTCCGGCGTGTGTCAGCAGCGCGCGGATCTGCCCGGGGCCGACAGTCTCGATTTCCTCCGCCAGCGCCGCCACCGGCAGCTCACCAGCAAGCTCCGGCAGCCCGCGCACCCGGCTCTTCCATCGACCGAATCGAACGCCATCCGATGACCGCTGATCCGCCTTCAGAATATCGATTGCCGGCTTGGTGAACATCGCGCCACCCGTCACATCGAGTCGGCCGGTGACGACGTTCAGCGCCGAGATCAGCCAGCAGGCCAGGCCACCGAACTCCTGCATCGAGACGCCAACGCGCCCGTATGCGACGGCGCTCGGCGCGCCGGCAAAGTCCCGCGCCAGCGAGCGAATGGTGTCTGCGTCGAGACCAGTCGCACCCGCAACCCGTTCGGGTGGAAAACGCTGTACCACGGCGCCCAGTTCGTCACAGCCGGTGAGAAATGCGGTGTAGCGATCCGTGCGCGCCAAGCCCTCCGACAGAATCACATGCAGCATCCCCAGCAGGAGAAATGCATCGGTGCCCGGGCGGATGAAGTGATGTGCATCCACCAGACCGGCCGTTTCCGTGCGGCGAGGATCGATCAGCACCACGCGTCCCCCGCGGTTGCGAATGGCACGAATCCGATCCGCCACGCCGGGCGCGGTCATGAGACTGCCGTTCGACGCGGCGGGATTGGCGCCGAACATCATCAGGTGCTGCGTGTGGTCGATATCGGGGATCGGGATCAGGAGAACGTGGCCGAACATCAGCATCGCCGCGACGTGGTGTGGCAGCTGATCGACGGAGGTGGCCGAGTAGCGGTTCTTGGTCCGAAGCGCCCGCGCCAGGTCGGGCGCGAACAGCATGGCTCCGGAGGAGTGCACGGTGGGATTGCCGAGGTAGGTCGCCACGGCATCCCGTCCGTGTCTGGCCTGAACCGCCTTGAGCCTTGCCGCCACCTCGTTCAGTGCGTCATCCCACGAGACCTCCGTCCAGGTCTCGCCGACCCGCCGCACCGGCCGACGCAGGCGATCGGGGTCGTCATGAATGTCCTGCAGTGCGACGGCCTTCGGGCAGATGTGTCCCTTGCTGAATGGATCGTCCGGATCGCCGCGGATATCGGTGACGCGCGGGCCGTCCGTGGTCACGACGATGCCGCACATGGCTTCGCAGAGCGTGCAGGTGCGGAAGTGGCGGGTGGTTGGCATGCCTGTATCGTACGGGGACGGAGTTCCTGGCGTCATGGGGACGGAGTTCCAGAGCTCATGGGGACGGAGTTCCTGGCGTCATGGGGACGGAGTTCCAGAGCTCATGGGGACGGAGTTCGTGAGCTCACGGGGACGGAGTTCCAGAGCTCATGGGGACGGAGTTCCAGGGGGAGTTCCAGCGAGACGGAGGCGAGTCCGCGCTGAGCAGCCCCCGAAACGGGCCGACGATGCGCGGACGCGTGCCGCTCCGGCTGGCTACGGTACGTGCCGGGTTCATGGTGGATTCATCCCCGCGGTCTATTCTCCTCCCGATGCGCCTGCTCCTCGTGGAGGATGATCCCGAGATGTCCCGTACCGCCGCCGAGTATCTGCGGCGGACGGGCTACGCGGTCGACGCCGTACTCGACGGCGCGTCGGCCCTCAGTGCGCTGCGTCAGCATGCCTACGACGCGGTCGTGCTGGATGTGCGCCTGCCTGACATCAGCGGCTTCGAGATCTGTCGGCAACTGCGCCTGATGGGTTCTCAGACGCGTGTGCTGATGGCGACGGCGCGCGACGCGGTGGAGGATCGGATTGAGGGACTCGATATCGGCGCTGACGATTACCTCGTCAAGCCGTACTCTCTGGCTGAACTGACCGCGCGGATTCGCGCGGTGTTGCGACGGCCGCCGACCGCCGTCGGGACGGTCCTGACTGTGAGCGACCTCGAACTCGATACACGCACGCGCACGGCGCGGCGCGGCAACCGGCACATCGAGCTGACGACAAAGGAGTTCGCGGTGCTCGAAGTGCTGCTCCGCCACGCTGGCGAAGTCGTCACGCGTGAGACCATCAGCGCCAGCGCCTGGGACGAGAACTATGATCCCTTCAGCAACGTGATCGATGTGTACGTCAGTCGGTTGCGCCGGAAGATCGATCTGCCCGACGAACTGCCGCTCGTGACCGCCATCCGCGGTGCAGGATATCGGATCGGTGCATCGATGGCTGCGCCGCACGTCCGCCTGTGACAACGGTCGCTCCATCAGCCGGGCTCTCGATCCGCGCACGACTGGCGCTCTGGTACGCGGCGTCGGTGCTCTTCGTCTTTCTCGTTTTTGCGCTCGCGTTGCGTGTCACCGTCCGTACCGCACTGCGCAATGAATTCACCACCGGCGTTCGCAGTTCGTCCGATGCGATCCGCTCATTCTTCCGACATGAAAACGCCGAGTATCGTGACGCGAATGCCACGATCGTGCATATCGCCAACGAGGTGATGTTTCCGGACCGTGTGGTGGAGTTTCAACGCCCCGATGGCCGGATCGCGGTTCGGATTGGGCCGGATCGACCCGGAAATGCGCCGCGGACCGAAGGCACGGACCAGCGCATCGGATTGCGCGCACCGGTGCAACAGGTGGCGGGACCACTCGACAGCGTGGTCGCCCCGGGCTGGACGCTGCGGGTATACGCCAGTACGGCACCGCTCGAGCGCACGCTGACGCTGATCGATCGTTGGCTACTGATCGGCGTGCCGCTGGGACTGCTCTTTGCCGGCGCGCTCGGCTGGTGGCTTGCGGAGCGCACGCTGCGGCCCATCGGCGTGATGGCGGCGGCCGCGGCCCGGATGACCAGTGATCGGCGCGCTGGTGCGGTGGCACCGGGGACGACTCCGGCGCAACGCCTGCCAATCGACAACCCCGCCGATGAGCTGGGCCGACTGGGCACGCGCTTCAACGCGCTGCTCGATCAGCTCGATGGTGTGCTGGCACAGCAGCGCCGATTCCTCGCCGATGCGGCGCATGAGTTGCGCACACCAGTCGCGCGGATGCTCGGCACCGTGGACCTGGCGCAGCTCGATCCCGGGGATGCCGCCGCGCAAGGCGAGGCCTTGCGTCGAGTGCGGGACGATCTGACCCGCACCACGCGACTGATCGATGAGTTGCTGCAGCTGGCACGCGCCGATGCTGCAGGCGCTGTGCACGCCGTGCCAGGCTATGTCGACGACGTGGTTGCCGATGCGGTGCATTCGTGGCAACCCATCGCGCAGCAGCAACGGGTTCACCTGTCTGTCCAGGGGCTCGAGGAGGCGCCGGCGCAGATCGACCAGGTCTATCTGGACCGACTGATCGGCATTCTCATCGACAACGCCATCCGGTACACTGCGGCTGATGGTTCCATCGCGGTGAGCGTTGTCGTCTCGGACGGTGCGCCGCAGCTGCGTATCGCGGATACCGGGATCGGCATCCCCGGCGACGAACGGAACCGGGTCTTCGAGCGTTTTTTCCGTGGCGCGCGTGCGCGTGCGATGTCGCCAGATGGCAGCGGCCTCGGACTCCCGATCGCCCGCTGGATCGCGCAGGCGCACCACGCGACACTCGAACTCACGGCGAACGCCGGGGGCGGGACCGTCGCAACTGTCACGTTTCCCGTTGCCGCAGCGCGGCTGGCTGCTGCATCGTCGGTCGGTCCATCATGACATCCCTTCCGCTCATCATTCCGACTTCCGTCGTGGTCATGCAAACCGCAAGACAGTTGTTCACACGCTCGTCATGCGTGCTGCTGGCCGCAACGGGATGGCTCCCGCTGCACACCGCGCTGGCCCAGTCGGCGCCCGTCACCGTACCACCCGCACCACCGGGAGTCTTCTCGCTGACTGATGCCGCCGCGTTGGCGCGCCGGCAGCATCCGTTGCTGTCGGCAGCAGGTGGGCGACGCCAGGTCGCGACTGGAAGTGCCCGGCAGGAGGGCGCCTTCCTGAATCCCATCTTCGAATGGCGCAAGGAAAACTACGGCAGCCCGTTGCCGCGCGATGAGTTTCTCAGTGCGACGCTCCCGGTCGATGTGTATGGTCGCCGCGTCGCCCTGCGCTCCGCGAGTGGCCTCGCGGCGGCGCGCGCGCTGTCGGACTCCTCGACCACTGCGCGGAGCATCGAGTTCGAGGTGGCCCGCGCATACTGGCGCACGGCGCTGGCGGCGGCGCTCCGTCAGGCAGCAGCCGACCAGCGGGCCCGTCTCGACACCATTGCAGGTATCGAAGCGGAGCGCGCCGCGCAGGGTGCAGTGTCGTCCGGTGCGGCGTTGCGGGCGCGCCTCGAGGTGGATCGCGCGCGACTGAGTGATGCCGAAGCACGCGCCGAACTCGAACGGGCGCGGGCCGATCTGGCGCGCGCACTGGCGGTGCCATTCGACAGTGTCCCGGCGCCTACGGATCAGGTGCGCGTTGATGCCGGGGCCGCGGTACCACCGTTGTCTGCGTTGCTGACACTCGCGCGCGCACGTCGTTCCGAGCTGCTGTCTGCGCGATCGCGTGTGCAGGAAATGACTAAGCGACAGTTGGCAGAGCGACTGGGTTCGCTGCCGGCGCTGGGTGTACAAGTCGGGAGCAAGCGCACGTCTGGGTTTCAGACGGGTACGATGCAAGTTGGTGTCTCGCTTCCACTCTTCGATCGCAATACCGGCAATCGCGAGCGTGCGCACGGCGACGTCCTCGTCGCGACTGGTGAACTGCGCGCCGCTGAAACGGCGGTTGATGCGGAAGTCGCTGGAGCATTCCGCGCCTACAGCACCCTGCTTTCGGAATACACGAACGCAGTCGGTGTCGATCGCACCGGCATGCATGACATCGATGTCCGCGGAACGACGGTTGCCGCAATCGCAGTGACCGCATATCGCGAAGGAGCAATTCCGCTCTTCGAGTTGCTCGACGCACAACGCGTGCGCGCTGAAGTACAGATCGTTGCCTTGCACTCGGCAGCCAGCGTTCTGATGGCCCGACTTGATCTCCTGCGTGCGGTTGGCTTGCCAATCGACAGCGCACTCTTCCCCTTGCCGACGCAATGAACATGGCTGACACGCAGCTTCTTCTCCGCCAGATGTCCATTGCCGCATGGCGACATGCTCCGCGACCACTGCGCAGGCTGTTGCGCATCGTGCGGCATCGCCGCTCGCATCTCGCCGCGTGTCTCATGGTGATGGCCTGTGGCCGTGCCGAGGCGCCGCCAGCCTTGACGACTCCGGCTGGCGCAGTGATACAGCGTGACACGGCGTTTCTGACGCCGGAAGCGCTCGCGATGTCGGGGCTGACGATCCAGCCGGCGCAGCGCGTTGCGTGGCGAGATGCGTGGCAGCTGCCTGCGCACCTCGTCCTCGACCCGAAGTCCACGCAGGCCCTCGGGTCGATCGTTGAAGGCCGCGTCACGCAGGTGCGCGTGCAATCCGGCGATCGCGTGCGTCGGGGGCAGGTGCTGGTCACCATTCACAGTCACGAACTGACATCGGCGCACAACGCGCT
>JANNVN010000411.1:0-4652 GCA_031414435.1 Gemmatimonadaceae bacterium
GGGGGCCGGACCACGTCGTGCCGGCGTCAGCTCGTTCGGCATCGGCGGGACCAATGCGCACGTCGTGCTGGAGGAAGCGCCGGTGCCCGCCTCCAGCCACACGACGCGCGCGCATCACCTGCTGGTGCTTTCCGCGAAGACTCCTGATGCACTGACGGCGGCCACCGCGAACCTCGTGGACTACCTGGGCCAGGACGATGCGGCGCCGCTGGCTGACGTCGCCTTCACGTTGCAGGTAGGTCGCAAGCCGTTCGCGCACCGTCGCAGCGTCGTGGCGCGGGACGCAGCGGAAGCACGTGCGCTCCTTGGGGCACCGACCGTCGCTCCCGTCGTGACCGGCGCACATGAGGGCGCATCGCGCCCGGTTGCGTTTCTCTTCAGCGGGCAGGGTAGCCAGCACGCGGGCATGTGTCGCGAACTCTACGCCAGGGAACAGATGTTCCGCGCTGCGGTCGATCGCTGTGCGGAGTTGCTCCATCCGCATTTCGGCCGCGACGTTCGCGAGTTGCTGAAACACGGCAGCGACAGCGAGTTGAGCGAGACTGCCGTGGCGCAGCCGGTGCTGTTCGTGACGGAGTACGCGCTGGCCGTGCTCTGGATGTCATGGGGGCTCGAACCAAGTGCCATGCTGGGGCACAGCATTGGCGAGTATGTGGCAGCCCACCTCGCCGGCGTGTTTTCGCTCGAGGATGCACTGGTGCTGGTGGCAGCGCGCGGGCAGCTGATGCAACGCATGGCACCGGGCGCGATGCTGGCGGTGCGTCTCGCCCCGGCCGACCTGCGCGAGCGGTTGCGCGATGGCGTCGAGATTGCGGCCATCAATGCACCGGCGCTGTGCACGGTATCAGGCACGCGCGAGGCAGTTGATGCGTTGACGCGCGATCTCGAACGCGCCGGCGTTGAACATCGTGCGTTGCACACCTCGCATGCGTTTCATTCCGCGATGATGGAGCCGGCACTGGCGCCGTTCCGCGAGATCGTGTCGCGCGTGCAGCTGTCGCCGCCGCGCCGGCCCTACGTGTCGAATGTCACCGGCACGTGGATCCGGGCGGAGCAAGCCATTGCGCCTGAGTATTGGGTTTCCCACCTGCGCGGCGCCGTGTTGTTTGCCGATGGCGTTGCAACACTGGCGTCCGATCCGACGATGCAGTTTCTGGAAGTGGGTCCGGGGAATGCACTGACTTCGCTGGCACGCCTGACGCTGGGTCGTGCCGGTGCCACGCGCGCGTCGGCGTCGCTGCCGCATCCACGCGAGGAGCGCGGTGAACTGGAAACCGTGTTGAGTGCGGCCGGCCGACTCTGGGCACACGGTGTCGCGTTTGACTGGTCGGGCGTTCATGCCGATGAGACACTGCGTCGCGTGTCGCTGCCGACGTATCCGTTCGAGCGCCAGCGTCATTGGGTCGACACGCCCCTCGGCTCGGGAGCCGCGGCGCGGGAGCGCTTCGGGCTGAGCGAGCGTCGCGATGCTGTCGACGATTGGTTCTACCGGCCGACGTGGAACGCGGCGCCATTGGTGGCAGCACGACTGGCTACGCTCGACGGGACGTGGCTGATGTTTGGACGCGGTGACGCGCTTGAACAGGCCGTCAGCGAGTCGCTGCGTGCGGCGGGGGTGACGGTCGTGCACATTGCTGCGGGTGACCGGTTTGCTGTGGCCGGAGACCTCTCGTTCACGCTGCGACCGACTGCGGCCGACGACTACGCCGCGCTATTGCGCGAGCTGAAGCGCGAAGGTCGCACTCCGCGCGGTGTGCTGCATCTGTGGAACGTTGTTGATGATGCGGTCGGCACCCCTGCAGCAGATGTGCTGTCCGGCATGCTGGCACTATGCCGCGGTTTGCTGTTGGAGGCACCGGCGGTGCCGCTGCGGGTTGTGGTAGCAACAACCGGACGGGAGAGCGTGCTCGGTGAGGCGGTGACCCACCCTGCCCGCGCGCTCGCGCACGGCCCGGTGATGGTTCTGCCAGCGGAGCATGAATCCGCACAGGCCAGCATGCTGGACCTCGACGGCACGCAGTCGGCGGACTGGGTGCAGGCGTCGAGTGCCGCGCTGCTCGCGGAAGCGCGGGCCGATGATGCTGATCAGTTCGTCGCGTATCGGGCCGGTCGACGATGGGCGCGGCGCTACGAAGCGGTCGCCCTGCCGTCCCCCGGGCCGGACCAGCTGCCACTGCGGGATGGTGCCGTGTATCTGGTCACCGGCGGCCTGGGCGGTATCGGAGCGACATTCGCGGAGTGGCTGGCGCGCAGGGTCCGGGCGCGCCTCGTGCTCACGTCGCGTACCGCACTGCCGCCGCGCGCGGAGTGGGACAGGTGGCCGGCCGACGCCGCGGCCGGCGATGTCACCAGCGCTCGAATCGAGGCGGTGCGCCGGATCGAGGCGGCGGGTGGCGAAGTGATGATCGCGGTGGCCGATGTGGCCGACCGGTCCGGCATGGAATCCGCGCTGCAAATGGTGCAGGATCAGTGGGGTCCGATCGTGGGCGTGGTGCACGCGGCAGGAATCCCAAATGGTTCGTTGATGGCAGAATGCTCAGCGGATGATGTTGCATCAGGACTTGCCGCAAAGGTACAGGGTACCGATGTTCTGCTTGAGCTGCTCGGCAGGCAGCGGCTCGATTTCGTGCTGTTGTGCAGCTCGATCAATGCGGTCAATGGCTTTGCCGGTGCCGCGGTCTACACAGCGGCTAACGCCTACCTCGATGCAGTCGCGGAGTCGGTGCGGCGACCGGATGGCTGGCACGTCGTCTCTCTCGCCTGGGACGTCTGGCGCGCGGTCGGCATGGCGACCTATGAGACGAGGCAGACCGATGCCCGACAGGCGCACGTCGCGGCCGGGATCGGATCAGAGGACGGTCTGGAGGCGTTTGCGCGCGCCTGGGCGTCCGGCGAACACCGGTTCGTCGTATCTCCCTTCGATGTCGAACGCGGGCAACAGCTGCGCCACCGACTCCGGTCGTCGACACGCGGTAGCGCGGTGATCGCGACGCTGGAGTCGCGCCACACTGCGCCTGCGCCCCGGACCAGTTCCGAGATCCTGACTGATCCAGAAGGCGAGGTCGAGTCTCGGCTCGCGACGGTCTGGGAGGATTTGCTGGGTGTCACGCCAATTGGTGCACAGGACAATTTCTTCGAGCTCGGAGGGCACTCACTGCTCGCCACCCGTGTCTTGGCCCGCATCGACAGTTTCTTCGGGGTGCGGTTGCCGCTGCGCGCGATCTTCGAGGCGCCGACCATTCGGCAACTGGGCGCGATGATCGTCGAGCGACAGGCCGAATCCGCGTCAGTTCCGGTGGCTGGCGAGCGGGAGGAATTCGAGCTGTAACGCATTCTCTCGCGCCATCGGCGACCGCCCGGAGCACGCTGCGGCGGACGCGCGACGTTCCTCTTCGTGGTGCCGCCGCCCCGGTTGTGCGTTCCTCAGCGACAGGTCAGCGCAATCGCCGTCGCCGCCAGATCAATCGAGCAACGACGTGTCCCTGCCGGCGTCTCGATCACACTCCGGATCACCGCACTGCTGTCATATGTCGTGGTTTCGCGCCAGAACGTGGCCGGCTCGCCGCCGCGACTGGTCCAGATCACACGGCGGCTGGTGCCGACCATGCGTGGGATGCGCGGCTCGTTTGCGCCGAAGGGTCCGATCACGACGCGCACATCCGCGCTGCCCGTGTCGGCCGACACCACACGCGGCGTCGCCACCTCTTCGTAGGTCCCGTTCTCACTGCTGCGATGACGCATCGCAACAAGCGGGTTTGATCCACCATTGAGCGGCAACGTCCAGGAGACGCCCTGCCGCCGGATGCGCCGCTCAGGCTGGCCGTCCTCCGCCGGAATGGTGCCGCTCATCTGCGTTTCGGTGCGCAGACCGAGCGAGTCGAGCCAGCCGAACGCGTAGGCGATGTTCAAACCGTTGAACGCGATCGAGCAAGTCGTGATGCCGTTCGCACCCGGTGTGCAACTCGGTGGCGGTGGCAGCGTCCGGCTGCCTGTCGCGACCAGCGCGTAGGGATTTCCGCCCACGGATCCCGTGATTGCTCCGAGCCCTGCGCCGGTCAATCCGGACGCGCCGGCAATCGTCAGTGCACCGCCGGTCGCCGGGGCGTCAGTCAGCACCGTAGGCTGTGGCGCCGTGGCGTCGCTGTCGCTGCAGGCCGCGAGGGCGAGCGCGAGAAGAGGAAGCGCGGCGAATCGGAGGTGCATGGACGGACTCCACGGCGGAAAGGACGGGGCGAGCGGTGTGTCGCGTCGACGGAGCATGGCCTGTCGGGCTGGCGCCGTGCGACGTTTCGCCGCCTATGTACCCTCCCGGCCTGCCCGGGGTCACGCGTGAGGCAGGCGAGGTCCGCCCCGTCGGTCCTTCGAGCCGGCTGTCCCGCTCGAGGCGGTGCGAGCCCGATATCGTGTCCAGCCAGCTTAGCCGGCCAGGAATGCGCGCGAGACGGAGCAGCGTCGCCCCATCCAGCACGCTGCGGACGTGTGGCCTGTCGCTGAAGTTCCGGACGCAGTCGCCAGTCGGAGCATCCCGGCTGGCCGCGTTGAAAATCCTCGTAATACCGCTGGTATTGCTGCGGTTTTCGCCTTGCCATCCGGGCGCCCCAACTGGCTTGGTGCTCTCCGAACTTCAGCGACACGCCACTACACCACGCGCC
>JANNVN010000412.1:0-21558 GCA_031414435.1 Gemmatimonadaceae bacterium
CCACGACCTTTCTCCGATGACCCGACCGATTCGCGTGCTGGTAGCGAAGCCAGGGCTTGATGGCCACGACCGCGGTGCAAAAGTCGTGGCCGCCGCTCTGCGCGATGCCGGCATGGAAGTGATTTATACCGGACTGCATCAGACGCCCGAGATGATCGCCACCGCCGCCGTGCAGGAAGATGTCGACGTCGTTGGGCTGTCGATCCTCAGCGGCGCCCATATGACGCTGTTCCCGCGTGTACTGGCGCTGCTCAAGGAGCAGGGGCGTGACGATATCCTCCTGACCGGCGGCGGAATCATCCCAAAAGAGGACATGGAATCGCTGAAGGCGCAGGGGGTGGGTCAGCTTTTCGGGCCAGGGACGAGCACCTCTGACCTGATTGAGTTCATTCGCACCTGGTTTGCCGAGAAGGAGTCGCAGCCGTCGTGACGAGCCGCCTGCGTCATCTCAGCGAGGTTGTACGTGAGGTCGAGGCGCGGATTCGTGAAGGGGGCGGGGCGGAGCGCGCAGCAAAGGAACACGCGCGCGGGAAACTGACCGCTCGCGAGCGCGTCAGTGCACTCTGTGATCCTGGCGCACCCTTCCTCGAGCTTGGCCTACTCGTCGCGTATGACCAGTACGACGGGCAGGCGCCGGCCGCCGGTGTGATTACGGCGCTTGGCATGGTCCATGGCCGCGAGGTGGTGATCGTCGCCAACGACGCGACTGTCAAGGCCGGATCCTGGTGGCCGGAGACGATCCGGAAAATCCTGCGTGCGCAGGAACTGGCCATGCGCTGCCGGATTCCGATCGTGTACCTCGTCGACAGTGCCGGCGTGAACCTGCCGTATCAGGGCGGTGTCTTCCCTGGGCAGTACGGTGCCGCTCGCATTTTCTACTACAACTCCATCATGCGCCGATACCTGCGGATTCCGCAGCTGTCTGCCGTCATGGGGCCGTGCATTGCCGGCGGTGCCTATCTACCGGCACTGAGCGACGTGATTGTGATGGTGAAGGGCACCTCGTTCATGGGCCTTGGCGGGCCCAATCTGGTGAAGGGTGCCACGGGCCAGACCATCGACGGCGAAACACTTGGCGGCGCCAGCACGCACACGGCCATCAGCGGCGTGGCGCACTACACGGCCGACGATGATCCGCATTGCCTGCAAATGCTGCGGGACATGATTCATCGGTTGCCGGGCGCACAACACCACGCGCGGAACGCGGATGTGGCCGCCGTCGCTCCATCACGCGCGCCCGAGACCCTGTACGACGTGCTCCCGTCTGATCATCGCATGTCGTATGACATGTTCCATGTGCTGGACGCGATTGTCGATGCGGGATCGCTGCTCCCCTTCCAGGGCGATCTGGCGAAGGAAGTCATCTGTGCCGACGCGCGCATTGACGGCATCGCTGTTGGTGTGATCAGCAACCAGCGCGGCCTGATCAAGGGGCGACCGGGCGAGAAGCCGCGATTCGGCGGCATCATCTACGCCGAGAGTGCCGAGAAGGTCGCGTTCTTCATCGATCGCTGCGACCGGCAGGGAATCCCGTTGGTGTTCGTGCAGGACGTGTCTGGCTTCATGGTCGGACCTGAGGCCGAGCATGATGGCATCATTCGCGCGGGCGCTCGGTGGGTGGAGGCGATGGCGACCGCGCGCGTCCCGAAACTGGTATTGACGGTGAATCATGCCTCGGGCGCGGGCTATTACGCGATGGCCGCGCAGGGATTCGATCCTGACCTGATTCTCAGCTGGCCGACCGGCCGCATGGCGGTCATGGAAGGGGAGAGCGCGATCTCGGCGGTGCACGGGGCGACTCTCGACGCATTGAAGAAAGTCGGCGCGACACCATCGGATGAACTGCAACAGTCGATCGCGTCGATGCGTGATGACTACGAACAACAGCTGGATGCCCGGTACGCCGCCGCACGCGGGTTTGCCGACGCGATCGTATATCCTGAAGAGACCCGCGCGCTGCTGGCACTCGCACTGCGTGCAGTTCGGCGCAATCCGGGCCCTCATCTGGGCGCGTTCGTGCTCCCACCACAACCGCTGGAAATGGTGTGAGTCACTCACACCCGGAGAGATAGATGACACGGACTGTACGTGTGGCGAGTGGTCAGGGCTTCTGGGGGGATTCGCTGGATGCCCCACGTCAGCAGGTGGATGGCGGCCCGATCGACTACTTGATGCTCGATTACCTCGCAGAAGTCACGATGTCCATTCTGCAGAAGCAGAAGGAACGTGATCCCGTCATGGGATATGCGCGCGACTTCATCGGCGCGATCGAAAGCGTGCTGCCCGGCATCGTGGATCGTGGCGTGAAGGTGATTGCCAACGCCGGCGGTGTGAATCCGACGGCGTGTGCGCACGCGCTGCTGGCGGCCATCGCGCGGGCGGGGCATGGCGGCAAGGTGACGATCGGCGTCGTCACCGGTGATGATCTGCTGCCGCGGCTGGATGAATTGCTCGCAGCGGGCCATGAGCTGAAGAACATGGATACCGGCGCACCGCTGTCGTCGGTGCGAGGCCGCGTCCTCTCGGCAAATGCGTACATCGGCTCGACACCGATCGTTGAGGCGTTGCAGCAGGGCGCGCAGATCGTGGTGACCGGACGGTCGACCGACACCGCACTCACCATGGCACCCCTGCGGCATGAGTTTGGCTGGGCTGCCGATGCCTGGAACCAGCTGGCGGCTGGCATCGTCGCCGGCCACATCCTCGAATGCGGCGCACAGTCCTCCGGTGGCAACTGCCTGCACGACTGGCGCAGCATTCCTGATCTTGCCAACGTCGGCTACCCGATCGCAGAGGTGCAGGCCGATGGCACCTTCGTGATCACCAAGCACCCCAACACGGGCGGGCGCGTCAGTGTCCCCAGCGTCAGCGAGCAGCTGGTCTACGAAATGGGTGATCCGCACTCGTACATCACACCGGATGTGGTGGCAGACTTCACCTCGATTCAGGTCGCCGCGGACGGCGAGAACCGCGTCCGCGTCCACGGAATCACCGGCGGTCCCGCGACGCCGTTTCTCAAGGTTTCGATCGCGTACCGGGCCGGGTACAAGGCCGTCGGTTCGCTGGTGTACTCCTGGCCGGACGCACTTGAGAAGGCGGAACTTGCCAACCGGATCCTGCGCGAACGACTCGATCGTCTGGGCCTGAAGTTCGACCAGGTATTGTCCGAGTTCGTTGGCGCGAACGCAACGCACGGGCATCTGGCGGGTGACGGACGGCACGCACCGGAAGTGCAGTTCCGGATCGGCGTGCGCGGTGAAGATCGCGCCAGCGTCGAGCGTTTCACGCGCGAGATCGCGCCGCTCGTCCTCAATGGCCCGCCAAGTGTGACGGGTTTCGCCGGCGGCCGGCCCAAGGTCGAAGAAGTGATTGCGTATTGGCCGGCGCTCATTGACAAGCGCGTCGTCACCACCCAGGTCGAGGTGTTGTCATGAGCGAGCGAACCGTTGAAGTCCAGCTGCTTGACATCGCGCACACCCGCTCCGGTGACAAGGGCGACATGGCCAACTGCGGGGTGATCGCACTGCGTCCCGAATGGTACGACGTCTTGGTCCATGAGCTGACGGCCGAGCGCGTACGAACGCACTTTGGTGCCCTGATCACAGGACGAGTGGAACGGTTCGAACTGCCGAATCTCAACGCCCTCAATTTTCTGCTGCATGGCGCACTCGACGGCGGTGGCACGTTGTCGCTCAAGACGGACGCTCAGGGCAAAGTCGTTTCAACGGCGCTGCTTCGTATGGTCATAACGGTGCCGGCAATCACTGCCGAAGTACGCGGGCTTCCTCTGTACAATCCGACGCCATGAGTGATGACTGACACGACGCCAATCACCGTCTCAACGGTTCGAGCCAGAATCCGCACCGTGCGTGCTGACGGCCTGGGCGTCATCACGCTGGCGCGGCCGGAGCAGCGGAATGCGCTGGATCGGCAGACGACAATTGAACTCGTCGCATCACTTCGCGAGCTCGAAGCAGCCGAGGACGTACGCGTGGTCATCGTCGAAGGTGACGGTGACGACTTCTGTGCTGGCACCGATCTCGCCGCCGTCGGCGCGACGCTCGACGCCGGCTCCGATACCCATATCGATGATGCTCGCGCGCTGGGTCGCGTCTTCTCGACCATGCGTGGCATGTCGAAGCCGATCGTGGCCATTGTACGCGGCCAGGCCCTGAGCGATGGCGCAGCGCTGGCAACGGCCTGTGATCTCATTCTGGCTGAGGAGTCCGCACAGTTCGGGTATCCGGACGTTCGCAGTGGCTTCGTTCCGGCGATGATGATGACGATGTTGCGACGTGCTGTCGGCGAAAAGCGCGCCGCCGACCTGGTGCTGACCGGACGACTCATCTCCGCCGCAGACGCCGAGCGCATCGGCCTCATCAGCCGCTGCATTCCCACGGCGGCGTTCCCGTCCGAAGTGGCGCTCACGATCGAGGCGTTGCTCACGACACCGCGGACGGCCATCGGGATGACGAAGGCGCTGCTGTACAGAATGGACCATTTCGATTTTGCGCAGAGCCTTGGCGTCGGAATTTCAGCCAGCGTCGAGTCCCGGGCGACCGAGGACTTCCGCGCGGGCGTCCGTCGCGCTCTCGAACGGTTGCCGGCGCCGTGACCATCATCCGGGTGCAGATCGCCCTCACGCTGATTGGCGCCGGGATGTTCGGGTATGGGGTGCTCCGCGACAGCGACTCGTTTCGGTTGGCCAGTATCGGGACGCTGGCGGTCGCTCTGATACTCCGTTTTGTCCGGACACGCGCGCGCGACTGAGAGCGTCGCCTAGCGACCTCAGACTGCCCGGTAAGGGCGGCGGGTCGCTATCTTGCGGGGATGCAGCGCTCATCCACCGCCATCCCTGAACTCCTCGCCCCTGCCGGCTCCTTCGACGCGGTGCGGGCGGCTGTCGCCAATGGCGCGAACGCGGTGTACCTGGGAGCCGAGCGCTTCAATGCACGCGATGAGGGTGCACAGCTCACGCTGGATGAGTTGGAGGGGGCCTGTCGGCTGGCACATCAGCATCAGGCGCGGGTGTACCTCACTTTCAATGTCCTGGTCAAGCCCTCGGAACTCGGCGATGCACTGACCTACCTCGGTGAATGCATCGATCGTGGAATCGATGCAGCCATCGTGCAGGACGTGGGTGTGGTGCGACTCATTCAGCGCATCTATCCAGACCTGGAGATTCACGGGTCGACGCAGATGACCGTCCACGATGAGTCCGGGGCGCTCGTGATGCAGCGGCTTGGCGTGGAGCGTGTGGTCCTGGCCCGTGAGAACACGCTCGAGGATATCCGGGCGATTCATGCCGCCGTTCCCGGGCTCGGGCTCGAGACGTTTGTGCATGGCGCGCTCTGTATCTCCTACAGCGGCCAATGCTACATGTCGGGGATGATTTCCGAGCGCTCTGCGAATCGCGGGTCGTGCGCGCAAAGCTGCCGCAAGGACTACGTACTCAACGACGACATCACCGGCGCCGAACTCGATCGCGGCTACCTGATCAGCGCCAAGGATCTGGCAGCACATGATCATCTCGCCGATATCGCCGCTGCTGGTGTCGGGTGCCTGAAGATCGAGGGGCGAAAGAAGAAGCCCGAGTACGTCGCCACGGTGACGCAGGGCTATCGCAGCTTCCTGACACGCCTGGCAGCGGGTGACCGCTCCGCACCAACGATCAGTGAGACTGAGCCATTGGTGCAGATCTACAGCCGTGGGAACACCGGCGGCATGTATGGAGGCCGCGCCGGCCGCGACTACATCACGCGCGCACAGCCGGACAACCATGGCATGACCATTGGTCACGTGGTGGAGTGCAGCGCGAGTGAGGTTACGATCGAGGTGACCCACGCCATCGAGGCGGGGGACGGCGTCGGCTTCGAGCCCCCGGACGCCGGTGGGACGAAGGCGATCGGTTTCGCGGTCAGCGCAGCGCGCACGGTGTCCACCCGCGACGGACTGGTGCGGCAAGTACTCGCGACGCGTCAGCGTATTCCAGTCGGTTGGGCTGTCGTTCGTTCATCACACGCCGCCTTGCTGGCTCGCGCGCGAGAGAGCTTCGCTGCGCTGCCAGCGACGATGCAGAAGCGTCGGTACCGCCTCGACGTGCGTCTCTTTGGCAGTGCCGGTGGACCGCTGAAGCTGGTCGCGCGATGCGACGACGACGAGGTGACCGCGCAGAGCGAAGCTGCCCTCGCACCTGCCTCCAAGCGCGCGCTCGACGAGACGATGCTGCGCGAGCAACTCGGACGTCTCGGCGAAACGCCGTTTGCGCTTGGCGCACTCGATCGCAGCGGACTTGGCACGGACCTGTTTCTGCCGGTAAGTGCGCTCAACCGGTTGCGTCAGGACGTGGTTGATCAACTGCTCCTCCAGCGAGACTGGTCGGAGAAGTCCCGGCGTGCAGTTCGCGAGGCCTCGATCGCCGCCGCCATCGTCGTTCCTTCGCAACCCGTCAGCGCGGGCACGTCCACGCTGACCGCCGAGGTCTACACGGTGGACGACGCGCTGGTGGCAGCGCGCGCAGGTGCCACCGAGATCGTCTTCGATCCGTTTCTGCGGCATCCCGCGCCGTCGCTGTCGAAGGTTCGGGCGTTGGCCGAGGAACTCGCGCACAGTGGGGTGTCGCTCCGACTGCGCACGCCAACGATTGTGCGCCCTGAGGATCGTGCGGCCGCCAACAAGTGGCTTGGACTCATGCTCCCCATCCAGACGGGGCATCTCGGCCTGCTGGCCGAATTGGGTGCTGAAGGTCGGGACGTGGTCGGTGACTACGCGCTGAACGTGTTCAACCAGCATACCGCCGTCGAGTGCTTCGACCTTGGCGCGAGTCGGCTGACGCTCAGTGTGGAGCACACGGTCGAGGAGATGCTGGCCGTCAGTGCCCCCTGGAATGGCGCAGGGTTTGATGCAGTCATCTATGGGCGACCCGAGGGCATGACGATCGAACACTGTGTCCTGTCGGCCGCGTTCGACCGCGTCGTCACCACCTGTCGCGATCTCTGCGTGCAGAAGCATCCGAATGTGTCGATCACGGATCCGGCCGGGTACACCTTTCCGGTGGCAACAGACAGCGCATGCCGGAATCGGCTGCTGCATTCGCGCCCGATCGAGGCGGGGGAGTACGTGCCGCGCCTTTGGCGTGGTGGTATCCGGCACTTCCGACTCCTCTTCAACGTATCGGGAGATCCGATCGCCGATGTTGTCGCGGGCTACCGGGCGATGCTCGACGAGCTTGCAGCCGGAGACCGTGTTGGCACCGATCGGGTGCGCGCGCTCTTCGGCCAGGGCTTTACGCGCGGGCATTTTGCGCGCGCCGTCTGATACGTCTTCCCTCATTTTCTTCCTTCATTTTCTTCCTTCATCACCGACACGCGATGCCAACGCCTTTTGAGTCCGCCCAGCTCAACCTCCAGCTCTTCGACATGCGTCGTGAGCCAGTGCTCCGCAAGGCACGCGACTGGTATCTGCTCGAATTTCACCCGGCGTCGTTCGACGAGTACATGAAGGAGCAGCTCGGCGAGACGAACTCGTGGATGCGCATGGTGATCGGGTACTGGGACATGGCGGCATCGATGGTCGTACACGGGGCAATCGATCAGGCCTCGTTCATTGCGGCGCACGGTGAAATCATCGGAACGTTCGCCAAGGTGTACCCGTACCTGAACGAACTTCGCGGGAAGATGGGCCCGACCGTGTGTGCGAACATCGAAGCCGTGGTCATGGCCATGCCGGATGCCCTCGCCGAGATGGAACGACGTCGCGCACGCCTGAAGGCACGCTGGGAGTCGCAGCAGGCGTCCAAAGCTGGCTTCATCGTCTGAGCTCACTGTTGCATTTGCACGCGGGCTGCGATGACGCAGCTCTGACGTTCGTCACGATGCTGGACGGCAGACTCTCCGCAGGTTCTTTCCCGTCCAGCTGGCGTCCGGCATGCTGATCTCCCCGACTCTCGACGATGCGCGCGCCGTGCTGCAGGCTCGCTTCGGATACGGCGCCTTCAGGCCGGGACAGGAGCGCGCGATCGTCAGCGTGCTCGCCGGGCGTGACACGCTCGTTGTCCTGCCCACGGGCGGCGGCAAGTCGCTGTGCTATCAGGTGCCGGCGCTCATCACGCGCGGGCTCACGGTGGTCGTCTCGCCGCTGATCTCGCTCATGAAGGACCAGGTGGACGCGCTGGAGCGACGCGGTATCGAGGCCGCGTTCATCAACAGCACCCTGTCGAGCGCGGAGGTCAGCGATCGGCTCGTTCGCGCGCAGCGGGGCGAGATTCAGATGCTGTACGTCGCGCCCGAGCGGTTCGATGTCGGGGCCACCGCAGAGCGCCTGAAGGCAATCGGCGTGGCGCTGCTGGCGATCGACGAAGCACACTGCATCAGCGAGTGGGGGCATGATTTCCGACCCAGTTATCGTCGTGTCGGCGAGGTCCGGCAGCGGCTCGGCAATCCGCCGACGATAGCACTCACTGCCACGGCCACGCCCGTCGTGCGCGAGGATATCGCACGGATTCTCGATCTGCAGGACCCCGAGATCATCGTCACCGGGTTTGATCGGCCGAATCTGTCATACCAGGTGATCGCCGCGAAGGGCGATCGCGAAAAGGACGCCGTCGTGCTCGACCTGCTGCGGCAGCTCGAGGATGGAACTGGGATTGTCTACGCATCGACCCGGAAGACGGTCGAGCGCATGGCGCAGTTCCTGGACGACAATGGTGTGCCCGCGAGTGCGTATCACGCCGGCCTCGATGACGAACGCCGCCGTCGGGTGCAGGACTACTTCATGGCCGAACGCACGCGTGTGATCGTCGCGACCAACAGCTTTGGCATGGGTGTCGACAAGTCCAACGTCCGGCTCGTGATCCACTACGCCATGCCGGGCACACTCGAGGCGTACTACCAGGAAGCTGGCCGCGCCGGCCGCGACGGGCAGCCAAGCCGCTGTGTACTCCTGCATGCGTTCCCGGATCGGTTCACCCACGAGTTCTTCATCAAGTCCGCGCTGCCGGATCGCACCCTGATCGAGTCGGTGCATCGACGCTGTCAGCGGGAAGCCGATCGAGGGGGCGTCGTGTCAGCAACGGCCGAGGAGTTGGCCGGTGCGATTGGTGGCAAGACTTCGGTGAAAGCGGTTGAGTCGGCACTCCGCGTGCTGGCGGACGCCAGTGTGCTGCGATGGGATCCGGAATCCGCGGGGCTCGTGTCGCTTCGTCTGCTCGCCACGCCTGAACGGATCCGCGACGAACTGGGACAGGGTTTCGAGATGGAGCGTGAACTGTTGCGTGCCTGCTGGCGTGTCGCTCGTGAACAACTCTCGCGGGGAGCTGTGATCGATCTCGACGGCCTGCCGCCGGGCTTTGGCGGCTTCGTCGGCGCGTTTCCGATGCTGGAAGCCCTGGAGGCGCGTCAGTTCGTTGTGGTCGAACGTGTCGGCGGCGGCCTTCGCCTGATTGATGCCGCCACCTCTCTTGATCGCGTGGCCATTGACTGGCGCGCTCTCGATCGCCGTAGGCAGCGGGAGTTCGACAAGCTCGACGCCATGCAGCGCTATGCGTACGCCACCACCTGCCGACGGCAGGCGTTGCTTCAGTGGTTCGGCGATCCGGCGGCGAAGGCACAGTGCGGCGCGTGCGACAACTGCCTCGGCGAACGCCGTGCCGCGCCTGCGGTTCGGGCAGCCTTCGGGCGAACGGCCGGGCCGCGAGAGCGTGCGCCGCGTGATCCGAACGCCCGGCTGGAGGCGCAACGGAAGAGCAAGGAGAAGGGTGGATCGGTCACCGAGGCCGACACAGAGCTCTTCAATGCGCTGAAGGCGTGTCGGGCGGCGCTGGCGGGGAAGGCCAAGGTCCCGCATTACGTGGTCTTTCCCGATGCTACCCTGGCGGCGTTTGCGTCGCGACGTCCACTGACACCGGCCGCAATGTCGTCACTCCCCGGTGTCGGCCCGGTCAAGCTCGAGCGATACGCGGAGTCGTTTCTGGACGTCATCCGAGCCCACCGCCGCTGAGACGTCTGCAGGCCCTGGCGCGTCAGGCACCCGGAAGTCCCCTGCCACGTTTGGCTCAGACGGCCGTCCGTCGTCAGGCCTCTCACCGCACTACGTTTCCCCGTCTACGGGCGCCCGAGTGTGGCTGCCCCCCAACACCCGTTCGCATGGATGATTCACTTTATTTCAATGAGCAGCACCTTCTCGTTCGCGAAATGGTGCGCGCGTTCGCCAATGACCATGTCAAGCCGGTTGCCAGCCTGCATGACGCCGAATCGTCGTTCCCGTGGGAGAACGTCGCGAAGATGGCCGACCTTGGCCTGCTCGGCATTCCCTGGTCGGAGGACCTCGGCGGGGCTGGCTTCGATTCAACGGCCTTCATCATCGCGATTCATGAACTCGCCAAGGTGTGCGCCAGCCACTCCATCACGATCTCTGCGCACACCACGCTCGGCACGTCGCCGATTGTGTATTTCGGCACCGACGCGCAGAAGCAGCGATACGTGCCGATGCTGGCGGCCGGCAAGGTGCTTGGCGGGTTCGGACTGACTGAGCCGAATGCCGGCAGTGATGCCGGCGGCACACAGACCACGGCGGTCAGAAAGAACGGGCATTATGTCCTGAATGGCACGAAGCGATTCATCACGCACGCCGGTGTCGGAGAGGTTTTCATCGTCACGGCCGTCACCGATCCTGGCGCCGGGACGAAGGGGATCAGCTCCTTCATTCTCACCAAGGAGACCACCGACCTCGCGGCGGCGCGCGCGGTTGGTATCGGTCACGATGACTCAATCGTGGCGATGCCGGGATTCCGGGCCGGGAAGAAGGAAGACAAGCTGGGATGGCGCGCCAGCGACACGCGTGAGCTGATCTTCGAGAACGTTGAAGTGCCTGCCGAGAACCTGCTCGGAACGGAGGGCAATGGCTTCATCAATTTCATGAAGACCCTCGACGCCGGCCGGATCGGAATCGCGGCACTTGCACTCGGTGTGGCTGAGGGGGCGTTCGAAGAGGCGCGCAAGTACTCGATCGAACGGAAGCAGTTCGGTCAGTCGATCGTGAACTTCCAGGGCGTCTCGTTTCAGCTCTCGGACATGGCCACCGAAATCGAGGCAGGAAAGCACCTCACGTACCACGCCGCAATGCTGGCCCAGCAGGGCAGGCCGTACGGCAAGGAAGCGGCGATGGCGAAGTTGTTCTGCTCCGAACTCGCGATGCGCGCCACTCTGAAGGCCATTCAGATCCATGGTGGCTACGGCTATACCAAGGACTATCCGGTCGAGCGTTTCATGCGCGACGCCAAGATCTGCGAGATCGGTGAGGGCACCTCGGAGATTCAACGGCTCGTGATCGCGAGGCACCTGGTCAAGGAAGTCACAGGGTGACGGACAGCTCCCAGACGCTGGTACAACGACTGAGGGTGCCTTTGGGCTTCTTCTTCGGGATCGCCTTCCTCTGGTTCGCCCCTCGCTACACCACATCGAGTCGACTGGTCATTGGCGGCCTGATCGCCTTCGGCGGAGTGCTCATCCGAGCGTGGTCCACCGGGCATATCGTGAAGAATCAGGTGCTGACGACGACCGGGCCGTACGCCCATACGCGGAATCCACTCTACGTCGGGAGTTTCCTGCTGGCGCTTGGTTTTGCGATCGCGGCCCACTGGTTGGCCGTGGTGCTTGTGATTGCATTCTGGGTCGCGGTCTACGGTCCGACGATCGCACGCGAACGTGACTTTCTGCGATCGCTCTACGGCGATGCGTATGCGGAGTACGAGGCCAACGTCCCAGCGTTTCTGCCACGCCTGACACCCTGGTCCGGCCCGGCAGGGGCTGATCGTTCAGCAGGCTTCAGTCTGCCGCTGTATTTGCGTCACAATGAGTGGCAAGCCGGCCTCGGCTTCATCGGCGTTCTGCTCTGGCTGGTCTTCAGCCCATTCCGTTGACGGTCGACGATGAACGCCGTCCAATCTGCCAAGGTGACAGTTTGATCACGATTGGGGTGCCGTCGGGCATTGCGCGTCGATAGGCTTCCTGCCGTGGTGCGGCGCGCCTCAGTGCGCTGCGCCCGATCGCTGGCACGGAGCGACCCCCGTGCCGGTGCGTTCGACCCCGGTTTGCAGAGACGCTGGAGTGGCGGCGTCCGGCGGACTGGGCCGTACTCGTTTCACCGGTCACCGCTGTGTGACCACCGGTCGCAGTCGAACTCGCAGTGCCGCATCGTTCTGCGGGCGGGCAACGCTGATTCGACCGGGTGAGGCGCGTAGTGCGGCAGACGCTGGTGGCTGGTGCGCGTCCGCGCAGCGGTCAGCTCTCACGTAGGTCAGCCCACGGGCTGCGTGTGTCAGGGGTCGCCACACGCGGTGCCGCGAGGCGTGCATGAAGCGTGACATCCTGATTAATGCCGGCGCACGGGAAGTGCGCGTGGCCATCATCGAAGACGATCAGCTGGTCGAATTGCTGGTCGAGCGGCCTGAGGCTCGCCGCATGGTTGGCGACATCTATCTCGGTCGTGTCGACGCCGTGCAGCCAGGGTTGCAAGCAGCCTTCGTTGACATCGGTACGGAAAAGAGTGCGTTTCTTCACGCCTCGGATCTGGTCTTCGAGTCCGACGATGATGAGGACGATGAAGACGATGATGGTGAAGGCGAGGGTGACGATGCCGCCGAGGCGGCGCAGGACGCCGCTGCTCGTGGCAGCGAGACGCCCAAATCCGGCAGGCCGCCACGCAAGGAAGCGCCACAGATTCAGGATGTCCTGAAGCGCGGTGATACCATCCTCGTGCAGGTGAGCAAGGAACCGATTTCCACCAAGGGGCCCCGGGTCACGGCACAGGTGTCGATGGCAGGTCGATTCCTGGTCCTGATGCCGTTTGCGTCACGCGTCGGTGTGAGCCGGAAGATCGGCGAACGGGCGGAACGGCAGCGATTGAAGGAGCAGGTCAACGCGTTCCTGCCGAAGGACGCCGGTGGCGTCATCGTCCGGACTGTCGGCGAGGACGTGACGTCCGAGACGCTGGAACGCGAACTGACGGGGCTCGTCAACAACTGGAAGCGCATCAATCGCAAGCGTCAGTTCATGCGTGCGCCGGCGCTGGTGCATCGCGAAACCAATCTCGCACGCGGGATCATTCGCGACCTGTTCAGTGCGAAGGTCGACAAGCTCGTCGTCGACAGTCGGCAGCTGTACAACGAAATCGTCGAATACCTGAAGGGTGTCGGGCCGGAACTCGTCGATCGCGTGCAGCTGTACGAGGAGACGCAGCCGCTCTTCGACAAGCACGACGTCGAGGGGGAAATCCGCGATATCTTCAAGCGGCGATGTGACCTGCCGTCGGGTGGATACCTGATCATCGAGCCGACGGAAGCGCTCGTGTCCATCGACATCAACTCGGGCCGCTACACCGGCAAGAAGGACCCCGAGAAGACGATCATGAAGACGAACATGGAGGCCGCCCGCGAAGTGGCACGGCAACTTCGGCTTCGCGATGTCGGCGGGATCATCGTCTGCGACTTCATCGACATGGAGACGAAGGCGAATCGTGAGAAGGTGTTGCAGGAGCTGCGGACGCATCTGGGCCGGGATCGGGCCCGAACCAAGGCGTTCACGGTCAGCGACCTTGGCTTGATCGAGATGACCCGCCAGCGGGTCCGGGCGAGCCACCTGCAGGCCACCACCGAGCCGTGCGCCACGTGCAATGGTACGGGTCGGATCTTCACCCCGGAAACGATCGTCCGCCGCGTGGAACGCTCCGTCAAGCGAATCGGCGTCGAAGGACGGCGGGATCCGATGCTGGTCAAACTGCATCCCGATGTCGCCATGTACGTGCTCGAGCAGGAGCCGGACGTCCTGTCCCGGCTCGAGAAAATCGTCTCCTTCCCCCTCGAGCTTCGGGACGATCCACTCCTCCGGCCGGACGAGTACAAGCTGGTCGTCAAAGGCGCCCAGCGAGACGTCACCGCGCAGTACGCTCTCGCCTGACCCCCGTTTGCTCGCCCAGCCGGTTGGGCTTCACCCGCGGACACGGGGTCACCCCCCCGTACTCCTCCAGCTCCACGCAGCCGTTGACACCCAGACTCTGGATGGCTAACTTCGTGGGCTCATTACCCTTACACGTCGTACACACATGAGCTACGCGATTATTCGCACCGGCGGCAAGCAGTTCCGCGTCAGTGCTGGCCAGACTTATCGGTTCCCCACCATCCTCGGCGATGCCGGCGCGACGGTGGAATTCAACGAAGTCCTGCTCGGTTCCGACGGTTCCTCGGTCAGGACGGGTATTCCGACGCTCGCCGGCGCCAAGGTGTCTGCCGAGATCGTCAAGCACGGCCGCGGCGAGAAGATCATTGTCTTCAAGTTCCGGCGCCGGAAGAACTACGCCAGGAAGCAGGGCCATCGTCAGGGCTTCACCGAAGTCCGCATCACCGACATCAAGCTGGGTTGAGGCATCAATGGCACATAAGAAAGGCGTAGGCTCATCCCGCAACGGTCGCGATTCGAATCCGCAGTACCGTGGTGTGAAGAAGTTTGGTGGCGAATTTGTCCGTGCCGGCGGCATCATCATTCGCCAGTGCGGGACCAAGGTTCACCCGGGAAACAACGTCGGGCTGGGTCGCGACTACACCATTTTCGCCCTCGTTGACGGCGTGGTGGAGTTTTCGCCGAAGGACAAGCGCCGGATCAAGGTTGGCGTTCGTCCGCTGGCCATGGAGCTCGAAGCCGTCGCTGCCGACTGAATTGGCGGTGCACGTGTCGAACGCCCCCGCTTTGGCGGGGGCGTTTTGCGTTTCCTGACAGTGCGCGTGCCCTCAAAGCGAAGTCGGATCGCGGGCTGTCCGGATAGGGCGCCCCGGGTCCGTAGCGGTCCGCCGTCGGTCTGGCCGGGATCGTCAACGCCATCAGGCGGGATGCGCCGACCGGCGAACGCCGCCTGGGTATGCGTGCAAGGGTGCGTCGTCAGTACCCTGGAGTGACGCGCTGACAACCTGCACCGCACCTTCCAGGCTGCAGACGCGTTGGCGGTTGGCCTTCGACATCGGCGCGCGGCACTGGCGCCGGCGTGACAGATCGCGCACAATGCCCCATGCATCGGCACGTCTCACTCACCTCGCGGGATGCGTGAATGGATCGTCGGGAATTCCTGGCGGCAGGGGTCACGATTTCTGGCCTGCTCCCGCTGCGCCACGGCGTAGAGTGGCCGCACGGCAGTGCAGCGTTTTTCACACCAGCCGATCCGCTTGATGATCTGACCATCGCGGCTGCGCAGGCGGAGCTGTCGGCGGGACGTCTCACGTCCCGTGCGCTGACGGAGCACTATCTGATGCGCATCCGAACGCTCGATGCCGACGGCCCGCGGGTCAACAGCGTGATCGAAGTCAATCCGGACGCGCTGGCACAGGCTGATGCCGCCGACGCGGCTCGCGCCAACGGGAAGGCGCTCGGCCCATTGCATGGCATGCCGATACTGCTCAAGGACAACATCGACACCGGCGATCGGATGAGCACCAGTGCTGGTTCGCTGGCGCTTGCGGAGCATCATGCGCGTCGCGACGCTGGTGGGGTGCAACGATTGCGTGCCGCCGGTGCCGTGATTCTCGGCAAGACCAATCTCAGTGAATGGGCCAACTTCCGAGGCAACAAGTCGAGCAGCGGCTGGAGCGGGCGTGGAGGTCAGACGAAGAATCCGCACGTTCTGGATCGGTCGCCGTGCGGATCCAGCGCCGGTAGCGGTGCGGCCGTCGCGGCGGATTTCTGCATTGCAGCGGTAGGTACCGAGACTGACGGGTCCATCATCTGTCCTGCATCGCTGAACGGTATTGTCGGGCTGAAGCCGACGGTTGGTCTGGTGAGTCGTACGGGCGTCATTCCGATATCTGCCAGTCAGGATACAGCCGGGCCGATGGCGCGCACGGTTCGCGATGCCGCGCTGCTGCTGAATGGCATGATTGGCCGCGATGCCACGGACAGCGCGATGCGTGGCGCGCCGGCTGGCCTGCCCAACGATTACACACGGACGCTCTCCGCCGATGGATTGCGAGGCATGCGTATTGGCGTGGCACGCAACTACTTCGGATTCGACACACGTGTCGATCGCTTGATGGAAGATGCCATTCGAGTGATGCGTGACCGGGGAGCGACGATCATCGACAATGCGAACGTCCCGAATGCAGACAAGTACGGTCCGCAGGAATTCGAAGTGTTACTGCACGAATTCAAGGCTGGTCTCAACGCGTATCTCGGCGCGCTGCCGGCCACCGCGCCGATCCATTCGCTGGCTGAGCTGATTCTCTGGAACGAGAGGAATCAGGACACTGAGCTTCAGTGGTTCGGGCAGGAGCTGCTGACGCAGGCACAAAAGCGCGGACCACTGAGCAGTCAGGTGTATCGTCGCGCGCGTGAGACGTGTGTCAGGCTGTCGCGCCGTGAGGGGATTGACGCCGTGCTCAAGCGGACTCGATGTGATGTGCTGGTCGGACCAACCGGCGGTCCCGCCTGGGTCATCGATCTCGTCAACGGCGATCACTTCGGTGGTGGCGTCTCGACCGCGCCGGCCGTGTCCGGCTATCCGCACCTGACGGTACCGGCGGGGCGCGTGGCCGGGCTGCCAGTCGGGATCTCGTTCTTTGGTGCAGCGTGGAGCGAACCACAACTCTTCCGTGCCGGATTTGCGTACGAACAGGCGACGCTACACCGCGTTCGCCCCGCGTTCGCGGCGACCGTGCCTGCCTCGCCTCGTTGACCGTGCCCTCACCCCGGAATCCAACGCCCGCAGGCTAGCCATCACCGTCCGGACTGTGACAATGTCCAGGGGGTCGTCAGCCGCCGCGGCATCTCGCGTGGCGGTGTTGTGACACCTCGCACGATCCGCGGCACTGCCGTGGTGCACGCCTTGCCGACCGGGCGCGCAACGCCCATTGGTGCCATCGCAACTTCAAGCACAGACAACTCGTCGTGACTCTTTCCCGTTTGTATTTCCCGATGTTCGCCGCCAGCGTGACACTCTCGGGCGTTCTGCATGCGCAACGTCCCACCCGGTCGGACACACTGCGTGCCGACTCAATGCGTATCCAACCGCTGCCAACCGTCAGCGTGCGTGTCATGGCCGATCAGCGATCCCTCGAGCGCGTGCCGTGGGCAGTTGGCGTTGTCGGGGTCCGTGAGCTTCGACGCGCGCAGCCCACTGTCAATCTCGACGAGGCGCTTGGTTCGGTTCCAGGTGTCTTCGTCGCCAGCCGCTACAACTTCGCGACGGATTCGCGCATCGCCATCCGTGGCGCAGGTTCGCGCGCAAACTTCGGACTGCGGGGTGTGAAGGTGTTTCTCGACGGTGTACCGCAGACGCTGCCGGATGGGCAGACACAGCTCACGAATGTCGAACTTGGCAACATCGACCGGGTCGAAGTGCTGCGCGGCAGCACCGCGTCTCTGTATGGCAACGGCTCGGCAGGCGTCCTCTCATTTTCCAATGATCTGCGGGCACCGACACCATTCTCACAGTCCGCGCGAATCCTTGCGGGATCGTACGGCCAGCGAAAGGTGCAATTGCGCACCGTCGGGCGCTCAGGAAACGCCATCGCCGCGCTGTCGCTGTCGCGGTTGACCACCGACGGCTTCCGGCAACGCAGCGAGGCCGAATCGCGGCAGCTGAACGCGGCCGTCGACTATTCCCTCGGCGCAGATCGTCGGGTTGAAATCCGCGCTCAGGTGGCCGAAGTACCGAACGCTTTCAATCCGGGCGCGCTGACGTTTGCGGAGTATGCGATCCGTCGCGACTCCGCCAGCGCCGCCAACATTCGGCGCGGCTCTGACCGTCGGGTGAAACAGGATCAGCTGAGCGTGGCCTATCACCACGGCTCCGCTGCTCAACGCGCGGAGTTCGTGGCCACCACCTGGGTCAGTTCGCGCGCGGTACGCAATGCGCTTTCGACCGCGCCGCCAGGCACCGTGACGCCGACCAGCGGAATCTATGCTACCCTCGATCGACTGTTCGCCGGCACGCGACTGAGTGCGCGATACAATCTGGGCGAGTCGCCGGCCGCACCAACACTCGCTGCTGGCCTCGACATCCAGCAGATGCGCGACACCCGGATCAACCGGCGGTCCACCGGCGGCCGTGCCACCGCCGCAACCGATACGATCATTCTCAGTCAATTCGAGACGGTCACCAGTCTGGCGCCGTTCATTCAGGCGCAGTGGACACCGACTCCGCGGATCCTGCTCAGCGCGGGTTCACGCTACGATCGCCTCCGATTCTCGGTTCGGGATGATTTCCGCGGCGATGGCGGCGCCAATGGTGGTGACAACAGCGGTGCACGGCCGTTGTCCGCCGTCAGCGGTCATGCCGGACTGACGATCACTGGGTGGAGTGTCTTCGCTCCGTATGCCAATCTGTCAACGAGCTTCGAGACGCCCACCACCACCGAGTTGCAAGTCCGACCGGATCGGCAGGGCGGATTCAACCCGAATCTCGGTCCCCAGCGGACCGTGAGTGCTGAAATTGGCGCTCGTGGTGCCGTCTCGACGCTCGCATCGTGGAACGTCGCCGCGTATCGGGCCGCGGTCCGCAATGCGATTGTGCAGTCGCGCGTCGTCGACGGAACGGCATTCTTCGAGAATGCCGGACGGACGAACAACATCGGTATCGAAGCGGGAGGCAGTCTCCGCGTCGCGACGTTCGCGTCGATCAACCTTGCATACACTTGGTCTGATCTCAAATTCGACGACTACCGACAGACCACCGGCACACGGGTCGATACGCTCGATGGCAAACAGCTGCCCGGCGTGCCACCGCAGCAGTTGCGTGTCGGTGTTCGCTCCGCGGCGTTCCATGGCCTCACGATGGATGCCGATCAGACGTGGACCGGTGCGCTCTTCGCGGATGATCTGAACACGATCCGGGTGCCGGGGTGGGGCACCGGGGTCACCAACCTGCGTGTGGCGTGGACGCGCAGTTGGAACGGATATCGACTCGAGCCCTTCGTCGGGGTGCTCAATGCACAGAACACAGCGTACGTCGGTGCGGTCACCGTGAACGGAGCCTTCGGGCGCGTGCTCGAGCCGTCGCCGCTCCGCAACTGGTACGTCGGCCTCGACATCGCCGTGCTGCGCTGAGAGCGCGGACTGCCGGGCTGCTACACGAAACGAGGGATCAGCGTTGCCGCTGATCCCTCGTCTTGTAGGGTGCATCACACGGCCCCCGCAACGCGGGCTCGAGAAATTGGCCCTGGCGCGCGAAGGCCCAACACCGTCCCGTCAGATCAGTACTTCACCGGGATCTGGCGATAGCGCTGCGTCAGCTGCTCCTGACGTGTGAGCACCTTCGTTTCGGTGCCGGCAACGAAGACATGCTCCGGTTGGGATGCGTACTCGAACGGGTCACCGCTCCAGATGACGACGTTCGCGGTCTTGCCCACGGACAACGAGCCGATCCGGTCGCTGAGTCCGAGGATCTCTGCCGGGGCCAGTGTGATTGAACGCAGCGCATCATCCCACGACATGCCATATGCGACGGCGTTGCCGGCCTCATAGCGGAGGTTGCGCACGTTGAATCCGTCCTCTCCTCCCGCCCCATTGCCGACAATCGCCACCTGGACGCCGGCCGCGCGAAGCAGCGCAAGGTTCTCCTGCCGTTGGCCGAGCGCGCCGAACGACTCGGGAATGTTGTTCATGGCACCCGTGAGAACTGGCACTTTTGCAGCGGCGAGTTCGCCGGCCACGCTCCACGCTTCAGCGCCGCTGTTGATCACGATACGGATACCAAACTCGCGCCCGATCGCAATGGCGTTGAGGACTTCACTGGCGCGGTCAGCCGAGATGACGAGGGGGATCGTCCCCTTCAGCACCAGCTGCATTGCGTCGAGATCGGCGCGCCCGGCGCTGAGATCGCGCATGTTGCCGGCGTCGTAGCGCAGGCGACCAAGGTTGAACTCACGAGCGTCGCTGAGCAGAACCCGGAGCCGCGCCAACGCTTCGGCTCTCGAGCCGGAGCCTGCCGCGGCCGCATTGTCGAGGGTGGCGACCATTGCCACCGGTGCTTTGCGCAGCATGCCAACGGCGCTCGCCCCCTCCAGCAGGTCGTAGGCCGCACCCAGCCCCGAGACCATTCCACCCGATGGCATCACGCCAACAGTGGTGATGCCGCCATCCTGTCGGGCCACCGGCAGACTCACCGACCGCGGATTGAAGCTGTCCCAGACGCGAAACGACGACGCGATGTTGTCCTTTCCACGGGCGCGCCCGTCACGGGTATCGCTCACTGCGCCGACTTCCACGACACCAAGCGAGGTCGCGGTGGCCACGAGCCCGGGCGTGACCCATTTGCCCGTGCCATCGATACGTCGGGCATCGGCTGGAATCGCAACGCTGCTGCCGATGGCGGTAATGACACCATTCGTGAAGACGATGGTCGCGTTCGTGATCTTCGGGCCGCTGACCGGATAGATGGTCGCACCCGTGATCGCGACCGAGGACTGTGCCGACAAGGATGCGGAGGCGACGGCAGCGAGCATGGCCGCTGCAACAGCAGGAAGTGTGCGCATCAGCGGCGCCCTCCAGGCACGGTGGACGGCGCAGGGACGAAACCGAGTTCGAAGTCAGTCCGCCAGAGTTGTTTCGGATCCATGCGGTCGAAGCGCAGCGAGCCGTCGATCCAGACGCGGTCCGCTCGTGCGTAGACGCTGAACGGGTTCGCATTCCACAGCACGACGTCGGCGTTCTTTCCCGCTTCGAGCGAGCCGAGGCGATCGTGCAGGTCGAGCGCCCACGCCGCATTCAAGGTCACCCACTGAATGAGTGTGGCATCGGGGATGTTGATACCGACAACTGCGCCCGCGGCTCGCGCCTTGGCGGCGTCCTGATTCAGCCGCTGTGCACCGCTCGGATCGTCACTGTGGACGATCGCACGCGCGCCGGCATTGTGCACCAGCGCGAGGTTCGCGCGGATTCCGTCGAGTGCTTCCATCTTGAATCCGCCCCAGTCACTCCACAACGATCCGGAGATGCTGTCCCGCGCCATGACGTCCGCGAGCTTGTACGCTTCGACGCCATGATGGAACGAACGGATTCTGTAACCGAACTCGCGTGCAATGTCGATCATCTGCAACATCTCATCGGCACGGTAGCAATGATTGTGCACCAGGATGTTTCCGCGAAGAACCTCGGACATCGTCTCCTGTTCCAGATCCCGCTGCGGCGGATCGCCCTGCTTGTCGGCGAGCCACTTGTCCCAGCGCCGCCGGTACGACTCGGCCGCGATCCACGCCGCCCGATACCCGGCAACATTGCCCATCCGGGTCGACGGCCCGCGACTGGCGTAGACACGTTTCGGATTCTCACCACAGGCCATCTTCAGCCCGTACTTCGCTCCGGGGAACTTCATCCCCTGCACGCTCACGCTCGGCACGATCTTGAGCACCACGCTGCGCCCGCCGACCAGATTCGCTGATCCGGGCAGCACCTGAATTGTGGTCACGCCACCGGCCAGCACACGCGGGAACTGCGGGTCCTGCGGCCACACGCTATGCTCGGCCCAGACGCGCGCGGTCGTCGGCGCGGTCGCCTCATTGCCGTCACTGAGCGCCTCGCCGCC
>JANNVN010000413.1:0-6661 GCA_031414435.1 Gemmatimonadaceae bacterium
GGACCGTCAGAACTCGGGACCGTCAGAGCTTGGGACCGTCAGAACTCGGGACCGTCAGAACTCGGGACCGTCAGAACTCGGGACCATCAGAACTCGGGACCGTCAGAACTCGGGACCGTCAGAACTCGGGACCGTCAGAACTCGGGACCGTCAGAACATGGGACCGTCAGAACTCGGGACCGTCAGAACTCGGCACCGTCAGAACTCGGGACCGGCAGAACTCGGGACCGTCAGAACTCGGGACTCTCAGAACTCGGGACTCTCAGAACTCGGGACTCTCAGAGTGCAGTAACGGGTGAGCAACGGACCGACAGATCGACGGACCGGCTGATCAATTGACCCGCTCCACCCCGCTCCACCCCGCTCCGCCCCGCTCCGCGCGGAAACGACCGCGATCCCCACGCTGTTGATCACGTGTGAATTCATCGTCAAACCCAGTCTCGAGCCGACCAACGCTCGTGTTTGTCGCTCCGTGGGAATGCTCACGGGCCGTGGCGCAGTTGCCGAAGACCGCCGACTCCGCCGTCGTGGCGTGCTTCATCGAGTCCGTCGAGAAGGGTGCGGCACTCCCGTGGCACCGCCAGAAACTCACCCTGATCATCTCGGCGATGCGCCACTTCGCCGACGCGCTGCTGGCGGCGGGCTATCGCGTCGACTATCGCCGCGCGGCGTCGTACGAGGAGGGACTGACTGCGGCGGCCCTCGAGCACGGCGCCGATCGGGTTGTTGCGACGGAGGGTCGCGAGTGGGAGATGGTGACCTCGCTGCAACGAACCGCTACGGTATTGGAAAGCCATGGCATCGCGCTCGAACTCCGCGCCGATCGCGGATTCCTCGCCACCCGCGAAGACTTCGACAAGTGGTCGAAGGGCAAGAAGGAACTCCGCATGGAGTTTTTCTATCGCGAGATGCGCCGGAAGCATCGGATCCTGATCGAGCCGGATGGAACACCGGCTGGCGGTGCCTGGAACTTCGATGCGGAGAATCGCCAGCCGTGGCCGAAGAAGAAGGCGGTGCCGGCGCCGATGACCTTCACCCCCGACGATACCACCCGCGCCATCATGCAACGTGTGAATGGGTGGAAGGATCGCTGGGGGTCCGCTGATGGTTTCGCACTTCCGGTGACGCGGCCAGAGGCAAAAGTGCTGCTCGAGCGCTTCATCACCGAGCGGCTGCCGGAATTCGGACCCTACGAAGACGCAATGCAGCACGGGCACACCGATCTCCTGCACTCCACCCTGGCATCAGTGATCAACGTTGGCCTGCTGCATCCGAGGGAGGTCATCGAACGGGCTGAGCGCGCGTATCGTGACGGACACGTCGATCTGCCGAGTGCTGAAGGGTTCATCCGTCAGATTCTTGGCTGGCGGGAGTACGTGCGCGGCATCTACTGGCACCTGATGCCGGGCCTTCGCACGGCCAATGCACTCGACGCCCACCTCCCGCTGCCGATGTGGTTCTGGGCCCCCGACGGCGAGGCGGGCTACGCGGGCGAGCCCGCCGGTGCCGCCTGCGAAATGCGTTGCCTGTCGGATACGATTCGCTCGGTGCGTGATAGTGGTCGAGTACACCACATTCCGCGCCTGATGGTACAGGCCAACTTCGCGACACTGCTCGGCGTGACACCGGCAGCCCTCAATCGCTGGTTCTGGGCAGCGTTCACTGATGCCTACGAATGGGTCACCTTGCCGAATGTGATCGGCATGGCCACCTGGGGCGACGGCGGTGTGATGGCGTCAAAGCCATATGTCGCCAGCGGCGCCTACATCAATCGGATGAGCAACTACTGCAGCAGCTGCCGGTACGATGTGAAAGCGAAAAGTGGAAGCAACGCCTGTCCCTTCAACCTGTTGTACTGGGATTTCATGGCCCGACACAGGGAGCGTTTCGCCAATCATCCGCGCATGGCGATGATGATCCGCAACCTCGATCGAATTCCCGAGCAGGAGTTGGTCCAGCTCCGTCGCGCGGCTGCAGATTTTCGCGATGCACTCGTTTACGACGAGTCAGCGCCGATGCCGGGTGCAACAGCCTGACAGTTTCCCGATGAGTGCGCGTCAGCAAAAGCAGCTGCGTGACGCGGAGTCACAGCGGCGTGGCAGTGTGTTGCCCCGTCAGGCAGTGACGGCGCACAGCAACAGCAACCGCAACTGCATTACGCAAAGGCGCAAAGCCGCAAAAGCGCTCTACCCCACGCACACCGCGTGCACATGGACGAATCGCGCGCGCGTCCGCCTGAAGCGGAGTGCTGTCATTGGCTCAGCCGAACGCAACCACCACTCCCGCCGATCGGTCAGTCAAAAGCCTCTGCGCTTCATCTCGTTCATTTTTGCACGTTTCGATACAAACGGGCTGGTCAACAACGTGCTGCCTCGGCTTCAAAACGTTGCGTCCGAACGTCGTCGCATCCCCAGAACTCTTTGCGGCTTCGCGACTTTGCGCCTTTGCGTCGAGCAGTTCTGCAGTTCTGCAGTTCTGCAGTTCCGCAGTTCCGCAGTTCAGTAGTTCAGCAATTCCGCACGCCCCGAGACTCACCCGTCACGCCGATGGCAGCGACGGGCTTCGTGGCAGTCGCTCGACAGTTGCCGGCGTATCGAGTGCGTCCGCGTTCGCAGCACCAGCACCGAGGTCAGTAAAGCGGCGCGCCGCCACGAGCACGCGCGAATCGAAGCTGCCAACTGCGCGATTGTACCGCGTCACGGCCTGATCGAGTGAGCTCCCGACGTCGGCCAGATGCGAAGTGAACACCGCCAATCGCTAGGACAGTTCACGCCCGAGCGCACTGACCTGCGCCGCACTCTCCGCCACACGTTCCTGCCGCCAGCCGTAGGCGGCGGCACGAAGCAGTGCGATGAGCGTGGTGGGCGATGCAATCAGCACCCGCTGGGCCACGCCGGCCTCCAGCAGTGACGGATCGCGCTCCAGTGCCGCAGCGTGAAACGCTTCGCCAGGAAGAAACAGGACAACGAATTCCGGGGCATGCGCGAACTGGCGCCAGTAGTTGCGATCACTGAGCGCATTGATGTGCGCACGGAGTTGTTTCGCGTGACGGTCGAGCGCGCTCAGGCGCATCGGTTCATCGGTGGCATCCATCGCAGCCAGGAACCCTTCCAGCGGCGCTTTCGCGTCGACGACGATCGACGAGCCGCCGGGCAGCCGCACCACCATGTCCGGTCGCTGCACTCCATCGGATGTCTGCATGGTCAGTTGCGTCTCGAAATCGCAATACTCGAGCATCCCCGCCAACTCGACGACGCGCTGCAACTGCAGCTCACCCCATCGTCCGCGTGACGAGGGAGCGCGGAGCGCCTGCACCAGGTCACGGGTCTCGCGCCCGAGCCGATCGCTCACCGAGTGGACTTGCAGCAGGCGCTCCGCGACTTGTCCCAGCGCTTCGGTGCGGTCGCGATCGAGCTGTGTCAGCCGTGTGTCGTAGGACGACAGCAGCTCGCGCACCGGCTGCAGCAGTGTGGCGATCGTCTGCTCCCGCTGTTCGGCGTGGGCGGCGCCGTCGGCCTGCAACGTCGTCAGTTCCGCCCGGGTGGACGTGAGAAACGCGTCCTGAGAGTGACGCAGTGCGTCGGCGGCGATCGTCTCGAAGGTCGCACGCATCGTCTGTTGTGCATCGCCGAGGGCGGCCAGCTGGGCCGCACTGGTCGCCCTCAGCCCCGCCTGTTCAGCCGCCGCGACGCGTTTCACCGCCCACCACGCCAGCACGGCGCCGAGTGCCGCACCAAGAATGAACGTCAGCAGAAGAATGATGGAGTCGGTCACGTGCCCAATGTCTCAGTGAACAGGCCGGAAGCACAGCGCCCCGGCACACAGGGTGTACAGGGGCGCTCAGAGTGGACAGGAGGTCTGGACAACGTTCGCGATGCGATCGGTGGTCGGAGTACCCGACTGACCACGTTGAAGCCTCTTGCGATACCCGCGGTTCCGGTGTTCGCCACGCCGCCCACGCGCGCCATCAGGCGCAGTGCGGGTCGAACTTCGAATCCTTCCCAGCAGCAGCGAAATCAGCGCCCGATGTATGGAAGCAGCGAGCCGATGATCGGAACTGCGGCATAACGCCGCTTGCCAAGGACACCGCCAAGTGTCAGACGGACGTACGCACCCTTGAGCCCGAGTTCCGGCGCACCGGTCACATCCTCTGGACCCGAGCGCCACTTCGTGTCTCCGAGTCGCGTCATGTAGCCGGCGCGCAGACCGAGGCTCAGCAACAGCCCGGGCCAGGTTGGCTGAAAAATCCGATCGATGCCGACTCCCACATGGCCCTGATAGCTCCGCGCCGTGATGTCGATGTTCCGACCACCGGTGGATGGGATATCACGAAAACCGGTGTTGAAGTCGACCGGACCGTTTCGCCGGAGCGTCACGTTTGTGTTGCTCAGCCCAACGCCAACCATGGGATACACCAGCGTCTTTCGGGCGATGACCACCGGAATGCCGAGATCGAGCGTACCGTACGCGCCATCGGTTTCGGTCGTGAAGTTCGTCGCCGCAGCTCGCACCGGGACATAGGTGTGACTGCCAGCCAGCAACATCACCCGGTTCCACCGAACCCAGCTTTCAACGCCAAGTGTGATGGCGCTCTTCTTCAGCTGGCCGCGGCCCTGACGTGCGAGCTCCGTGTTGAACGCTGCGCTGCCAAGACCGATCTGGCCGCCCTGAATGCTGATACCCGCAACTGGCGGAAGAACTGACGTATCGGCGAGATCCTTCTGCGCACCAAGTGTGCTCGTGCTCGCTGTCAGTGCGAGCGCGATACCCAGCGTGCAACGAAGTGGACGGGTGGGACAGTCGGTCATGTCGGTTCGTGGATAAGTGCGGGTGGCGCAGCAGCAGAACGAACCCGGCGCCAGTCGAGCGTGATCAGAATGGCATCAATCGTGACCGCGACCGCCGAGACCGCGCACCACGGACAGAACGACTTCAGGAGAATGAACTCCGCATACTTCAGCCGCAGCGTGAACAGCACTGCGCCATAAATCAACACCATCAGCACCCGCGTCGGCCACGCCGCGTCTTCCAGCGCCTCGCTCGTGCCGGCCAGCGCAACCAGTACGATCAGCGCATATCCGACCGTTCCGATGAGTGCAACATCCACGCCGAGGAACCACCCATACCGGCTGCCTTGCACATACTCGCAGCCGTTGCCGCTTCCGGTGCATGCCAGCGTCCCCATATAGCCCATCTTCCAGAGGGCGAGATACAGGGCAACCATACAGCTGATCAGGCTGACGAGGGCAATCGCGCGACGATAGGTCATGGCAAGCATGATGGAGGGTCAGCTCGGCCGACGCTACTCCTACGGCGTCGTTTGGCGTACCCTTATGGTATGACCGAGATCATCGATGTCACCTTGGAGCGCTGCAGCCGTCCTATTGAGGATGAGCTCGCCCGACTCGAGGTTCCCCATCGGCCCTTTGCCGACGGCAATGGATGGTATGCCCACTTCCTGTACCGGGCTGGCGGTGTGCCGGCCTACAAGCGGTTGACCCACGGCGACCATGCCGACCTCTGGTATCGGGTGGTGGAGACCGAATGAGCCCCCCGGAGGTTTGGGGCTGCGTTTCAGCCTGGCGCCGATCCGTTCGCCTGTCCCGGGGTATATCAGAAATGGGGCGTGGCCCCACGTACTTCTCACTGGAGTCTGATTCACAATCAAGGCAACCAACCCTGTTCTCTCCCGCCTCGCCGAGGCGGCCCGCGATACCCTTTCGACCAGCGCCCGCGGCGAGGTGATGACGCGGGCCGGTACGGCCGGCAAGTCAATCGTGCTGCTGGCCCTCTGCGCGTTTTCCGCCTCCTTCACCTGGTCGCAGGTGGTGGCTGGAAACACCGGCATCGTCATGCCCTCCCTGCTCGTTGGCGGACTGGGCGGCTTCATCGTGGCAATGATCGTCTCGTTCAAGCCGAACACCGCCCCGATCACGGCCCCGATCTACGCCGTGCTCGAAGGGCTGTTCCTTGGCGCGCTCTCGGCCCTGTACAGCATCAAGTACGCTGGCATTCCACAGCAGGCCGTCCTGCTCACCTTCGCCGTCGCGCTTGGTGTTTTCACGCTGTACCGGATGAACATCCTCAGGGCGACGGAAGGGTTCCGGCGGATGGTCGTCGGCGCCACGATTGGTATCGCGGTGTTCTATCTGGTGAACATCGTGCTGTCGCTGTTCAATGTGAGCCTCGGCTACACCATGTCGTCGAGCCCGATTGCCATCGGCATCAACCTCGTGATTGCCGGCGTTGCCGCGATGAACCTGGTCCTGAACTTCGACGACATCGATGAGGCGGTGCGCATGGGCGCGCCGAAGAAGATGGAGTGGTACGGTGCCTTCGGTCTGATGGTCACTCTGGTCTGGCTGTATCTCGAACTGCTGCGCCTGCTCGCACGGCTGCAGGGGCGTCGCGACTGAGCTGGCCGACCTGACGGAGCCGGTGTTGTGTGGAATACGCGGGCGCTTCCTCTGGAGGCGCCCGCGTTCGTTTGTGACAGACCAGGGGTCTTCCGCAAACTCCAGATTGGGCGCAATGTGAATCAGGGCCATACCGGATAACTGGATCCGAACGCCCACCCGCGCCGCTGCGGAGGATTCCATGAGTCGTCGTACCGTCACCCGGCTGAAGCCACTCCTGATGCCGGGTATCAGCGCCATTCTCG
>JANNVN010000414.1:0-5144 GCA_031414435.1 Gemmatimonadaceae bacterium
GCACGACTTCCCGCACCGCTGATGCTCGCGGCCGCGTCCCCGCGCACCGACGCCGGGCTCGCGCCCCACCAACACGTCACGGAATGCCAATCGCGCACGGAGCAAAGCGCTCACACGTCCCAGCAGGACCCGCTAACGAAAATGGGTTCTGCTGCGCGGCGACCGCACCAAAGGCGCGCCTGATCACTATACCCCGGTCGCCGCGTCAGCAGCAACCCGGGTTAGGCGCCCACCACCGCCGGTGGCACCGTGGCGACGTCGCCCTGCGCCCGCACGTACTCCATTGCCCCTGACGACTCTGTGAGCTCGACCCACTGCAAGTGGCCATACGTCGGCTCGTCCCGCAGGGCAGCGAACTTGTGGCGATTGCGTGTAAACGTGGTGAACGCGTAAAGGAGAATCGAGTCCCGCGACAGGAACGCCATCCGAAACGATTCGCGATTGCCGTTACAAATCGGCGTCCGGAGGAGCAGACGACGTATCGTGCGCGCCAGCACGCGCGACATCACGGTCGAGCGAGCGAAGTTGAGCCACACGATGTGCGTGGCACGCGACCACAAGAGCTCGCGGACCACGGAGTAGTTGCCGTCGGCAACCCAACACTCCCCTGCCGTAACCGCGCGAACCGCCTGGGCGAATGCGTCCGCGGACGTCGCGGCCCATCCGGGCCCCCAATAGAGGGTGTCAAGCTCGACATGCGGACAGCCGGCTGCCGTCGCCAGGGCCCGGGCGAACGTCGACTTGCCGGCTCCAGCGGTGCCGACGACAACGAAGCGCATGCTCACGTCCCAGAATGCGAGTTGGCGCCTAACGAGTCCAGGTTCTGCGGCACGGCGACCGCACAAAAGGTGCTTCTGCTCCATAATGCTGGGTCGCCGTGACCGTAGCAACCGGTGTTAGCGGGCGACCGGGCGCGCCACGCAGGTGGCATCCCGCCGCGCCGCGCGAATAAGCCACACCGACCTGCCGCGTCCGGTGCCACGACCGGCCGCGCGGCCCGGAGCTGTGATCCTCCACGACACGCCGACGCTCGTCGCGCGCTGCACGACTTCCCGCACCGCTGATGCTCGCGGCCGCGTCCCCGCGCACCGACGCCGCGCTCGCGCCCCACCAACACATCCCGGAATGCGAATCGCGCACGGAGCAAAGCGCTCACACGTCCCAGCAGGACCCGCTAACGAAACTGGGTTCTGCTGCACGGCGACCGCACCAAAGGTCATCCTGCTCACAATGCCCCGGTCGCCGTGGCAGCAGCAACCCGGGTTAGGAAGCAACATGCGCAGAGCCAGCGATCTACCGCAACACGATCGCGGGCGAGGCCACAGTCGCCGCCGCACGTGAATCGAGGCTCACACGGACTGGCAGTGTCACTCGGAACGTGCCAGCGCGCGAAAAAAATACCTGCGCGGTCACGGAATCATTTGGTAGGAGCTTGAATGGCGTCCCAAGGCCAAAATCACGAAATCCCGTCAGGTCGCAGTACAGCTGATCGCCGGATGACCATGCCGGTCCAGTTTGCTCTTGGATAGTGTACGTCGGGATCAGCCCACAGCCGACCAGTGCCAGGGCGCGCGTAGAAACGTTCTTGACACGCAGAAGGTAGGCATACGGTGTGGGCAGCGCATACGTCGAATCGCGCAGAAGCGTGACGCGGAGCTCTGTCGTTTCGGGTACGGCGGGCTCGCTCGTACACGCGGCAAGACCGGCGACAAGTAGCGCACCGCCTAGGGTAACCGAAAGGCCATGCTGACGACTCATGCTGCGCTCCAATGCTTGTGTTGCTTCCTAACGAGTATTGGACTGCCCAGCCTATCACACCCCCCGCCGCAGAACGCGAGCTTCAATTGAACGTCTCGCGGATAGCGGCATTCCGCAACCCAAGCAACTGCCGCAGCCTGTCTCCAGCGCCGACATACCCCACGGGTGCTCGGCTGGCAGTATAGCACGCCTTCGACACGAATTGTCGGGCTGGTGATTCCGTGTGATCGACTGCCCGGTCTAACGCTCCGCCAACGTACGCTCCGCCGAGGTACGGTCCGCCAACGTACGGCACAGTAGGGCAGTCCCCGCAGCTGAACTCTGCCGACTCCGCGCTGCGATGGTCCTACCACGCCCGTCACGCCACTCCCCAGTTACCCAATGCGCGCGACCGGCCTCTTCTGCCGAGGAGCGGGCGCCCGAACCGCCGCGCGCCCCCGGGAGCTCCGCCGCCCAACGTCTCACCCGCCGCCGTTCCGCCGCCCCACGTCTTACCCGACACCGTGTCGCGGTCCCCTTCGGCACCGCGCCGTCGTCGCCCCCCTTGGCACCGCGCCGCCGCCCCCAGGCGACGCCCCTCCCGCTCCGCCGCTAGCCACCGCCGCCATCAAGCCCGGCCCCGACAGGCACTGTCGGTGCATCCAGCGGGCTGCGCACACCAAACCCGCCGCGATTGAGCACATGCGTGTACAACATCGTCGTCCGGACATCGGAATGGCCGAGCAGCTCCTGCACCGTGCGAATGTCATACCCGGATTCGAGCAGGTGTGTGGCAAATGAGTGCCGGAGCGTGTGACAACTCACACGCTGGTCGACCCGCGCCAAACACGCCGCCACCTTCACCGCGCGCTGAAGGACCGTGGGGTCCACATGATGCCGCCGACGCTCCTGGTACTCGTGCGATACGTGCGTCGAACTCCCGGGAAACACCCACTGCCACGCCCAGCTCCGGGCGGCCGATGTGCCCAGTTTCGCACGCAGCGCGCCAGGCAGCTCCACTGCGCCTGCGCCCGCCGCCAGATCGGCTTCGTGCCTCAGCCGCATCGCATCCAGATGGGCACGCAACGGTGGCAGCAGGCCGGCCGGCAACATGGTCACGCGATCCTTCTGCCCCTTGCCGCCGCGCACCCGCAACTCGCGTCGCGCGAAGTCCAGATCCTTGACCCGCAGGTGGCAGCACTCCAGCAGTCGCAGCCCACTGCCGAAGAGCAACGAGGCCATCAACCTTGGCACACCGTCCATTTTTGCCAGCACACGCATAACGTCGGTATGCGACAGGACATTCGGCAATCGTCGCGGACGCTTGGCATGCATGTGCCCGATCGACGCCGACATTGGCAGGCGCAATACCTCCCGATACAGAAAGAGCAGCGCCGCCAACGCCTGATTCTGTGTGCTCGCACTGACCCCGGCGTCACGGGCCAGATGCGTGAGGAAAGCCTGCACGTCGCCGGGCCCGAGGTCCCGTGGATGGCGCATCTGGAAATGCCGCACGAATCGACGCACCCAGTGCCGGTACGCCTCCTCGGTTCGGGCACTGTAGTGTTTCGCTACGATGCGGTCATGCAACACCGTGAGCAGAGTCGGTCGTGTCGCCATGACGCGTACGCTGCGATACAGCGTTACACACTCGCGCACCCGATTCATGCCGTCGACATCGAAAGACCGCGGTGTGCCCATCCCCGCGTGATACCACTTCGCCACGGCCGAGCGAACTCCGGCCATCGCCCGTCGACGATGAAAGCCGAGGCGCTTGTAATGCGGCGGTCGTCGTGGTGAATACTCGCGTCCAGCGGACCCGCCGACTGTCGAACGGGTGGCGGCGCTGTGTTCCGAGCCAGCCTCGCTGCGCACAAAACCAACCAGATACGGTGCGACGAGCACACACCTCGGAACGTGGAATTGACGCTCGTTTTGCAGCAATCATCGGCGGAGCCGCAATCGCAAGCCGAACACCGCGGCAATGTCACCGGAATTCTGAATGTCCTTTTGCGGCCAGCCAGGAATCTGCGATCAACACGCCTGCCCGAAATGACTGTTCACGCTACTGGCCACTCTCCGTTTCCCCGCCTGTCAGCCGCCAGCCGTCTCCGTCCCCATCCTCGCGCGTCCCCATCCTCGCACGCGTCACGGCGCATGACGACGAAGGGCCGGCATCCGCTGCCGGCCCTTCGTCGTCATGCATCACTCAGATCCTGCGACCGGTGATCAGTTGCCCTTCACCGTGATCGCCACGCTCTGCCGGTAGAACGTTCCCACAGGGAACGGCGTCGGGCTGCTGACCTGCGTCGCCTTGCAGAGGTTGGGCGGGTTGCACTTGGTGCTGTTCGGGCTGCAGACACCGGTGTTGAAGTTCAGCTTCACGCCATCCGGGTTCGTGATCGCGACCAGGTCGAGCATGACGCTGCGTGCGCTCTGGCCGTTGGCGCCGACGATCGGCGTGGGAAGGACGAATGTCACCGCCTTCGCCTCGCTGTTGTTACCGCGCAGGAAGACCTTTGCCCGCAAAGTGTCCGGTAGTGACAAAGCTGCGTTGAACGTTGCGCGCTGGATGGTCAATCCCAGCATGTACTCGGTCGGCTGGTTGGCCTGGCCTGCCGAGGACACGAAGAGGGTGATCTCACGAATCGTCTTGCCGTTCCCCGGATCGGGGATGAAGAACGCCGTGGGTGTTGCCACGAGGCTGTTCGAGAACGTGTCACCGGACCCTCCGGTGAGGCACTGGTTGAGCACGGTCAGCGTCGGCGTCGTCCCTGTCGCCCTGAAGAGCGCGACGAGTGTCCCCAGCGACGCACGCAATTCGTTCGCTCCCGACCCAACGGTCCAGACGGTGGACGCCCGGCCGGTGACTGCATCGGTGTTCGAACTCGCCGGATTGACCGATCCGCCGCTGCTGCCGCCGGCTGACCAGCCGATCGTCGCGTTCGGGATGGCGTTGGCGAATGCGTCCAGGGCGAGCACCGTCGGATTGATCGGCAGTGCCGTGCCGGCCAGTGCCGTCTGATTGTCGCCCTGCACGATCGTCAGTGTCGCAGCCGACGCCGGGATCACATTGAACGTGCTACCCGCCGTGCTGAATGGCGTGCCGCCGAACGATGCCGTCGACGTGAGCTGATAGCTGGTGGCAGCCTTCGTGATCGCGACCGACGGGAACGTGACGACACCGCCGATCGCGTTGACCGCGTACGACGTCGTGCCGCCGACGAAGGCATTCTTGTTCAGCGTGAGCGTGACCGGACCCGTGAAGCTGGTGACCGTCACGCCGTTCCTGTCGACCACTTCAGCATTCACCGGGATGTTCGCTCCGGCGACGATGTTCGCGCCTTCCGCTGGCGCGGTGGTAAAGCGGAATGCGCTGGGCGCATTGGCCGTGGCGGTGAAGAAGC
>JANNVN010000415.1:0-1547 GCA_031414435.1 Gemmatimonadaceae bacterium
CGAGCCACAACGATCGCTGAGATTCGGCGCTCGGGCCAAATCGGTGTCGGAGGCGGCTGGCTCGATCACCCAGAGCTCGGCGGGGAGACCCGCAACAATCTCACCCGCCTGATCTGCGAGTGATGCGCTCACGAGTACCAACATGCTCGCCGTATCCTCGAGCATGAAGCGCAGGCGGTCGCGTGGCATTTCCGGATCGAGGGGCAGGAACGCCCCGCCCGCCTTGAGCACAGCCAGGATAGTGATCAGGAGTTCGTGCGACCGTTCGAACGACACACCGACGACCATGTTGGACGTCACACCTCGCTTGACCAGCTGCGCCGCGAGGGCATTGGCCTGCGCATTCAGCGCGCGATACGTGAGCGTGTGTCCATCGCAGTCCGTAGCGATGTTGTCCGGGGTACGGTCGACCTGCGCTTCGAACAACCGGTGGATCAGCTGCGGTTCGTGCCGGGGCACCGACGTCGCGTTCCAGGTCTCCAGCAACAGCGTGCGGTCTCCGTCTCCAACGAGCGCGATCTTTGTGAGGGGCTGCGAGGGCTGGCCGACGACGCCGCGGAGAAGGCGATCGAACGCGAGGGAGAAGCGCTCCAGCGTCTCGGGAGCAAACCGCTGGGCATTCGCATCGATCGAGAGGCAGAGGCCAGTCGCGTCGGCCACCTGCGAAACGATGAACTCACCGGTGATGTCCGCGTCTGGCACATCGCCGAAATCAACCAGGACTTCGGGCGGCAGCGACGCCGTGGCAACGGTAGTCGGCTGACTTGTGACCGCGCGAACCCGAGCCAGCATCTCAGCCAACGTTGGTTCGCCAGTCGCGTCAATACTCAGCCGCACTGGCCCGTCGGGGATGGTCGCCTCGTCGTTGCCGGCGACGAGCGGCAGAGAACCACGGGTCAGATCGAGGGTCACCGTCTCGTCGCGCGAGTACCGCGAGACGAGTGTCACGAGTATCGCGAAGAGGCCCTGGCTGGTGCTGAACCCGAGCGACTCAGCCGTGCGGCTCAGCTGCTCGACGAATGCCGACTCGATCCTCAAGACATGGCGCGCGCGCCTGCGCCGACGTGCGCCCGAAGGCATGGTCAGCCGGCAGCAGGCTCGGAACTGCGTTGTTCACGTACGCGCCCATCCGTGCCGTCTCCTGAACTGCATCGAACGTGGCGCTCCGCAGCGTACGCACAGCCAAGAGATTCCGTGGCGCCCGAAAAGCGCCCCGTTCCGGGGCGACCCCGCCGGGTGTAACTCCGCATGCGTAGGAAGACGTCCGAAAAGCGACAACGTCACATCAGTGCGCGCGACAGGTTGAGCCAGAAAGCCCGAGCTGGCCTCCTCCTGTCGCCCGCCCAGTATCACGCGGGCACCGCCACGCCCGCTGGCGCTGCCTTCACCTTGAACAGCGCGGCAAAAATCAGCAGCACCCCAAGTGCTCCAATCGCTGGCACAAACCAGATCTTCGTCCAGTCATGGCTGACTGCGCCACCAGGGACAGTCGCCGCCATCTGATTGGCATCGACGACGAGCCCCGACAACTTCGAGCCGATCAACTG
>JANNVN010000416.1:0-34161 GCA_031414435.1 Gemmatimonadaceae bacterium
CGTGTGGCGAGGAACTCACTGCGCGGCACGTTGGGTCAGGGTGGGCGATCGATCATCGTGCGGTCCACGAATGGCGACGTGGCACTGAAGCGAAACGGGATTTGATTGGCGACTGATCCGCACCGTGTGACGATGGCGGTACCGGGGCGTATTTCTGGCGCGCCGGTGCCACCGCTGTTGCCGCTCGATCCCACCTCGCCGATTCGGGCCGTGCTGATTGGCGAGGCGCCAGGGCCACGTGGCGCAGATCAATCCGGCATTCCGTTCTTTGGTGATCGTGCCGGCAAGCCGCTCTACGCCGCGATGCTGGCGGCCGGCGTCGTTTCGTGGGTGGGCGATCCAGCGAGTGTGCCGTGGGACGGCGCCCGCCTGTTGACGGCCGGCGTGCGACCGGTCGTGACGCAGGTGCTGCTGACGAATGCATTCGATCGCTGCCCGACGGATGACGGCCGGAAGTTTCGCGCGCCGACGAAAGCCGAGCGGGAGAGCACGGAGAATCTCACGCGATTGCGCGGCGACATTGCACTCGCCGTCGGGCGTGGCGCGGACCGGATCTGCTGCCTTGGCAAGGTGGCGGCCAGCGTGGTGACGCTGCTCGACACGGGCCTCACCGTCCACGCGCTGCCGCATCCGAGCGCGCAGGGGCTGCTCACGTCGGCGCCGAACCGGGGCAAGGGAGCGCGGATGGCGGACCTCGAGGCGGAGTGGGTACGCAACCTGGCCGAGCTGCTGCGGAGCTGAGCGAAGATCGTTCGTACCGTCGTACCGTGGCCTCGACACCTCGGCTGGCTGTCACCGCGTGCGACGACATCTGCGGAGACCAGAGGGTCACGGACCACGGCTACGACCACCGACCGTGCCCGAATGCCGCGTGATTCCGCCCGGCTCAGTTGTTTCCACCAAGATTGAAGAAATCCAGTCGCGGATTCACCACGCTGTTGTAGATCGAGCCGAAGCTGTACGAGAGCCCCGTGAAGACGAATACGCGATAGTTACTTGCCAGCGCGCGCTGTTGCGTGAGAATCTGCTCCGGCGTCTGACCACTCGCGGACAGGAAGATTTGGTCCCGGATCAGTGACGCCCCACCGCCAACGTTGAACTGCAGCCCCTTGACCAGATTGAGGCTCGTGTTGCCATTCATGCTGAGGTTCCACCGCTTCACCTCAGGCACGAAGCTCGCGAATCGCGTCGTGATGTTGACGCTGCCCCAGCTCTTTCTCAGATCCGTCCCCACCACCAGTTCCTGCTGCGCGCGCCACTCGGCCGTGCGACCGAAAATCGTGGCTTCTTTCCAGCGAAAGTATCGCGGGCCAACGCCGTATGAGATCGCAATCTGCTGGCTGGTCGCTTGCTTCCACGGGAAGATGTTGTACTCGATGACTGGCGCCGCCCGCCAGACGAGTTTCGTGTTGGTGAATTCGCTGTAGCCGATATTGGTCAACGCGCCGATCGAGAGGCGTGAGGAGAGGGCCTTCACGCCACGGACGAAGAACACGCCCTGTCGGATGGTGTTCGAGACCGTCGTGGAATCGTTGATCTCGAACTTGCTGTAGCCGGTACTCTGGAACACACCGAAACGCAGCGCATTCTGCTCGGTGACCCGTCGAATCCGGAAGTCGTTGAACATGTTCGCGCGTGTCTGGCGGCTCTCGGTCTCCATGAAGCCGTTCGACTCGAGTTGCAGCACAAAGAAATTCCACTTGTCCTTCACCGACTGTGGCGACGCCTGCGCCGCGCCTTTCGGGGCGTCGTACACCACCCGCAGCAGCTCCGCCGCCGACGTCGTCCGCACATACGGCACCAGCAGCAGCGTGAAGCCGCGCGCCAGTTTCCGTCGGATCCCATCCTCCGCCTCGTTCGGCAGGGTGTTCACCACCGACGTATCCGCCCGCCCGGCAAACCGCCCGCGCCCCAGCGCCGTCGCCGTGTATTGAAATGCCCCGCTTCCGGTCTGGATCGTGGTCACCAGCAGCTGCACATCCGCGAACAGACGGTCGCGCGTCCACGTCACATACGGCAGCTCGAGCACGAAAAAATCGGTCGCGCACCCCTGATTCGTGTCCCCGCGACACTCCAGATACACCTTGATCGCATCCGAGCTCGCCGGCGACGCGGCGGCCGGTGTCGCGGCGCCTGGCACCACCGTCTGTCCGCCGACCGGTTGCCCCGGACAGAGGGTAAGCAGGGCAAGCAGCACGGCATACAGCCGGAAAAGACGACGTGGCATGAGCCGGACTCAGTAAGTGGGAAGGGCACTGACCGAGCCGCCCGAAATCGTCTGCCGCGCGTGTACACCGGAGCCTTAGATTCCTTCCACGACCAGAAGGTTTCCTCTGCCCAACCCCTCGTGTCCCGTCATCGCCTGATCGTTACCGGTGGAGCCGGCTTCATCGGCAGCGCCACCATCTGGCAGCTCAACAAGCTCGGATACGATGACATCCTCGTCGTCGATGCGTTGCGCTCCGGCGACAAGTGGAAGAACCTCGTCGGACTGCGGATCACCGACGCGCTGCACAAGGACGACTTCCTCGCCACGCTGCGCCGCAACTCCGGTGCCTATCAGGCTGACACCGTGATCCACTTCGGCGCCTGCTCGGCGACGACGGAACGCGATGCCGACTATTTGTTGCGCAACAACACCCACTACACCAGCGAGTTGTGCGAATGGTCACTGGAACGTCACGCGAACTTCATCTACGCCAGCAGTGCTGCCACCTACGGTGACGCCGCCGGCGGCTTCGATGACGATCCCACCAGGCTGGAATCGCTCGTTCCGCTGAACATGTATGGCTTTTCGAAGCACCTCTTCGACCTGCACGCCGAGCGCACCGGGCTCCTCGAGCACATCGTCGGGCTCAAGTTCTTCAACGTCTTCGGCCCCAATGAGTACCATAAGGGCGACATGATGAGCGTCGTCTGCAAGGCGCATCGGCAGATTGAACAGTCCGGATCACTCGAGCTGTTCCAGTCGCACCGCCCGGAGTTCGCGGATGGCGAACAGCGGCGCGACTTCGTCTACGTCAAGGACGCCGCAGCCGTCATCGCCTGGTTGGTGGCGGCACCGCAGGTGCATGGTCTGTTCAATCTCGGCACCGGCAAGGCCCGCAGCTGGAACGCGCTCGCAAACGCGGTTTTCGAGGCAATGCAGCGTCCAGCGAAGATCTCGTACGTGCCGATGCCCGAGGCGATCCGTGATCGCTACCAGTACTTCACCCAGGCCTCAATGACGCAGCTGACAGCCGCTGGGTGTCCGGTCAAGTTCACGCCGCTGGAGGAAGCTGTGCACGACTACGTCACGAGATATCTCGCCCGTGACGAAGCCACTCTTGGCATTGTCGGCACGTAGCCGACGGCAGAGGCAAGACGGACTGCCGACTGCGCGCATGGCGCTGCAGCACCAACGGGCACCCTGAAACGGCGGGATGCCCGGCCGCTAGTCGTCCATCGGCTGAAGCCGAGCCAGCTGCGGAAAGAGCGCGTCGAGTACACCGGCGCCAGATGCTTCGACAGCGGTTCGCAGTTCGGTCAGCTCTTCTGGCGCAAAATCATTGGCCGTGATCGGAAAACAGTCACGGAAAAGCGTGTCAGGCATCCCGGCCCGAACCGGAAGCGTCCCACCCGCTCGATCGGCATAAATGTCGAAGTCGAACGTCCAGGGCCCGATTGTCAGGCGCAGCAGAACGCGATCGGAATCGCAGTCCTGGTACAGCTCCCCTCGGTGCAGCATCTGTTGCACCCAGAGCGCGGCCAGCCGACCATGGTCACCACGGCCCGGAAAGAGCGCATCCGACGCTTCCCGCAGGTGCCAGCCGTAGCGCCGACCAAAGGTCAGGCGCACGTCGGTACTCTCGTCATTCAGTTCGTCGAGGGGCCACATGGGAGTTTGTGGGTTGGGTTGGAGCAAGATTCTCAACTGTGTACCGGCATCGTGCAATAGGCGGAACGAGATGCGGCGGGAGGCTCCCGTGACCGGCGGCGCTGTTCCGCGGCCCCGGGCGACCGCTAAGTCCTTCCGGGGAAGGTGCTTATGGCCTCCGGCCGGATTGCGGCTCGTTTGCCGCGGGTGCGAAGAAACGTGACCTCTGACGCGGAATTCACGCGTGGCGATGCGCATCGCGGCCGTGACTTCGTACCGACCGCGACAAGAGACGAGCCGCGAACCTGCTGACCGCCGCGTACCCGCGGCCTTGCGCCTCGGTGACGGCCTGCGCACCCTGTCCGCCCATGATGCCATCTCTCGTACATCGCGTGGTCGTGGGTGCGCTGCTCAGCGCCGCAACGCAGCTTGCCGCACAGCCGGGCCCTGGCCCAGTCGTGCCCGGCATCACCGTGCTGGTGCGCGATTCGCTGCACCTCCTGGCCGGCAAACGCGTCGGGCTGATTACCAACCACACGGGTCGAGATGCCTCGGGGGTCAGCGGTATCGATCTCCTCGCTGCGGCGCCCGGCGTGCGTCTGGTTGCGCTCTTCGGGCCGGAACACGGTCTGCGTGGCCTCGCACAAGCGGGCGAGACCGTTGCCTCGTCGGTGGACAGCGCAACCGGTGTCCCGATCTTCTCGCTCTATGGCACGACCAAGGTCCCGACCCCGGAGATGCTGCGGCTGGTCGACGTGCTGGTCTACGACATACAGGACGTCGGATCGCGGACCTACACCTACGCCTGGACGATGGCGTTGTCCGCGGAAGCCGCCGGCAAGGCGGGCGTACCGTTCATCGTCTGCGATCGGCCGGTGCCGGTGCGCGGCGATGTTGTCCAGGGCGCGGTACTGGATACGGCGTTCCGCTCGTTCGTCGGACAATACCCCGTCGCATTACGGTACGGGCTGACAGCCGGCGAACTGCTCCGCCATCTCGTCCGCACGCGGCAAGTATCGGCAAAGGTCACGATCGTGCCGATGCTCGGGTGGCGCCGCACCATGTGGTACGACGAAACCGGTCTGCCGTGGATCGTTCCGTCGCCCAATCTTCGTACGCTCGACGCCGCGCTCTTGTACACAGGCACGGTATTCGTCGAGGGAACGAACATGAGTGAGGGGCGCGGAACCGATGCACCATTCCAGCTCGTTGGCGCGCCGTGGCTCACCGATGCCGCAGACATCGCGCGGGAGCTGTCCGCCAATTCCGCCATGACTGGCGTACGGCTCGACGCCGTCACACGCACGATTGCGGCGGGGCAGAAGCACGCGGGTCTCACCATCCCGATGATCCGCATCACCGTCACGGATCGCAACTCCGTCGACCCGGTTCGCCTCGGCATGGTGCTGCTCTCAGTCATCAAGCGTCGTCACCCGACCGATCTCGTGCTGCGGAATCGCTTCATGGATCAGCTGGCCGGCGACGCGGCGCTGCGCGTTGCGCTCGAGCGCAATTCAGTGCGCGAGATGCTGGCCGTTCACAAGAGGTGGCGCACATCCGCACGTCGGTTTGCAGAACAGGCTCGCGTCGATCAGCTCTATCGCTGATCGCGCGCCATTCAGGGCTGGGCGCGACCCATGCGTGTGGCGTACACCGATCGCCGTTGATCGCGGCCCAGAGCAATCACGTCATAGCGCTCGGGATTCGGCATCTCCATGCCGGGTGAGCCGGCGGGCATGCCGGGCACGAACAGACCGATCAGTGCGGGGCGTTCGCGCAGCACCTTCTGCACCAGGTCCGGCGGCACGTGCCCTTCGAACAGGTACCCGGCCGCCACGCCCGTGTGGCACGAGGCCAGTGCATCCGGGACGCCGAGCGAACCCTTCACCGATGCCAGATTCGCCGTGTCGCGGACGTCGATCTGGAAGCCCGCCTTTCGCATCGCATCGTTCCACGCCACGCAGCACCCGCAGTTCGGGTCCTTGTAGACCGTGATCCGGGTCGCGGGTGGGCGCGCCGCGGCCCGACCGCTCGCGGTGGCCGCGACGCCGGCAAGGGCGGTCGCGCGGATCAGAAATGTGCGGCGGGTGATCGACTCAGACATGCTGCAAAGTAGCTATTTTCCCCGCCATGGCCATCATCGAAGCCTCGATCCCGCTGTTCTTCCTGCTGATTCTCGTCGAGCTCGCGGTGGCCCACCGGCGGCGCCTGCCGCTCTATCGGCTGAACGACTCGATCAGCGACCTGTCCTGCGGCATCCTGAGCCAGTTGCTCTGTATCTTCACGAAGCTGATCGTGCTCGGGGTCTACGCCTGGTGTGTCCGGCACCTCTCGCTGCAGCGCCTTGGCGTCCTCCCGGAGTGGATCGATCGTGTGCCATTCGGCGCCAGCGCCGTTCCGGGCCAATGGGGCGTCGACTGGGCCGCCTGGAGCGCATGGCTCCTGGCGTTTCTGCTGGTGGACCTCGCGTACTATTTCCTCCACCGCTACTCGCACACGATTCACGTCCTCTGGGCAGGGCATGTCGTGCACCACTCGAGTGAGGAATACAACCTCACCGTTGCGCTGCGGCAGAGCGCACTGCACGGTCTGTTCAGCTGGGTCTTCTTCGTCCCGCTGGCCATCATCGGATTGCCGTGGGAGTTGTTCACCGCCTGCTACGCCCTCAACCTCGTCTATCAGTTCTGGATCCACACGCGCGAGATTGACCGATTGCCGCTGGGGCTGGAGTGGTGGCTCAACACGCCATCACATCACCGCGTCCATCACGGCGTCAATCCGCAATATCAGGACAAGAACTACGCGGGAGCCCTGATCATCTGGGACCGGATGTTCGGCACGTTTGAACCCGAGAACGAGCCGGTGGTCTATGGAATCACGACCCCGCTCGACAGCTGGAATCCGGTCTGGGCCAACGTCCACATCTTTACCGGCATCATGCGCAACGCGTGGAAGACTCGCCGGCTGCAGGACAAGTGGCGCGTCGTGTTCGGACATCCTGGTTTCATGCCAGCGGATCTTGCCGCGTCGGTCGCGTCAACGAAAATGGCGTGGCCGATGCACGCGCCACAGTTCGATCCGGTGGTGCCGCGCGGACAGCAGCGATACGCCGCGGCGCAGTTCTTCACGATCCTGATTGCGGCGTATCTGACGCTCGTCAACGCCGGCTCGCTGGCGTCGCACGAAATTGCCGCCATGCTGTTCTTCGTGACGCTCGGGCTGGCCAACGTGGGCGCAGTGTTCGAAGGCCGATCGTGGGTCTTCGGTATGGAGTTGGCACGGCTGGCAACAATTGCGTCCGCTGCCGCCGTCTTCCTGCTTCGCGGGCAGCACGCTGCTCTCGCCAGTACCGCGCTGATCGTGAGTCTGCTCTCGATGGGCTGGTGCGTTCGCCTTCGGATGGTCACGGCGCGCGCAGTCTGACGACGGCTCGGGTGCCGTGCACGTACTTGCCGCACGCTACTTCCCCATCGCACGCCCGACAGCCAACCCGGCCAGCAGCGCGCCCACGCTGAGGATCAGGCTTGCCAGCACATATGTCGTCACCATCGACGAACGTCCACGTTCGAGGCCGTCGACGATGTCCATCGAGAATGCCGAAAACGTCGTGAAGCCGCCGCAGAGGCCCGTCGTGATCAGGAGTCGCGTGGTCTCGCTGATGGCGCCGCTCTGCAGCCCGTAGCGAACCCCCACGCCGAACACGAAACTGCCGATCACGTTCACGGCCAGCACGCCGACGGGGAACGACGAGGTGAAACGCGTCGTCGCGAATGACACCAGCAGCAACCGCAGCACGCCGCCCGCCGCGCTGCCAAATGCCACCGCCAACACTGCGCGCCAGCCCGGCATCACGCCGCCACCACCGTGTCCTGTTCATACTGTCGCGTGCGCCACTGGCGCGGCCGCTTCAATGAAGACAGGACGATGCGAACGGCGGCCAGCGGGTCCGCCGTGAACGACAGCCAGAAGGTCCAGTGCCGCTGTGCATACGATTCGGCCAGCCCGAATTGCAGCAGCACGCGCGCCGCGACGAGGCCCAGATTGATCCCGAACCACGTGGCCGCAACGCCCCCCGATTGCCATGCAGGAACTCCCGCGACCAGGGCGAACAGCACGGCGGGAAGGGGCAGAAACTGCGTCAGCAGCACGAAGCACACATCAAGGAACTGGATCATGGGTGTCGTGCCGTCCTTCAGATCGATCGACCGTCCCCACTCACGCCACATCTGGCCGATGCCGCTATAGGCGCGTACGCCGATGATCCGGGCGCCGTCGAGGAATCCGACACGCGCGCCGTTACGCGCCATGTGTCTCGCCAGCGTCACATCATCGCACCAGCTCCGTCGCGCGCTGCTGTAGCCGCCGTTGGCGAGCAGCACACTGCGCTTCGCCAGAAAGCACTGCCCGTTCGCCATCACACGATCGGCAGCCGGCGCCTTCTCGCCCGCGGCGCCAAAGCGATAGACCAGCGTCGTCAGCATTGCCGGCTGTAACCACTGCTCGGCGACCGTCATCTCGTTGAAGCGCGGCGCAAAACTCACGGCGTCGTAGCCCAGTGCGTCGGCGGCGCCGACGGCGGCAGCCACCAGGCCGGGTTGCGGCGTCGTGTCAGCGTCAATGCCCAGCACCCACTCGCCCTTGGCGTGTCGCAGGCCATGCTCCAGTGCCCACACCTTGCCCACCCACTCGGGCGGAAGGGGATCGTCGTGCATCGGCACGATCCGCGAATCAGCGGCCTGCGCCTGCTGAATCAGCTCCCACGTCCCGTCCGTGGAGCGACTGTCCACGATCAGCGCCTCCAGCATCGCGGGCCCCTGGCGGCGGAGACCGTCGAGGCAGGGCCCGATCCGGTGGACCTCATCCAGGCTGGTCACCACGACACTGACGCGGCCGGTGTGCGCATCGCCGAGGAGCGGTGCGATTGGTGGGCGGCGATGGCGGCCCGGGAGCAGGCGGGCGATGAGGAGCAGGGTCGCGCCCCCTTGCAGGAGCACCAGCACGGCGAAGGCGGCAGAAGCAATGGTCACCCTGCGAATGTCGTTGGTGCCGGCAGGGATTGGCAGGGGGAACATCCATTGGCCCACGGCATACCTTTGTGGTTCCACTGGCGTCCGCCGAGTGCCGGGCGGCCAATTCACCCCAATCGCTTCCGCTCATGCGTCGTCTTCTTACGCTCTCCGCCGCCATCCTTGGCTTCGCCGCCCCTGCCGCCGCGCAGATGACGATGGCCCAGCCGGCTGCCGGCCGCCTCACACCAGCTGCTTCGCCGCGCGCCATGACGGTGCTCAGCGTCAGCACCGGGGTTCGCGGCGCCGCACCGCTGAAGGTCACGGTCGACTACGGCCAGCCCTTCGCTCGCGGTCGCGCCGTCGAAGGCGGGCTCATCCCGAATGGGCAGGTCTGGCGCACCGGTGCCAACGCTGCCACCGCGCTCACGACCGAAACGAATCTCCAGATCGGATCGCTCATGGTGCCGAAGGGCAGCTATACCCTGTTCTCGATCTGGAGCCCGGCTGCCGGCATGCAGCTGATCATCAACAAGCAGACGGGGCAGTGGGGCACGGAGTACAAGCAGGACATGGATCTCGGCCGCGTCGCGATGACCGCCCGTACGTTGAACGACACACGCGATGCGTTTGTGATTGCCATCGAACCGGGAACCGGTACCACCGGACCAGCGACGGCAACGCTGCGCATGTCGTGGGGCAAGACCGAGTTCTCGGTACCCATGACGATTCTCCCGTAACTGCTGCACCCGGCTGGCGAGGGCTGGGGGCGAAGCGATGCTTTGCTCCCAGCCTTCGGTGCTTTCCCGACGCGGTTGTCGTCGTGCCGGCGTCGCCGGGTGCCCCGACTGATCTCGCTTGCCGTGCGTCTGGCGCCAGGTCTGCCACCGGTGACGGTGAGCGCCAACGGCGCCGCCAACGGGCAACGGCAGGGGTGTCGGACCAGGGACGCCGGCGGTTGATGGCCAACGGCATGGGCAGGCGGCGTAACACGCACCCCGGGCATTGAGCGGCTATCTTTCCGGTCTGCCGACGGTTTTCTGCTTTCCCGCCGCACCTTAATCCGTTCATGCCGCATTCCCGATTGCATACGCTGCACGCTGCCGGTCAGAGCGTCTGGCTCGACTATATCGATCGCACGATTCTCGCTGACGGCGCCCTGACCCGTCAGATCGACGCCGATGCCCTCACCGGCATGACGTCCAACCCGACCATTTTTGAGAAGGCGCTGGCCACCGGTACCGCCTACGATGCCCAACTGGCATCCGCACCCGAGAGCCTCACCCCCTGGCAGCTGTTCGAACTCGTCGAAAGCGACGACGTGCGCACCGCCTGCGATCAGTTCCGTGCCGTGTATGAACAGTCTGGCGGCACCGACGGCTACGTGTCGATCGAAGTCTCGCCGAACGTGGCGCACGATGCGGATGCGACGGTCGAGGAGGCCCATCGCCTCTGGAAGCTGGTCAATCGACCGAATGTGATGATCAAGGTGCCCGGCACCGAGGAGGGGTCGAAAGCCCTCCGCCGACTGATTGCCGACGGTCTCAACGTCAATGTCACGCTGCTCTTCTCCGTTGACGCCTATCGTCGCGTCATCGAGGCGTATCTCTCCGGCCTCGAGGATCGCGCGAAGTCAGGCGGCGACCTCCATCGCGTGGGGAGCGTGGCCAGCTTCTTCATTAGCCGCGTCGACAACGAAGTCGATGCCCGCCTCGATGCGCTCATCGCCGACGCCGACCCTGCCTCGCGCTCACGTCTTGGCGCCCTCAAGGGCAAGGCAGCGATCGCCAACGCGAAGCTGGCATACGCGCTGTTTCAGAGGCACTTCTCCGGCGAGCGCTGGGAAAAGCTGCGCGCGAAGTCAGCGCGTGTGCAGCGGCCGCTGTGGGCCAGCACCAGCGTCAAGAACCCCGCTTACCGTGACGTGATGTACGTCGAGCAGCTGATTGGCCCCGATACCGTCAACACCATGCCGCCGGCGACGATCACGGCATTCCAGCACCACGGCGAGGCGGCGCGCACGGTGGATCGTGGTGTGGATGAGGCGCGCGAATTGTTGCAGGCGCTGGCCAGCGAAGGGATCAGCATGCAGAGTGTCACCGACAAGCTGCTGGTTGAAGGGCTGGCGAGTTTCCAGAAGTCGTTCGATACGCTGCTCGCTGGGCTCGAAACGAAACTGCGATCACTTGGTCGGGAGCCCGTCGCGACGGTGTAGCATCTTCTGCTGTGCCGCACCTGCTGGTTGTGTGTCGCTTTCTCAATGCGGTTCGGAGGCTGTCTGCGGGTGCGGATGGCCTCCAACGCTTTCAGCCCCGGAATGGAATGGCGCGTGGTCTCGTTGGTACCATCGGCAGCGCAGTCACAATGGCTGCCACGATCTTCGTCTGCGCGCGCGGAGTCAGCAGCGCTGGCATTCCGCCGATTGGACCGCTGCTCGATCCAGTGCAGGGTGCGGCCGCGGCCGTTCGCTTTGGTAACCTGCCCGCAACCGAGTCGCAGCGTGTCCCCGGCATGGCGGCGGATACCCGCGTTCTCTTCGACACGAGGGGCGTACCCCATGTGTACGCGGGCAATACCCCTGACGCCTATCGTGCGCTTGGGTTTGCCGTCGCACGTGACCGCTTCTTTCAGATGGAGCTCACCTATCGTGCGGCGTCCGGCACGCTGACCGAACTCGCTGGTGCACGCGCTCTGCCGCTCGACAAGGAGGCCCGCACACTTGGCCTCGGGTGGGCCGCCGAGCGAAAGTGGGCGGCCATCGACAGCAACAGTGAAGGTGGCAACGCGATGGTAGCCTTTGCGGAAGGTGTCAACGCCTATCGCGCCACACTCACGCCAGCCAGCACCCCGATCGAATACAAACTGCTCGGCGCCCAACCGATGTTGCGATGGGAGCCGAAGTACTCCGTGTACTTGCTGATGCGGATGGCGTTGACGCTGGCCTACGACCCAGACGACCTGCGGCGGACGCGCGCCGCAGCACTGGTCGGCCGTGCCGCGGCGGACGCGCTCTTCCCGCGCAACAACCCGCTGCAGGAGCCCATTCAACCGGTGCCCGCTCGCACCGGCCCACGTGAGGCGTGGACCACGCTGCCGGCGCCCGGCGCACCGGATACGTCGCTGCTCGTCCCCGCGAAGGCGGCCAGCCTGCTCGAGCACACCGCACTCGCGATGCCGGGCGCAGATCAGACCGGCGACGCGCTTGGCAGCAACAACTGGGCGATCGCGCCGCAACGCACGGCCAGCGGCGGCGCACTGCTCTCTGGCGATCCGCATCTCGATCTCTCCCTGCCATCGATCTGGTACGAAGCACATCTGGTCGTGAAAGATTCGCTTGACGTCTACGGTGTCACCTTCCCGGGCGCGCCGACGATCGTGATCGGTTTCAACCAGAACGTGGCCTGGACGTTCACGAACACGGGGGGCGACGTCGCTGACTACTTCCTCGAAGACGTCGACAATCCGAAGGCGCCGACCCAGTACCGGCTCGATGGTCAGTGGCAGAAACTCACGCCGCGCGTTGAGACGTTCCGCGATGCCGCTGGAAAGACAATTGCCACTGATACCGTCTTCTACACGCACCGCGGGCCAATGTCGCGCGAGAACGGCCGCTTCCTCAGCTTCCGTTGGACGGCGCACGATCCGTCGAATGAACTGGACGGGTTTGTCGCAGCGACGCGCGCCTCGAGTGTGCAGCAGTGGCAAGCCGCGATGTTGCCGTACAAGTCGCCAACGCAGAACATGCTCGTGGCCGATCGCAGCGGGACGATCGCACTCCGTTCGTACGGTGAGTATCCCGTCCGGCCCGACGGCGAGGCCGGGTCCTACATTCGCGATGGTCGCACGCGCGCCAGTGACTGGACGGGCCTCCTGCCGGTCGATGCGATGCCGCAGGTCACGAACCCAGCGCAGGGGTTCATCGTCAGCGCCAATCAGCAACCCTTCGATCCTGCTGCGGTGCCGCAGTACATCGGCGCCAACTGGCCCGATCCCTGGCGTGCACTGCGCATCAACGAACTGCTGCGTGCCGACGACAAGGTGACCCCTGATCGCGTGCGTCAGATGCACATGGACCCGCTCAACGTCCGTGCGCGGATGATCGCGCCGTACTTCGTTCGCGCGGCCGAGCGCAGCGGAAACGCAACGCTCGGCCTTGCGGCGAAGATGCTGCGGGACTGGGACTACCGCTACACCCTCACGGCGCAGGCTCCGGTGCTCTTCGAAGCGGCGATGAAGCGCGCGGTGCGCAATACCTGGGACGAATTGAGTCCCGAGGCAGGCAAGCCTGCGGTCGCGGTCCCGGCCGGTATCGTCTTCCTCGAATTGCTGCGTGACTCCACCAGTATCTGGTGGGATGACCGGCGTACCGGGGCGAAGGCGGAAACGCGCGATGCACTGCTCGCCGACGCACTGCAGAGCGCCTTCGATTCGCTCACTCTGACGCTCGGTCCTGCCAGTCCCACCTGGGAGTGGAGTCGGACGGGTGGCATCAACGTGCATCATCTCGTCAACCTTCCCGGCTTCAACCGCGATCACCTGGCGGTCACTTCCGGGTACGGCACCATCGCGCCGGCGTCCGGCGCTACCGGCAGCCATGGTGCAAGCTGGCGCATGATCGTCGAGCTGACGAAAGACCGCCGCACCGCGTGGGCGATTTATCCCGGCGGCCAGAGTGGCAATCCGGCCAGCGCACGCTATGACGACCGGCTCGAGAAGTGGCGCACCGGGCAGCTCGACTCGCTGGTTGTGCCAGAGACGGAGGCAGCGTTCGCCAAGAGCAGCATTCTCTCGACGCTGCAGCTGCGACCTTAGCCGCCAGCAACCGCTCGTCACGCTCCGTCGTTCGGCACCCGCTACCTGTCATCGTTCCACGATCACCTCCTCCGCGCCTCTCCCATGTTCGCTGCCGTCGCTGTTCTTCTCTTCGTCGCCGCCGAGTTCCTCCTCGGCTGGTGGGCTCTGCCTGTCGTGGGCCTGATCCTCGGACTGGTCGGTGCCCGCCGGAAGGCCGTCGGGACCACCGTCGCCGCCGCAGCGCTCACCGCGTGGGTGATCCTCTTCGCGTGGAGCGCCACTCACGGCGATCTGCCCGGGTTCCTGCAGCAGCTCGCGGTCAGCATGAAGGTCAAGCCGGGCCAGCTCTTCTCCGTGATCACGGCCCTTCCGGCACTGTTGGCCGGTCCGGCGGCACGTCTCGGTGCCGGATTACGCCCAGAATCTGCCCGAAATACCGAGTCGGGCGCCGCATTGGCTGGTTAGTTCCGCTATCTTGGGTCGCGGGAGCCGGCACGTGGGCGTGCCAGTGCTTCCCACCGGCCCGGCCGCGACCGGCGCCTCTCCCACTCGACGCCGATCCCGTGTCCGTCATTGCTCCGAAAACCAAGATCGTCTGCACCCTCGGCCCCGCTTCTGCGACGCGCGACAGCATCGGCAGCCTGATCGAAGCCGGCCTCAATGTGGCCCGGATCAACTTCTCGCATGGCACGCACGAGCAGCACGCGCAGACGATCGCGCTGGTGCGCGACCTGGCCCGCGAGCTGAAGCGCCCAGTCGCCATCCTCGGTGACCTTCAGGGCCCGCGGATCCGAATCGGCGTGCTGTCGCAGCCACTGCAGCTGGTGCCAGGCCGCGAAGTCATCCTCGCCCACGAAGGTGAGGAGGAGGCGGGCGACATCCCGGTGACCTACACACAGCTCTCGCACGACGTCAGCGCCGGCAGTCGCATCCTCATCAACGATGGTCTGCTCGAACTGAAGGTGCTGCAGGTGCTCGGCAAGCGCGTCCGCTGCGAAGTGGTTTTCGGTGGTGAACTGAAGAGCAACAAGGGGATCAACCTCCCTGGCATCGCGGTGTCGGCTCCATCGATCACGGAGAAGGATCGCGCCGACGTCGCCTTCGCGGTCGAACAGGATCTCGACTACATCGCGCTCAGCTTCGTGCGTCGCGCCGAGGATCTCTGGCAGCTGCGCGGACTCGTGCCAAGCAGCATGATGATCGTGGCCAAGGTCGAGAAGGACGTCGCGCTCAACAACATCGAGACAATCGTTGCCGCCTCGGATGCGATCATGGTCGCGCGCGGCGACCTTGGCGTCGAGCTGCCGTTTGAGCGGGTCCCCGTCGCCCAGAAGCAGATCATCGCCCTCTGCAATCGCATGGGTCGTCCGGTGATCACGGCGACGCAGATGCTCGAGTCGATGATCACGCATCCGCGGCCGACTCGCGCCGAAGCCAGCGACGTCGCGAATGCGATTCTCGACGGCACCGACGCCGTGATGCTCTCGGCCGAAACGGCCGCCGGCGCCTATCCGCGGCTTGCGGTCGAAGCGATGCAGCGGATCATCGTCGAGATCGAGCAGCGCTCGAAGCTCGATTCGGCGAACAAGGAGAAGCGCCGGATGCCGGATCACAAGCACGAAGTGGCGGAGGCCATCGCCTCGGCCGTCTCGGCAGCGGTGAAGATGCTGCACGCACCGGCCATCGTCTGTTTCACCAAGAGCGGCTCCACCGCGCGCGTGGTGTCCAGCATGCGACCGGCCGTGACGGTGGTGGCGTGCACGGATCTCGAAAAGACGTATCGGCAGCTGGCGCTGGTCTGGGGCGTCGTCCCCGAGCTGGTCCCGCGCAAGGACAACTACGAAGAGCTCGTCATCGAAGGGCTCGCGGCGGTGCGGCGTCTCAATCTCGCCGATCCGGGCGACCATATCGTCGTGACCGCCGGCGTTCCGTTCGATACGCCGGGTACCACGAATTTCATGCGTGTGGAGACGGTGTGAGACTGACCTTCCTCGGCACCGGAACCAGTTTCGGGGTGCCGCAGGTGGGTTGCAACTGTGATGTCTGTCGTTCCCCCGATCCGCGTGACAAGCGTACGCGGGTCGGGGCTGTCGTGGAGTCTGCCGGCGGCACGCGCCTGTTGCTGGATACGCCGCCCGAGTTGCGAATTCAGCTGATCGCGAACGGCATCGATCGCGTTGATGCGGTCCTGTTCACGCACGATCACGCGGATCACACCCATGGCCTCGACGATATTCGCGCCATCTCTGCGCGACGCGATGGGCCGTTGCCGATGTACGGGTCGGCGGAGACGATGCGTACGTTGCAGGAGAAATTCCGCTACGTCTTCGATGAGAGCATGCGCCCGATGCCGGGCACGTTGAAGCCCGAGGGACAGACGGTCGTCGTCGTTCCGGGCACTCCGGTCACGATCGGCGACGTGACCGTTCAGCCCTTTGCGGTACCGCACGGTCGATTCGAAGTCACCGCCTTCCGCATCGGGCCACTCGGCTACGTCACCGACGCGAAATCGCTGCCACCGGCCGCCGTCGAGACGTTGCGCGGCGTGAAGGTGCTCGTACTCAACGCACTCTTCCGCACCCAGCATCCGACGCACCTGAGCATTCCCGAGGCCATCGCCGTCGCACGAGAGATCGGCGCCGAGCGCACGTACCTCACGCATCTGACACACGACAATTTTCACGCAGACCTCGAAGCGGAGCTGCCCACGGGTGTTTCGCCTGCATTTGACGGGCTCACGGTGCGGGTGGAGTAGGGGATGGCTCACTGCGACGCCGGGCTGTCCACAGGCGCGGGAACGGTGTGCGATTGGCGCACAGTGCGCGCGGCATAGCGCATGCCCCGATTGGAGATCGAAGTACCGTCGGTCGAGGCGAGCACCGCCGCGATCACCGATGGCCTGATCGGCTTCAACCTGCGCCACATCACGTCGGGCGACCGGTCCGGCTTCAATGTCGTGCTACGTGATGACGACGGCACGATCGTGGGCGGGTGCGTGTGCGAGACGCGCTGGCATTGGCTCTACGTCGACATTCTCTGGGTCGGTGACGAGCATCGCGGTGCAGGCCTGGGTACCGCGTTGCTGGAGGCGGCGGAGGACGAGGCTCGCCGTCGCGGCTGCACGAAAGCGCACCTCGATACGATCAGCTTTCAGGCGCGTCCGTTCTATGAAAGCCTCGGATGGCGCCTCTTCGGCACGCTGGAAGACAATCCACCTGGCCATACGCGGTACTTTCTGCAGAAGGATCTGCCGTGAGCATGCTGTCCCTGTGGTCTGGCCGCGCTGGCCGCTTCGGCACGCGGGCCTCGAGTCGCCGGAGGACGTCGGCGTCGCGAGAGGCCGACGCGGCCAACGGGGCCGACACTCACTTGTGCCGTGTGCCAGCCCTAGGGAGCTTTCGCCAGTTGCCGGCGACGTTCTGCTCGGGATTGCTGTTGTCCCCTTTCTTCCTTTCGAGGCTGTGATGCCCGTTCCCGCCATCTCGTCGGCTCTGCTCGCCGACTGCGTCACCGTCGCCGGCTCGCAGGTGACCGTCACGCACCCAGAGCTGCTGGCCACCGACCGCATGGATGCGGTTGTCAACGCCGCCGTCTTCGGCAGCGATGACGAGAAAGAGCACGCGCGCTGGTTGCTCTGGGAAGTCGGGCAGCATGTCGGGGTCCGACCGGCATCGATTCACGAGCTCTACATGGCGCGCGGTGCCGGTAAGACCAGCGGCTACACCGTCCCGGCGATGAACATCCGTGCCGCGTCGTATGACACGATGCGCGCGATTTTCCGGACAGCACACTCGCTCGACGCCGGCGCATTCATTCTCGAAATTGCGCGCTCCGAGATCGCCTACACCGATCAGCGGCCCACCGAGTACGTCGCGGTGATTCTGGCGGCGGCGCTGCGCGAGGGCTTCCGCGGCCCACTCTTCGTGCAGGGCGATCACTTCCAGGTGAACCACAAGAAGTTTGCCGTGGATCCGGTGCTCGAAGTGAACTCCGTCAAGCAGCTCGTCACCGAGGCCGTCGCGGCCGGCTTCTACAACATCGATGTGGACACCTCCACGCTGGTGGATCTGTCGAAGCCCACGCACGACGAACAGCAGGTGCCCAACTACATGACGGCGGTCGACATCTGTCGCTTCGTGCGTGCCAGCGAACCGGCCGGCGTGACGATTTCGCTCGGTGGCGAGATCGGCGAAGTGGGCACCGAGAACTCCACGCCGGACGAGCTCCACGCCTTCATGCAGGGCTTCGAGCGCGTGCTCGCCGAGCAGGCGCCGGGCATGGCAGGGCTGTCGAAGATCAGTGTGCAGAGCGGCACCAGCCACGGCGGGACGGTCCTCCCCGACGGCAGCATTGCCGATGTGGCTCTCGACATCGACACCCTGCGCACGCTCGGCGAGATCGCGCGCGACTCCTACGGCATGTCCGGCGCAGTGCAGCACGGCGCCAGCACGCTGCCCGATGCCAAGTTCAATCTCTTTCCCGCGTCTGAAACGGCGGAGATTCATCTCGCGACGAATTTCCAGAACATGATGTTCGATCACCTGCCGGATGCGCTCCGCCACGAGATCTATGACTGGTTGCTCGTGAATGCCAAGGACGAGCGCAAGGCGACCGACACCGACGAGCAGTTCTTCTACAAGACGCGGAAGAAGGCGATCGGACCGTTCAAGAAGCAGATGTGGGGCCTCCCCGCCGACGTCAAGGCGAAACTGGCGGCGGCCTACGATGCCAAGTTCACGTTCCTCTTCACGCAGCTGAAGGTCAACGGCACCAAGGCCGACGTGAAGCAGTTCGTGAAGGCGCCGCGCCTGCACAAGGTGTTCGGTGCGCCGGGCGTGGTTGCGGCACCCGATGATGCCGATCTCAGTGACTGAGCGTGGCTGAAAAGCCATCGGTTGCGTCTCCAGCGGTCGCGCCCTCGGCAGAGGACGCGACCGCTGCGTCGTCCGGGGACTGCCGTCAGCTGCTCGATGCGGCAGTGGCGCGCGTGATCGCCGCACTTGCGCATGACCTCCGCAACTCACTCGGCGTCGTCTCGATGCAGGTCGAGGCGATCGCCGTGCGTGTCGGAGCGCCGGTCGCGGAACTGGGCAAAATTGCGGGCCACGCCAGCGTCGCCTCCGATCACATCGAGAAGCTGGCTGAAATGCTGAACGCCCTGATCGCCTTCGCCAGAGGACGCACGTCGTCCGATCTCTCGGTGATCATCGCCGAAGCCGCGGCGCTGGTGCCGCTCCGTCCCGTCACGGTCTCGACGCCACTGGTTGCGGTCGTGGGCGTCGACCCGCTCCTCGTGCGGGCTGTTGCACTCGAGGTGCTGGTGCTCGCGCTCGCCCGTCCTGCCGCGCCGGATTTTCGTGTTACGACCAGCCTGGCGGGCTCGACCTTGGCTGTGAATTCCGAGGGGCCGCTGGTCCCCGATGCTGCGCTGGAATGGGTTGTGCAGTTTCAGGCCGTTGGAGGTCGGCTTGACGCGACACCCGACGGGCTGCACCTGCATTTCCCGCCGACTGCCTGACTCATGACAACACCTATGGCCACCGCCACGATTCTCATCGCCGACGACGAACCCGCCGTCACCACCCCCCTCGAGGCGGTGTTGTCTGCCGACGGCTACAACGTGGTCGTTGTCAGCGACGGCAACGCGGCACTCGCTCGGCTGGAGCAGGATGACATCGCGCTGGTCCTCACCGACCTCAAGATGCCCGGCCTCGATGGCATGGCGCTTCTCGAAGCCGTCCGCACACGCGATCTGCTGGTGGAGTGCATCATCATCACCGGCGAGGCGTCGGTCGACACCGCCGTCGAGGCAATGCGCCACGGCGCCTACGACTACATCGAGAAGCCACTTACCAAACAGAAGCTGACGCGCCTCAAGGCGCTCATCCCGAAGGCGATCGAGAAAGAGGCCACCCGACGCAAGAATCGCGAACTGTCGTCGCGCCTCGAAGGCCTTACCAGTTTCGGTGAGCTCATTGGACAGTCGGAACCGATGCGCGAAGTGTATGGCCTCATCGAGGCGGTCGCGCCGACGAATGCGAGCGTGCTCGTGCTTGGCGAGAGTGGCACGGGCAAGGAGCTGGTGGCACGTGCGCTGCACCAGAAGAGCGATCGCGCCAAGGGGCCGTTCTACGCGCTCAACTGCGCGGCGCTGCCCAAGGAGATCCTCGAAAATGAACTCTTCGGGCATGAGAAGGGGGCGTTCACCGGCTCGGTGAACGAGAAGACCGGCGCCTTTGAGAACGCCAGTGGTGGCACCCTCTTCCTCGATGAGTTGGCAGAAATGCCCGTCGACATTCAGGTCAAGTTGTTGCGCGCGCTCGAAACCCGTTCCATCCGCCGTCTCGGCGGCAAGAAGGAGATCCCTGTTGATATCCGTATCGTGGCGGCGACCAACAAGGACATCCAGAAGGCGATCGCCGGCAATGAACTGCGCGAAGATCTCTACTATCGCCTTGCCGTCGTGGAGTTCGTGCTGCCACCGCTGCGGGAGCGCGGCACCGATATCCTGATTCTCGCCGAGGCCTTTCTGCAGCGGTTCTCAAAGCAGAACGGGAAGCGGTTGACCGGTTTCGGCGACGGCGCCCGCGAATGGATGGCGATGTATCCCTGGCCTGGCAACGTGCGCGAGTTGAAGAACGCGATCGAGCGTGCCGTCATTCTGGCGCGGACTGCCGAGGTCAGCGCTTCCGACCTGCTGCCGCGGCATCTCCGGGGAACGGTCGAGAGTCTGGGCCCGGTCACCCTGTCCTTCGGGTCCTCGGTTGCCGACGCTCGCCGGCAGCTGGCGCTCCGCACCTTCGCCCAACTCGGCGGTGACGTTCCGAAGGCGGCGGCAATGCTTGGCCTGCAGGAATCGCAACTTCGTGAAGAGCTGCTGGCGATGCTCTCCCTGCCCGATCCGTCAGGAACCGCGCCTGGTGAGGGGGGGGAGGGGAGTGACCGTGCCGCTGTCCGCCTCGTACGTTCCGACGACGGCAAGGTTGCCCCTGGACGCTGAGGTCCCCGAGGCGCCAGCCCGATTCCATTCACTCCACCAGCCGCATGCCGCGCCGAGATCTGGACGACGACGAGCAGATCATCATTATCGAAGAGGACGACTCTTCCGGAGTCATGACCTTCCTGCTGGGTGCGGCCATTGGCGCGGGCCTGGCGCTGCTCTTTACGCCCCAGACCGGGGCCGAGACGCGCCAGTCCATCAAGCGTGGCGCGAAGAAAGCGGGCGAAGCGACCAAGCGGGCTGGCGAGAAGGTGAGTGACGCGCTGGCGCAGGCCAAGGCCGATCTGGAATCGCGAATCGACACCGCGAAATCCTCGCTTGACCTGAAGAAGGTGCAGGTGTCGCGCGCCGTCGATGCCGGTCGCGAGGCGGCGAAGGCTGCGCGCGAAGATCTCGAGCGACGGATGGCTGAGCAAAGGAGCGCAGACGCCACGCGCACCCGGGAGCACGACAACGGCGCAGCCTGACAGCGCCTGCAGCTGACCCGGCGACGCGACGGGGTCCTATGCAGCCTGACAGCGCCTGCCGCTAACCCGGCGACGCCACAGGCCCGTGTTCTCCCTCGCCACGACCCGCCGTCACACCGCACGACGGACAGTACTGGAAGAACGCATTCTTCCGCGTGTCGCACGCGGCGCACTTGTCGAACAGCTTCATGCCGCAGTGCACGCAGAAGTTCGTCGTCGCATTCGGACCGCCGGCAATGGCCCGCTCGCAACCGGGACACATGCTCGCGCTCATTTTGCGCAGCGCATCTTCGTACCCGAGTGACCGCCGGCGCTCTGTGTCCGTCTGCTGCTCCACCACCTGGCGCTTGGCCACGTACCGCTGCATCGCGCGAATCACGTAGTGACCGGCGATGAGTGTCAGCACGATGCCGACGATGTAGCGCACGTACCCGCCGTAACTCGGCAGGTATGGCACCAGTTCGACGAAGAACGCGAACGCAGCAAACAGCACAAATCCCCGCGCCAACGGCCAGTACTGACTCTTGCGCTTCCGGGCAATGAGCCAGATGCCGATCAGCAGCAGCGGCAGGGTCAGCGCCAGCCGGATGCCAAAGACTTTCAGTTCGCGCTGAAACTGCGCCCGGTTGTAGCGCGGGAGCGCGTCCTGACGGAGCACCGACTCCGCCTTCTGAAGCGAGTCGAGCGCCTGCATGATCACCAGCCTCCGCGCGTCCTGCACCTCGACCATCTTCTGGGCGGCCGCCTGCTGTGCCAGCAGCCGCTCCAGTTCACGCGTCTTGGCGATCCCCTCGGGGTCCTGCGTCGGATCGCTGGTCGCCGTTCGTGTCGAGCGCCAGTTTTCGTAGGCCTGCTTCCTGTTATCGATCGTGGTGCCGCTCGAGTCGACGATCAGTGCCGAAGTGTTGCGTCGGTTGTCGACCGCCTTTACTTCGTCGCGGAGCGCGCTGCTTCTGATGCGAATCGGCACCAGCCGCTCCTGATCCATGAACTGATCCGCCGAGAGCGACTGATCAACGCCAGGGAGTTCGCCGACGATCTTTGCGCCGAGGCCGATCAGGAACCCGGCGAAAACGGTTGACACCGCCCACATCGCGATGGAAAACAGTCGCTCGGGAACGCGCAGACTCTTGAACATGTGCGAGGGCTGAAGGAAAGCGGGCGATCAGCGCCCGCGCAGCGTACCGAGCACCGACTGCAGGTTCGTTCCGCGTGCAACGCTCTGCACCCGATCCTGCACCTTCGGAAACAGCGTCTCGGCTTCCTGCTGAAAACGGGTGAAGAGGGCCTTCATGTCAGCGCTCGACAGCGAGCGACCCTGCGCGTAGTACTGCGCCGCCGCATGGCCAAGGGCATAGGTCGCGGTGAAGCTCACCGTCGCACCGGCCGCGAGGCCGGTGGCGCCGCCGAGCATGTTCCCCAGCAGGCCGCCGGCCAGACGGCCAAACGTCTTGCGCACGAGACTCTCCATCAGCTGCGCCGCCGCACCGAGGCCGAAGGTCGCCGCAAGATCTTTCACTTGTGCAGCGTCCAGCTGCTGGCCGTACCGCTGCCCGATGCTGTACACCATCCGCAACTGCAGCGGCAGAATCGCCATGTTCGAGAGGCGATCGGGCAACACTTCCATCGCTGCCGTGAGAATTGCCTGGTCGAGAATCATCGCATCGAGCTCGCCCGCCGTCGGTGGTTGCGCGGCGGCGCTGGAGGGCACGGGCGGTGGCAGCACCACCCCCGTCAGCGTGGCGACTGAGGCGATCGTGGAGATTTCTCCGGTCGCCACGCCGGCGTCTTCGGTCGACGAGAGCCGGTCCAGAAAATCAATCTCTTTGGCGCCGGCAACGCCGTCGGCATTGCAGACCGCCACTGCGATTTCGTAGGCGGCACGCCGCGCGTCATCGCTCGACAACGATGCCGCCAATGCACGTACGTCACCCGATGACTCCACGGCCGCCTTCACGATCGCTTCCGCATTGGCAAGCCCCAGCCGTGTGGCCGCGTCAACAATCTGGCGCAGTTCCACGGCGCTCCGCGTACCGTCGGCCACCGCCGCTTGTGCCGCGATCGTGATGATGATTTCAGCGTCCGTCTGCGTCATGGGTCGGGCCGGGTAAGGGAGTGTCGTGCGAGTCCTGCGACGGGCTCTTGCTGTCAGACGCCCAAACTACAATCCATTCGCGCTTTCATGCTTTCATGCTTTCATCCTTTGGTGCGCTCACGCGTTTGCGCCGTCATGCCAGTGTGCTCGCGCGCCGACCCGCGCGCGCGCTCATGCGTCTATCGCGCCACCTGTCGGTCACACCGCGGCGCACCACTCTTCGCCGCCTCGAGCAACTCCACCAGTTCGGTGGTCACGCTGACGCCGCGATCCTTCGCGTAGAACGTGTTCCGGTACGCGTGCAGAGAATCGTCGCTCAAGACCGTGCGATTCTTGTGGTTCCACTGACGCAACGGCGCCGGAAGCTCGACCAGGCATCCCACATCATTGCCGTCGGCATCGAGCAGCACGAGCGTCGGTGTCGCCGTCCGGCCATCCAGTGAGCGATGGGACTCCTGCACCGCCTTGCCTTCCGTCGGCAACACGATTCGGAGCGAGAGCCCTGGCACGGAGTCAGCAAGGCGAGCGGCGTACGGCACCGAGTTCATCGAGTCGCCACACCGATCGATCGCCACCACCAGCAGCTGCCAGCTGCCGCCAACTGCGCGCCCCCGCGCCAGCAGCGACGGCGAGACTTCGGCGTCCCGTTGCAGTCGCAGCCACCCCTCGCGGCGCGCGCTCGCCTTCTCCACGAAATCGGCGAACGTCTGTCCACGCTCGAAAAGCGAACTCAGTACCGTGTCGCCCACCGCCTCGATCGGAGCGGCAGCACCCCACTGAGGGGCAGGGCGCACCACAGCGTGGCAGGTCGCGAGGCTGGCGAGCAGAGCGGTGACGAGCATCAATGGCGGGGCTGAAGGAGGCGTGAGCAGCTATCGGGAAAGATCGTGCCCCGACTGGGAAACGCGCCACACCCAGTACATGAGCAGCGCCTGCAGTGGGAGCCGGAGCCAGCAGGCGGCCAGAAAGAGTGAACTCGCCCCCTGCGCCTGGGCCTGCCGGAGCATCTCGATATTGGCCGGCAAGACCGCAAGAAGGAGAACGATCAGGCCAATCCCGGCCGCACTCCTGAGGGCAGGCAGCAGCAGCCCGATGCCGCCAAGGACTTCGAACACACCGCTGATATAGACGAGTTGTAGCGGGCTCGGCAGCCACTTCGGCATGATCGCGACGTAGAATCGCGGCATCACGAAGTGGAGGACACCCGCCACGACGAATGCGCCGGCGGTGATCCGCCGTCCGACGGGCGTCACCATGACTGCGTGCGATTCGCCCGCTTGGTGCCGCGCGCTGAGGTCAGAAAACCATTCGGGAAAGGCATCTCAAATCCAACGGAGGGGAGGGGAGGGGAGGGGCGTCGGTCTCCACGCTCGCTGCGCCGTGCCTCCGAAAGCGCGACGCCCCGGACAGCGCATCGCTTTCGTCCCTCGCCGGTCGATCGTGGCGTGCGCTGGGCGTCACCGGAGCATGATACATCAGAGTCCTGACCCGGCGCGGTTCGCCTGCACGACCCCGCGCCGTAAATTGGTCGGTGATCTGGTGATTTCGAACCGGAGGCGCAGCGGCGACCGTGTCGTCCTGCCAAAGCGTCGATCGGGGCAGCCTCGCCAGATGCTCCCGAAACACCCGCGGCGTGTCTCACCCTTGCCTCTCCTCCTCAGCGCACGACGGATGCCCACGCAGAGCACAAGTCCGACGCATCACAGGCTGACGTGAGCCGCGGCCGAAACAAGCCTGCGCGGAAGCGCAGCGGCACCCCGGTCCGTCCGGTCGGCGGAGCCATCGAGCAGTTGAGCGCGAGTCACCCGTCGTCTCCGCTGGCAATCGCCCGCCACTTCTCCGCGCAGGTCTGGAAGAGTCTCGGCGACGATGACGTCATGTTTCTGGCCTCCGGCGTCGCGTTCAACCTGTTGCTCGCGGTCGTGCCATTCGTGCTGTTGCTGGCGTCGGTGTCGATTCTCTTTCTCGGCAGCACACCCGATGCCGCGGCCGATGTCGCACTTGGCTTCCTCGATCGGCTCCTGCCGTCGCAGAACTGGACCGAAGGCGACCAGATACGCGAAACGATCCGGGAAATTGCCCGCGTCAGCGCTTCCGTGACGCTCTACTCGGCCATCGGCTTTCTCTGGTTTTCCACCCGCGTGTTCAGTTCGATGCGCAGTGTCTTTCAGCGCGCCTTCGACGTTCCCAATGAACGTGGCATCCTGCATGGCAAATTGTTCGATGTCGCCTGTTCGCTGCTCGCCGCGATCGGGATCACCGCTTACGGTTCGCTGAGCGCCTACATGCTCGCGGCCACGACACGCGGCGTGGCGGTGCTCACCCATCTGGGTTTGCGCGAAAGTGTGATGGGAACCCTCGAATACGCCTTCGGACGCCTGATCGCGTTTCTGCTGGTGGTCCTCCTCTGTTTCGCAGCGTACCGACTGGTGCCGAACCGACCGATCCCCTCGCGAACGGCGTGGGTTGGCTCGATCACGACGAGTCTTCTCTTCGAGCTCGCACGCATCGGATTCGGTCGCTACGTGCAGACGTTTGCGCCGAGTTCCCTGTACACCGGCGCAATCGCCACGCTGGTCGTCGTGACCCTCTGGACGTACTACGCCTCACTCATCTTCATCATCGGCGCGGAAGTCGCGCAGGTGGTGGAGCTCAGACGCCATCCGGGCAGCAAGCCGATCCGATGATTTGCATCCACCGTGACACACCGCATGGCTCAATCCGGCCTTGCGTGTCGGAACGATCGCACTCAACCGAAAGACAGAACGTGGCCAACTCCGGGAATGCGTGACGCGATGATCGATCTCCGCAGCGATACCGTGACCCGACCCACGCCGGCAATGCGTGAGGCGATGGTCAATGCCGAAGTTGGCGATGATGTCCTCGACGGTGATCCCACGGCGCGTGCCCTCGAAAGCGAGGTCGCAACGCTGCTCGGCAAGGAGGCTGCGCTTTTTTTCCCCAGCGGCAGCATGGCCAACCAGACCGCACTCTGGCTGCAGGCACAGCCTGGCACCGAAGTGCTGTGTGACGTGCGTGCGCATGTCTACGACTGGGAGGAGGGCGCTGCGGCAGCGTTGCGCGGTGCTCAACTGCGACCGCTGACGCCGAGCGGCCCGACGCTGCGCGCCGCCGACGTGTTGAAGGGATTACGCCCTCCCTCACGCTACGCTCCGACAGCAACCCTGCTCTGGCTCGAGAACACCCATAACGGTGCCGGGGGCATGATCACGCCGCTGCGCGAGCTCTCCGCACTCGCCGACGCCGGTCGCGGAGCAGCGCTCAACGTCCACATGGATGGTGCGCGGCTCTGGAATGCTCACATCGCCACCGGCGTTGCGCTGGCCGACCTGGCGCGACCCGTCGACACCGTCATGGTCAGCTTCTCGAAGGGGCTCGGCGCCCCGGTGGGCGCGGCACTGGTCGGTTCCGAGGCGCTGATCGCAGAGGCGTGGAAGGTTCGCCGGCGCTTCGGGGGCGGCATGCGGCAGTCGGGGATCATCGCCGCTGCTGCGCGGTTCGGGCTCCGCCATCATTTGGAACGACTCCGTGTCGATCATGCCAATGCCGCGGTGTTCGCCGCGCTCGTCGACGGTGCCGGTGAAGCGCGGCCGGTCACGCCCGACACGAACATCGTCATGATCGACCTCCGACCCGGGCAAGTCGCCGAGACCGTCGTCGCTGCCGCGAAGCTGCACGGCGTGGCGGTCTCCGCGTGGTCGCCCACGCGCGTGCGCGCCGTCTTCCACCTCGATGTCTCGGCCGAAGCAGCTAGCAGCGCTGGGCAGATCGTGGCAGAGGCACTCAGGCGCTGAACTCGCCGGCGTATCACTGGTCGTCTGCAAACGAAGGACCGTCAGCCGTCGCCCCGCGGAGCGTTCGGGCCCGCGGTGCGAGAACGTGGCGTCGCGCGATGGGTGTGCCGCGATTTTTCCGTGGCGCTCGACTGGAGGTGCCCCCGGGCTACCGCACTACGAAATTCAGGGTCGTCCCACTAGATTCTTTCTTGCTCCAGGTCCCGGAGGGCGTAGGCCCGCTAACCGCGTCAGGATCGAAAGGTAGCAGCGCCGTGTGGTGTCTTGCGTTGCTCCGTCAGGCCTGGAGTATCGCGCGGCTGTTCGATCGTCCGATTCCGGACGGCGACGCCGCGCGAGCTGTTTCTGTCAGTCCCACCGTGCAGATTTCGGGCGTTGGGTGTCGGCGTGCGCTCCGTGCGCCGTCGGGGCACCTGCGCCGCGTCGATTGACCTTCGCGCCCCTCGGGAGGATTCCCAGCCCGTGATCGCGCTCGCCCGAAAGTACCGACCGAAGAACTTCGCGCAGGTGGCCGTGCAGACGCACGTGTCCAACACGCTGAAGGGTGCCATTGCGCGCGATCGCGTGGCGCATGGCTATCTGCTTTGCGGGCCGCGCGGTACCGGAAAGACAACGCTCGCGCGCGTGCTTGCGATGGCGCTCAACTGCGAAAACCGAAAGACGCGTGACGACGGCGAACCGTGCGGCGCCTGCGGCGCCTGTACGCGGATCTGGAGCGGCAGCGCCTCCCTCGATGTGATTGAAATTGACGCCGCGTCCAATCGCGGTGTGGATGATGCGCGTGATTTGCGTGAGCGGGCGATGTACGCACCGTCGACCAGTGACGGGTACAAGGTCTACATCGTTGACGAGGCGCACATGCTGACACGTGAGGCGTGGAATGCGCTGCTCAAGATTCTCGAGGAACCACCGCCGCGCGTCGTGTTCGTCTTCGCCACCACCGAACCACAGAAGATTGCGCAGACCGCGGCGCCCGTGCTCAGCCGCTTGCAGCGCTTTGATCTGCGGCGCATCAACCCGGCCGAGATCCGTGATCGTCTCGCGTCGGTCCTTGATGATGAAGGGGTGACATATGAGCCTGACGCACTGCAGATGCTCGCGCGCGCGGCCGACGGGGGCTTGCGTGATGCGCTGTCGCTGACTGATCAGGTGCTGGCATTCGGTGACGACTCCAGGCTGACCTCAGCCCGGGTCCGTGACGCGCTTGGCCTTGTCCCGGAAGATGAGTTGCTGGCGCTGCTCTCGATCATCGGTGAACGGCGCGCGGCCGACGTGTTCGGCGCCGTCGAGCGGCTGACGAATCTCGGCGTCGATCTGGTACTGCTGCTGACCGGACTCGCCGACCTTGTGCGCGCGCAGCTGGCGATCGTCCTCGGCGGCGATCCTGGGGCCGTCTCGACGTCCGTGCGCGAACGCCTCACGGACATGGCTCCGCAATGGCGCGCCGGTGATCTCCTCCGCGTCTTGCAAGCCACCGCCGACGTTGAAGCGCGACTACGGAAGAGCAGCCAGCCGCAACTCGTCTTCGAAACGCTCCTCGTTCGTCTTGCGCTGCTCGATCGCACCCTGGCACTCGAGGAGGTGCTGGCCGGTCTGGGTGACGTTGCGCCACGCGCGGTACATGCGACACGGACCGCACCTCCGGTTGCCTCACGAGCCGTGAGCACCGACGCGCCACGCACCAGACCGGCTGCCGAGAAGTGGGCGCCTCCCGCCGATCGCGCCGAACCGTCACCCGAGAAGTGGGCGCCGCCGGGCGCGGGCGCGGAACCCGCTCCTGAGAAGTGGGCCCCGCCTGCTGAGCATCGCGACTCGCAGGTGCCCGCGCCGCGGTTGGCAGACGCCGATGCGCCGGTGGCGCCGGAGGCGGTACGTCTGCGGCGGGACACCGCTGCTCGCGGGTCTGACGCGCCAGCGACGCCGATGCCAGACCTGCACCGCGTACTCGACGACTGGGACTCGGTCATCGCGGCCCTCAAGGGGCAAGGGCGCGGCATGCTCGCCGCGATGCTGAATCGCGTGCAACCGACCGCCGTGACCGCAGGGGGATTACTCACCCTCGAATGTGATGATCCGGGCGATTTTCCTGTCGTGAACGATGGATTGTCGCAGGTGACGGAGGCCCTCCGGGACGTGATGCCGGCGATCACGAGGGTGCAGGTGAAGCCCCCGGCGGACGGCGTGCCGGACGCGCCCCGCGCACGGCTCACGACGGAAGGGGTGAAGCAGGAGCGCGTTGCCGCGCTGTCGAAGCAGGATCCCGTACTTGGCGCTGCCGTCGAAGCGCTCGATCTCGAGCTGCTGGAGTAGCGAGGCTTCTCCCGGTAGCTTTTCCTCACTGTCTCCCTCGCCCCACCCGACGATGGATTTCATGAAGATGATGCAGCAGGCCCAGCAGATGCAGGGCAAGCTGGCTGAACTGCAAGATGAACTCGCCAAGCGCACCGTCACCGGTGCGGCCGGCGGCGGCATGGTCTCCGTCGATGCCGATGGCAAAGGCACGATCAAGCGTGTCAAGATCGATCCCTCCCTGATGGCGGGCGGGGACGTCGAGCTGCTGGAAGACCTCGTGGCCGTTGCCGTCGCAGACGCTCAGCAGAAGGCGTCCGCGCTCGGCCAGGAAGAAATGGCGCGGCTCGCGGGCGGCCTTGGCATCCCCGGGCTCAAGCTCCCCTTCATGTGAGCCGTGTCGGCGATTGACGAGCTGGCGAGCGAACTCGCCCGACTCCCCGGAATCGGTCGCAAGACGGCACTCCGGCTCACGTATCACCTGCTCAAGCAGCCGCCGGCACAGTGCCGACGGCTCGCCGATGCATTGGTCGGACTGACGGAGCGTGTCCGCCAGTGCGAGATCTGCTTCAACCTGACCGAGGCGCCGCGCTGCGTGATCTGTTCCGACCCCCGGCGTGACGGAAACACCATCTGCGCAGTCGAAGAGGCAGCCGATATTGGCGCGATCGAGCGAGCGGCCGAATTCCGGGGGGTGTACCATGTCCTCGGAGGGCGGATCTCGCCCCTTGATGGCGTTGGTCCCGGTGATCTGACCATCGCCGCGCTCGTGGATCGGGTGCGACGTGGTACCATTTCTGAAGTCATTCTCGCGACCAACCCCTCGATGGAAGGCGAAGCCACCGCGATCCACCTGCAGCGCCAGTTGCTGCCCACGGGCGTGCGCATCACGCGCATCGCGCGTGGCCTGCCTGTCGGCGGCGACCTCGAGTATGCGGACGGGGTCACCATTGCGCAGGCACTGTCGGCACGCCGGGAGATGGCATGACGCGCGCGGCGCGCCAGTCGTCGGTGCGCGGAGCGCTTCCGTACGTGCTTGCAGGGTTTGCCGGTGGCGTGGTCGTGGGCGCGCTTGCCTGGCGCCGTCAGCAGGCGGCCGCGCATGATCAGCTCTTCGCCGCCTCGGCCTGGCAACGCGCCGCCGCGATCGGCTGGGTTGCGCGCTCGCCCTCCGTCGAGAACGCGCGGCTCCTGCGCGACTACATTCGTTGGGAGCGTCGTCCGACGCTTCGCCGGCGCGCCGAACGCGCGCTGGCTCGACTTCTACTTGCTCTCGAGTCGTGAGCGCCAATATGTCTCGCGCATCACATTGGTCCTTTACGCAGGACGACGCGGATTCCATCACGCGCATCCTGCAGGGGTTTCTTCAGGAAACGAACAGCCGCAGCGCGTTGCTGGTCGATCGCGCTGGTCAGCTCGTCACGACCGTGGGGGAACAGCCGCAGTTCGATGCCACGGCGTTCGCAACGCTGGCGGCGGCCGACTTCAGCGCGAATGATCAGTTGGCGCGGCTCATCGGTGAGACGGACTTCACGACGCTCTTCCATCAGGGCGAACGTGATTCGATGTACGTCGCCGATGTTGCGCGTCGGCTGATTCTGGTGGTGTTGTTCGATCAACGGACGACCCTCGGGCTGGTCCGCCTGCGTTTGAAGGCTGCGGTCAACGAGCTCAATCAGGTGTTCTTGAAACCGCCGGAATCACAGCCCACCGATTTCAGTGCTTCTCACCTGCTTGCCGGTGCCGAAGACGACATCGATCGGCTCTTCAGCTAATCCGACCCCCACGCCATGTCGGTCATCAACTACGCGTCGCGAGAGATCAACTGCAAGATCGTGTACTACGGTCCTGGACTCGGCGGCAAGACGACGAACCTCGAACATGTCTACGCGCGAGTCGCGCCTGACACACGCGGCAAGCTCATTTCACTCGCCACCGAGAATGAACGGACGCTGTTCTTCGATTTCCTGCCGGTGGATCTCGGGACCATCCGCGGATTCAAGACACGGTTTCATCTCTACACGGTCCCGGGGCAGGTCTACTACAACGCCAGTCGCAAGCTCATCCTGAAAGGTGTGGACGGCGTCGTGTTCGTGGCGGACTCGCAGGTGGATCGCCAGGAGGCGAACATCGAAGCGATGCAGAACCTGTACGACAACATGGCCGAGTACGGCTATGACATCACGCGGATGCCCTTTGTCATCCAGTACAACAAGCGGGATCTGCCGAACGCCTCGCCCATCGAGGATCTCGATGCCGTGCTGAATCCCGGCTTCGAGGTGGTCGATCCGGCCCGGCAGCGCCAGATGGAAGACCCGAACAACCCGGGCAGACTGCTCATTGAGCAGCTACCCACCGGGGAGTGGATCGAACGCGTTTCGAGTGTCGAGGCCGTCGCAGTGGCGGGAGACGGGGTCTTCGATACGTTGAAGTCGATCAGCAAGTTGGTCCTCAAGAGCCTCGCCTCCGCGAGCTGACCCCGGCGGTCCCGTGAACCTCCCGAACGCCCTCACCGTTGGCCGCATCGCCATCACCCCACTCGTGGCGGTGCTGCCGTTCGGCAACGGGTCGACGGTTCGGGCCATCGCGTTTGCGCTCTTCGTGGTCGCCGCCGTGACCGATTACGTCGATGGCTATCTCGCACGGCGCGAGAATCTGATCACCGATCTCGGAAAGTGGCTCGATCCGCTCGCGGACAAGTTGCTGCTTTTGGGAACGTTCGTACCCATGTACTACCTGATGCGTGGTGCCGGCGCGCCGGTCCTGCAGCAGGCCGTGCAGACCCTCCCGCCAAGCGGACGCTTTCCGACGTTGCTGGCGTCGATGTGGCTCTCGCTCCCCCTCTGGGTGGTGCTGGTCGTCCTTGGGCGTGAAGCCTTCATGACGGGCTTCCGCGAGCTGGCAAAGCGGCGCGGCGTCGTGATCTCCTCCATCGGTCCGGCCAAGTGGAAGACCACCTTCCAGAGCATCTGGATTGGTGCGGCCTACTGCTGGTTCTTTGCGGCGACGCTGGCGCGTGAGCAAGGCTGGAACGGCAACTGGTGGTCCGCCTTTGCGTACTTCAATGGCGCGGTTGTCGCCGTGAGCATGGTCGGCGCCGTGGCCCTCACGCTGTGGTCCCTCGGTCTGTACGTCCAGCGCTACGGCAGCGTGATCGCTGCCCCGACCCGCAGTCACGCGGGCTGATTCCCATCCGGGACATACACAATGACCGACTCGGTTGAGATCGTCACTATTGGTGACGAACTCTTGCTCGGCACAACCGTCGATACCAATGCCGTCTTTCTGGCGCGCGCGCTCGGTGAAATCGGCGTACCCATCGCGCGGCGCGCGACCGTCGCCGATGATCCTGAAGAAATCGCGGACGCGGTGCGGCAGGCCCTCGACCGAACGGGCGGGGTGATCACCACCGGAGGCCTCGGGCCGACGGCGGATGATCTCACGCGCCCGGTGCTCGCCAGACTGTTCGGCCGTGAGTTGCACGAGGATCCTGCCATCGTCGCGGCGCTCCATGCACTCTGGGCATCGCGCGGACGTGGCGGACCGTTGCCGCCATCGAACCTCCAGCAGGCGCTTGTGCCTGACGGTGCGGAAGTGCTCACCAATGCGCAGGGCACCGCGCCGGGTCTGCGCCTCACGGATGACAGGGGACGCTGGGTGATCATGCTCCCCGGCGTTCCACGTGAGCTGCGACACATGACAACGGCGCACATCGTGCCGTGGCTTGCAGCGCGCGGCAGCGGAACGGTCCTCCGTTCCCGCTCGGTGCGCACCACCAGCATTGCCGAGAGTGCCCTCGCCGGGAAACTCGGCGCCATGAAGCGCGAGGTGGAAGGTTTGCCACTCGCCTATCTGCCGGGGCACGATGGTGTCGATCTGCGGGTCACGGCGCGAGGGCTTGCCGCTGCCGACGCTGCGGCCCGACTCGACGCGGCGGTGGCGCAGATTCAAGCCGCCGTTGGAATTCACGCCTATGCGACCGATGGCGCCTCGATGGCTTCGGTCGTGCTCGATCTCTGTGCCGCCAGCGGCGACACGATCGCCGTGGCCGAGAGTTGCACGGGCGGGCTGCTCGCAGCACGGCTCACTGAGGTTCCCGGCTCGAGCCGGGTCGTGCTTGGTGGCGTGATCGCCTACGCGAATTCGGTCAAGGAGCAGGAGCTCGGTGTGGCCGCCGAGGACATCGAGGAGCACGGCGCTGTGAGCGAAGTTGTCGCGGTCCAGATGGCTCGTGGCGTGCGCGGAATGACTGGTGCGAGCATCGGCGTCGGGATCACCGGCGTCGCAGGGCCAGACGGAGGTACCGAAGAGAAGCCGGTCGGCACCGTCTGGATTGCACTCGACGTGCGAGGCGAGACCAAAGCGCTGCGCGCCGTGTACATCGGCGACCGTGCCGAGATCCGACATCGGGCGACACAGGCTGCAATGGACCTGATTCGGCGCGCGCTGCTGGATTCCGCGTGACACAATCTGCTCGCGATCGCGTAGATTTGGCAGAGGATGTGACCGCTTCCGTGACCCATCTGCCAGAGCGGCAGGCACGATGGGAACGCCAGTTGCGATAGTTGCTTCCTCAGTACTTGACCGAGCCCGCCCGCGTCGCGGACGCGCGCCTGACCCCCAGGAGTTCATCCGATGGACCTGAATACCGCCTCTTCCGATCCCCAGCCAACGGTTGACGAGATCGTCGACGCCACCGTCGCAGATCCGATGGCTGCGTTGTCGGCTGAGCTCGAGACCCTGCGCGCCCTGGTGGACGCTGCGAATGACAAGTATCTGCGGCTCGCCGCGGAGTACGACAACTTCCGCAAGCGGACGATGAAGGAGCGCCAGGACGAG
>JANNVN010000417.1:0-3460 GCA_031414435.1 Gemmatimonadaceae bacterium
ACGCGGTCGCCACAACGCGGTCGCCACAACGCGGTCGCCACAACGCGGTCGCCACAACGCGGTCGCCACAACGCGGTCGTTACAACGCGGTCGCCACAACGCGGTCGCCACAACGCGGTCGCCACAACGCGGTCGCCACAACGCGGTCGCCACAACGCGGTCGCCACAACGCGGTCCCCATAAGGAGTGCCGTGCTCTGAGCGCGCCACTCCTTATGTCACGGTCCGCCTTGCGCCTTGCGCCTTTGCGCCTTTGCGCCTTTGCGCCTTGCGGCTTTGCGGCTTTGCGCCTTTGCGTAAAGCAGTTGCAGTTGCAGTTGCAGATCCAGCTAGGGGTACAGCTTCAATTGCAGTCGCCGCTGCCATTGCAGTTACGCCGTCTTGCCGCTCTTGCGCCGAGGACAACGTGACGCGCGACGTCAGACCACGATGTTGAGCAGGCGGCCTGGAACGTAGATGACCTTCTTCGGCTCCCCTGCCACGAACTTGGCGATGTTGGGCTCACGAAGTGCCGCGGCGTAAACGTCGTCCTGTGTGGCGTCCTTGCTGACCTGCACTGTGCCGCGCGTCTTGCCGCTGATCTGGATTGCGATCGTGATCGTGTCGGCGATCAACATCGCGGGATCGTACGAGGGCCACCGGCTGTCGAAGACTGAATCCGTGTGACCCAGGACATCCCAGCACGCCTCGGCCATGTGCGGCGCGAAGGGTGCGACCAGCTGGACCAGCGGCAGGACTTCGTCACGGTGCACGGTGCGCTCGCTGGCGCGCAGCACGTTGACGTATTCCATCATCGCCGCGATGGCCGTGTTGTAGCCGAGCGCCGGAATATCTTCGCCGACCTTCTTGATGGTGGCGTGCAGCTTGCGCGTTACCGTCGGATCGGGTGCGCCGTCGGTGACGCACTCGTGCACGGACCCCCAGATACGATCGAGGAACCGCCGCACGCCGGTGATGCCGCTGTCGCGATAGTCGCCCCCTTCCTCATACGGACCAAGGAACATCAGGTAGGTGCGGAAGGAGTCCGCCCCCCATCGGTCGATCAGCTCGTCGGGGTTGACGACGTTGCCTTTCGACTTCGACATCTTGGCCCCTTCGCGGATGATCATGCCGTGGGCGCGAAAGCGCGTGAACGGCTCCTCGAAGTCGATCAATCCCGCATCGTGCAGCACCATCGTGATGAAGCGAGCGTACAGCAGGTGCAGGACGGCATGTTCGTTGCCACCGATGTAGGTGCTGACCGGCAGCCAGCGCTGGGTCAGCGCCGGATCGAAGGCTACATCGCTGCGATCAGCGCTTGGGTACCGAAGGAAATACCACGCGCTGTCGAGGAACGTGTCGCTGACGTCAGTCTCGCGCCGCCCCATCACACCACAGCTCGGGCAGGGCACACGATACCACTCGTCGTGGCGTGCCAACGGTGAGATACCGCTGTCATCCGGCTTGAAGTCGTCGATCAGCGGCAGCAGGACAGGCAGCTGGTCCTCCGGCACCGGCACCGGGCCACAGCTGTCGCAGTAGATGATGGGGATGGGAGGGCCCCAGTACCGTTGCCGGGAGATGCACCAGTCATTGAGCCGATAGTTGACGACCGGCTTGGCGCTGCTCCGTTCCTCGAGCCAGCCCACGACCGCCTTCTTCGCCTGCGGCACCGGCATGCCGCTGAAGTGTGCCGAGTTCACCAGCACGTCGGCGTCTGACTTGGCCAGATACGCCTCGGTCAGCGGTGCCGACGCGTCGTCCGTGGCGTTGGCGACAACGCGCACGATCGGCAGCGCGAACTTCTGCGCAAACTCGAAGTCACGCTCGTCATGGCCCGGCACACCCATCACCGCGCCGGTGCCGTACTCCATCAGCACGTAGTCGGCGACCCACACCGGGATCGCGTGGCCGGTGGCCGGATTGATCGCGGTGGCGCCGGTGAAGACACCGGTCTTCTCCTTGCTGACCTTCCGCGACACGACGTCCTGCGTCTTGGTGCGCTCGAGGTACGCGTCGACCGTCGCGCGCTGTGCCGGCGTGACGATCTCAGCGACCAACGGGTGCTCCGGGGCCAGCACCACCCAGGTTGCCCCGAAGATCGTGTCGGGCCGAGTGGTGAAGACGGTCACGTCATGCGCGTTGGCCACGCGAAACGTGACGTGCGCGCCTTCGCTGCGGCCGATCCAGTTCCGTTGCGCCTGTCGAGTGGTCTCGCTCCAGTCGAGCGTCGCAATGTTGTCGAGCAGGCGCGGTGCGTACTGTGAGGTTCGGAAGAACCACTGTTCGAGCAGCCGCTGCTCGACCAGCGAGTCACACCGCTCGCAGTGCCCGTCCTTGACCTGCTCATTGGCGAGCACGGTCTTGCAGCTCGGGCACCAGTTGACGGCGGCCGCCTTCTTGTACGCCAGGCCCTGCTTGTACAGCTGCAGAAACAGCCACTGCGTCCACTTGTAATAGCTCGGGTCGCTGGTCACGACCTCCTTGCTCCAGTCGACCATCAAGCCGGCCCGGCGCAGCTGGCGGCGGAAGTTCTCGACGTTCTTCGGGGTCAGTGACGCCGGATGCGCACCGACCTTGATCGCGAAGTTCTCGGAGTGAATCCCGAAACTGTCGAACCCGATCGGCTCGAAGACCGTCCGACCCTGCTGCCGTTGGAACCGACCGTGGATATCGGCACCCGTGAACGCAAACAGGTTACCGATATGGAGCCCCTCCGCCGACGGATAGGGGAACATCATCAGCTGGTAGTACGGGTCGTCACCCTGCCACAGTTCGGGGGAGTTGGTCCCCTGCTCGGCCCAGCGATGCTGCCAGGTGGCTTCGACCGCGGCAGGGTCGTAGGCGGGGGTCTCGGGCGGGACGTTCGTATCAGACATCGGCGGAGTCGGGATGCGCGGAGGCATCTGTTCGGATCGGTTTCTTGCCAGCATGCGTCTCCCTCTAACTTACCCGCGCGCCTACCCCCTCTGCAGCGGTGCCGATCGGGCTCTGGCCAGTCGCGGTAATGGCGTTCCGGCGACTGGTTGCTGCCTCTGCGCGCCGCGATCCCCGCAGCGGGCCGCTTTCTGAGGTCGCGCTGCGGCTGGAGTCTGCCGACGCCCAGCGTCCGGGCGCCATTGCCGCGTGTGTCACTGCGCGTGCAACAGGCCGTGGCGGTGGCTGGCTCTGTCGCGGAGCGATGATGATCCGCGTCGATGAGCGACCGGTGCGCCAGGATATGCTGGATGCCCGAGCCATCCGACAGCGTGGGAGAGTTTCGCGCTGTCGCGGCTCCCGGCCGTGTCGGCGCGCATGCCGCGATCGGGAGCCCGCCAGCGGGCTGTGCCCGTGTCCTGCACGGAGCGGCGCCGCGGGCGATGTCGGCTGCCCCTGACAGTAGATTCTGCAGGTCATCGCACCATCAAGACACATTCCTGCCTCTGCCCCAATGCCTGACGTCCGCCATCAATCGTGGGACGACGTTCGTCTCGAGGAGCTGT
>JANNVN010000418.1:0-4277 GCA_031414435.1 Gemmatimonadaceae bacterium
GCAGCACGCAGATGATCCCCGGGACTGCTCGAACAGCGATCTCTCAACATGCCAGACTTGCCGCGAAGCGGCGCAGCAGGAAGAAGTCAGCGGCGCCCCTTTGTACCGCAGGCGATGATACCCACGGCGCAGATCGCAAAGAGGGATACGGTGCGGAGCTGTGTGATCTGAATGGTCATGGTGGGTCTGCAAAACGGGGAAGAAATCACTGACGCGTTCGTCCTGTCCGTGATGACTGGTACTGGTACGAAAGACAAAAGGCGCGCGCCTCTTGGCCCACGCCTTCATCAGCCAGCCACCATCGCCGCTGGTAAGGTGCTATCGGTCCGCCCGCCTCGGCGACCCATCCGTTGCAGTGCATTGTTCATGCCAATTCCGAGCACGTGGATTCGCCGATGCGGATCCGAGCCGCCGATCAGTCCAGTCCAGCCGGCTCAAGGTGCGGATGTGTGCGCCAGCTGGTACGACAGATCCTCGCAGCGCGAACACGAGGGAGAGGGACCGCATGCTGCAATCGATTCAGCCGCCGGAAGCGGGTGGAAGCTCACGGTGATCGATCCAGATAGTTCTGCGGAAGCGAACGAACCTCATGTCGTGCCCCTCCATTCCCCCGCGACGCTCGGCCTCGAAGACGCGTGGGTATGCAAAGAGTAGTCCGCCGGCCTCGCCGCCGCGGCAGTGTCCCGCAATGCGAATCCTCGATGCTGGGGCTCACCGTACGAGGGTGTGTGTGTTGCGCCGTGCCACCCAGTTGGTGCCGCTGGGTTTGCTGGCTCGCTCCGGTTTCATCCGGCCGTGATCGATGGCGCAGATCGCTGAGCCGCGCGATCGGTCGTTCGGGGATGTACGCGTTCCGACCTCCGTCATTGATCAGGTCATTCGTGATGATCGCGCCGCGAGTCGGGAACAGGCGCACACGATAGACGGCAGGGCTCTCGCGTACGACTGCCGGTGTCGGCGCGGTGGTCAGTGCCTGACGCAGGTGCTCGGACACGACTTGCCCCACCGTCGTGCGTTCGCCGCGAGCTCGCTCCCTGGCCGCCTGAAGCACGTCATCGTCGATGTCGAGGGTGGTGCGCATGCATCAGACATCAGATGTCAAGACAGTTGAGATGAAAATGACGCGCGACACTTCGCGTCAGTATCCCACCGCCATGCCATCCTTCCTCGAATCACTGCCCGCGCCGTAGCCGTTCGCCAGCCGGACGATCGCCTGCGCACCGCCGAATGAGATCGGCCGCTCATCGATCAACGCATGCCCCATCGCGCCGAGGGCCGATCGGACCGCGTCACCGACCGGTGCTTCGATCGCCACTCGTTGCCCGTCGAGATGCCGGAAGCGCGCTGCGTCGATCGCCGCTTGTACATCCATCCCGAATACGAGGTGGTTCAGCAGGAACTGCACATGCCCCTGCGCCTGCATCCCACCGCCCATCAGCCCGAAACTCATGTACGGTTGCTCGCGGCCGCCAACGCTGCGAGTGACGAATGCCGGGATGAGCGTGTGAAACGGCCGCTTCCCTGGCGCCGCCGTATTCGGCAGCCCCTGGATCAGTGAAAAACTCGCGCCGCGATTGTGGAGTGCGAAGCCGGTGCCTGGCACCACGATACCCGACCCGAACGTATCGAAGTTTGAGTTGATCAGCGACACCATGTTCCCCTCGGCGTCGGCCGTCGTGAGATAGATGGTTTCGCTGGCCGTGCGCAGTGGACCTGGATCGACGCGCGCCTGTGCCTTGTTTGCATCAAGATGACTGCGCCGTTCGGCGATGAACTCATCCGAGAGCATTCGCTCCACAGGCATCGCGAGATGGTCGGCATCACCCACGAACCGCTCGAGATCGGCGTAGGCGAGCTTTTTTGCCTCGATCAGGTGATGCAGATAGGCCGCCGAGTTGTGGCCCATCGCCTTCAGATCATACGGCTCAAGTATGCGCAGCATTTCGAGCGCCGCGACACCCTGGTTGCTCGGCGGCAACTCCCATACGCGGGTGCCCTGAAACGGCACCGAGATCGGCGTCACCCAGTTGGGAGCGTTCCGGCGCATGTCATCGATGGTGACGAAACCGTTCAACGCCGCCAGTCGTGCGACGATGCGCTGACCGATTGCGCCGCCGTAGAACGTGCCGATGCCGTCGGTGGCGATCATCTGCAGGGTGCGCGCGTAGTCGGGATTCTGGAACCATTCACCCGCTTTCGGCGCGTGTCCACCGGGAAGGAACGTCGCAGCGGCGGCTGGATCCTTGTGCAGCAGCGCGGTTTCATCCGCCCACTGTGACGCGATGATCGGCGTCACCGGGAAGCCGTCTCTCGCGTAACCGATCGCTGGCTGCAGTGCGCTCGCCAGTGAGCGTTTGCCATACGTGCGCAGGAGCAGGTCCCATCCGGCGAGGGCGCCCGGAACAGTGACGGACATCACCCCCTGTTCCGACCCCGAGCGAAAGCCGCGTGCCGCGAGGGCGTCGCGCGTCATCAATGAGCCGGCGCGACCGCTCGCGTTCAGCGCGACGAGCTTCTGTTCCTTGGCCAGCCAGACGATCGCAAACATGTCGCCGCCGATGCCCGTCATGTGCGGCTCGGTCACGCTAAGCACCGCGGCCGCCGCAACGGCAGCATCGATCGCATTCCCGCCCAGCCGCAAGACTTCGAGGCCGGCAGCGGAGGCGAGTGGCTGACTGGTGGCCACCATGACACTTGGCGCGTAGACAGTGGAACGGCCGGCCATGGTGGTGGGACGCTGGGCGGAGAGTGTGCTGGTCGCCATGAGAGTCAGCGATGCCGCAGTGATGTGTGTTGCACGGAGCATGGGCGGGGCAGGCGAAAGGGCATTCAACAGTGGTGCGACGGCTGCAATGGTACGAGTGTGGTTCCGAACGCGAAGGTCGGTGACGGGAGGTGTGCGCGGCTCACCGGGCCTTGAGCCCGATCGCTTCCACCGCCAGACGCGCCAGCTCGGTGCGCATGCGCGATCGCACCGCGGCCATCCCCGGGTCAGCGGCGACATTCCGCCGCTCGAGCGAATCGCGCTGCAGATCATACAACTCATCCTGCTCGGGGAACTTCACCCAGTGGATGTACTTGTATCGATCCGTCCGGACTGCGCGATAGTCCATGTCCAGCAGGTGCGGAAACGGTTGCTCGTTGGTGTAGAACTCCACCAGCACCGACTTCCGCCAGCTCGCCGGCACCCCGGCAAACAGTGGCAGCAGCGAGCGTCCCTGAATCTGCGAGCCGATTGGAACGCCGGCGAACTGCAGTAGTGTCGGCGCCAGGTCCACCGTCAGTGCCAGGCCCTTCGGACGCGCACCGGCGGGGATCTTGGACGGATAGCGCATCAGCAGCGGATTGCGGATCGATTCTTCATATGCGAACCGCCGTTCGGTCGTCAGCCCATGTTCGCCGAAGAAGAAGCCATTGTCACTGCTCAGTACGATCAAAGTCTTGTCGAGGATGTGCAGGGAGTCCAGCGTCGCGATGATGCGACCCAGGCTGTAGTCCACGCCGCGGATCATCTCGGCGCGCCGACGAATCGTCGCGTCGCCGGACCATTCGCGAGCGGCATGCTGATGCTCGCCGCCCGCCGCATCCACCGGCGCGACCGTCGCCGCCGGCAGCCGCGCGAGTGCGTGCCGGATGACGGGTTTGCCCTCCAGATCCGTCTGCACCTCCGCTGGCGACTGGCGACGTGGGTAGACCCGGTCCTTGTAGCGGCCTTCATCCCGCGGCGACGGCAGGTAGCCACGGTCACTCTCGCTATCGCGCGATCCGTCGTCGCGCTGCACGACATCCGGATGCACGGCCTTGTGCGCCAGATAGACCAGAAACGGCTTCGCATGCTCGCGCTCGATGAAGCCCACCGCGCGATCAGTCAGCAGATCAGTCGTGTATCCGGACACCTTGTGCAGTTTGCCATTTTCGAACAGCTCGGGGTCTGTGGCATGCCCTTGTCCCGGCATCGCGGACCAGTAGTCCCAGCCTGGGCGCGGTGTGGGATCGTTGCCCATGTGCCACTTGCCGAGAAAGGCGGTACGGTAACCGGCGGCCTGCAGCGGAATGTTGAACGTCGCCAGATGGTGGCTGGCAAGATCGCGGGCAACGTTATCGATGATGCCATGTCGCGATGGGAACTGCCCCGTCAGCAGCGTCGCGCGATTGGGAGAGCAGAGTGGCACCGCGTGAAACGCGTTGGTGAACAACGCGCCTTCGCGAGCAAGGCGATCGATGTTCGGTGTCTCGATGTACGGGTGCCCACCGTCGTGGAACTCGTCGAAACGCAG
>JANNVN010000419.1:0-16679 GCA_031414435.1 Gemmatimonadaceae bacterium
AATCGCTCGAACTCCAGCAGATACCCCTCAGGGTCGGCAATCACGAACCCATCGTGAGCGCGTCCGGGCCGCACCGTGAACGGCGATTTTGGCGAGAACCCCTTGGTCGCCAGATAGCGGTGCCAGCCCTCCAGCTGATTCGTCAGCAGCGCCAGCGCCACCGACTTGGGTTCATCGGCGCTGTGCATCCCCTTCGCCGCATCGACCAGAATCAGATACGAATCGGTCGTCATGCGAAAGATGCGCGCCATCTCGTAGTCGGCGACCAGCTCCATGCCAAGCGTCTGCTGATAGAACGTCGTGGCCCGCTCGAGGTCCTTGTAGTAGAGAAAGAGATTGCTGGCCCGGACGCCGAAGTCGTGCATCGTACGAAAATCGCTCTGCTGGGCGAGCAACTGGTTGATCCGCCATGTTGGATAGCTCAGCATGCGCCCGAATCGGCGCGCGATCATCTCACGCGCCCTGCCGGTATCGGCTCCAGCCGCCGTCAACGCGCGTGCATCGGCCTTCAGCTGCAAGTACTCATCCTTTGTCGTACCCTGATAGATCAACAACACGTCCTTCCCCTTCGCGACATCGGCCGGGAAGAGATCGGTGACGAGCAGATCGCTCTCTCGGTACAGCCTGACCCCATTGCGCTCGGCCACAGGTGTCGCTGCCGTGAGCAACCGATCCATCTCCGCGGCCGGCAGCACCGCGCTGAGCGCCAGCTTCTTGACGCCGGCGTTGACGAGTTCGCCGAAACCTGCGATAGTACCGAGCGAGTACGATATCGCGGTGCCCTCTTGCCGTGCTCGTGGCGGATGCGCGCAGGACACAGCGAGCAGCAGGACGCTCAGCACAGCGAGAATGCGAGATCGAGGCATGGGTCGGGTGAAGTGCGAGAGGGCAGGAAGCCGGCGGTCCGGGAAGCGTATCGCCGCCAACGCGGATTTGCTGCGGGTGGGCAGGGCAGGAGATGCGCGGTTTGCGGCTGATTGCCGCTGGCGGGTTCACAGCCTCGCTCTGCTTTGCCATGGGCTCCATGGGCCGACGCCGGCTCGCACCGGCTGACGCTCGGGCTGGCATGGAGCGCACCGCTGGTCCACCATCATTTGGCCCACGCGCAGTGCCCGCATTGGTGCATTAGAATATCCCAACTGGCCGGCCGCCAGCCGAACACCCGAACTGGCCGCGAGATAGTCCGCATCACCCCACCCGAGCTCACGGAGTAGCCGCATGCAGATCACCGATATCCTCGCCCAGGTGGGCGGGCTGCAGTCGATCGCGAAGGAACTTGGCATCAGCGAAGCGCAGGTTGCCTCGGGTGCCGCGGCCCTTGCGCCAGCCATCCTCGGCGGCTTCAAGAAGCAGGCGCAGGCGCAACCGTCGGGACTCGAAGGGCTGGGCGGGCTGCTCGGCAAGCTCGGCGGCGGCGGATTGCTCGACGCGGTGCTCGCGCCGGCGCCGACCGACGTCAGCCAGGGCAACAACGTGCTTGGTCAGATCTTCGGTTCGAAGGACGTCAGCCGCACCGTAGCACAGACGGCCGCGACGCAGACTGGACTCGACGTCGGGGTCCGGAAGAAGATGCTGCCGATGCTGGCGATGGTCGTCGCGGGGTACATGGCCAAGAACCAGGGTGGGGCTTCTGCCGCGCCGCAGGCGGACGCTGGTGGCGGTGGAATCGGTGGTATGCTGGGCGGGTTGCGTGGTGGTCTGATGGGTGGGTCGTCCGGCGGAGCACCGAGTGGCGGTGGCCTGGCGTCGATGCTCGATATGAACGGCGATGGCAACGCGCTGGATGACATGATGCGTATGGCCGGCAAGATGATGAAGTAGTGTGGCTCGTGGCGTCGCGGTCATGGCTTGCCATCAGCAGGCCTGACCGCGACGGAATACACGTCCGGGTATTGCGATGGTTCAATGCTTGTTGTTCAATACTTGTTAAAGTACTGAACGAAAATCCTTCCGACCCGATGACCACGCATCAATGCCGTCCGTTGCCGAACTGACCCCCGCCGCTGTGCCCGTCATCACAACGCCGGTGCTCTTCCAGCCGATCACTCTCCGCTGTGTGACCGCGCGCAATCGCATCGCGGTCAGCCCGATGTGCATGTATTCCGCCACCGACGGCTATGCCACCGACTGGCATCTGGTGCATCTTGCCAGTCGTGCCGTCGGCGGTGCCGGTATCGTGATGGCAGAGGCCACCGCCATTGCCCCGGAGGGTCGGATTTCTCCGGGGGATCTTGGCATCTGGAGTGACACGCATGTCGAGGGACTGTCGCGCATCGCGTGCAGCATCCGTGAGAACGGTGCAGTGGCCGCCATTCAACTGGCACACGCCGGTCGCAAGGCCAGTGCCGCCCGCCCATGGGATGGCGGTCGTCAACTGGCACTCGACGCCGGCGGCTGGCAGACGGTCGCGCCGAGCGCCGTGCCGTTTCATGATGCGGATCGACCGCCTGCCGCGCTCGATGCACACGGTCTGGCCAGCGTCATTGCTGCGTTCGAAGCCGCGACGCGGCGTGTGATTTCGGCGGGATTCCAGATTGTCGAAATCCACGCCGCGCATGGCTACCTGCTGCACGAGTTTCTGTCGCCGCTGAGCAATCAGCGCACCGATGCGTACGGCGGCGGTTTCGACAATCGAACACGACTCTTGCGAGAGGTTGTCGCGACCGTGCGCGCGGCGATGCCGGCTGATGCTGCGCTCTTTGTCCGACTCTCTGCCACCGATTGGGCGCCGGGCGGCTGGTCCGCTGATGACACGGTTGCGCTCTCGCGGATGCTGCCCGCGCTCGGCGTCGATCTCGTCGACTGCTCATCAGGTGGGCTGGTCCGCACGCAGCAGATACTCGATGGTCCAGGCTATCAGGTGCCATTCGCGGCCCGAGTCCGGCGTGAGGCTGGCATTCCGTCCGGTGCCGTCGGTCGCATCACGAGCGCGGCCCAGGCCGAATCGATACTCGCCAGTGGCGAGGCAGACATCGTACTCCTCGCGCGGCAACTGCTTCGCGATCCGTACTGGCCGATCCACGCCGCGAAGGCCCTTGGCGTGACACCGGCGTGGCCCGTGCAGTACGCGCGCGCGGAGACGTGAGCCGATGACGTACAGGTCACGTTCGGCCGCCGCTGAGCACCGTGCCTCGGTCTTCAAGGCGCTCGGCGAGCCGACACGACTGCGGATCGTGGACTATCTCCGCTCACGTACCCGCGATGCGACAGGCACCGAAATCGCCGCACATGTCGGCATCAGCCTCGCGCTGCTCTGTCACCATACCGACGAACTGGTGGCGTGTGGTTTGCTGACCAAGCGCAAAGAGGGGCAGACCAGTATCTGGCACCTCAACGGCGATCGCCTTGCCGCTACCATGGGGCACTTCGTTGACTGACTGGTTCTGGGCGCGGCGCTGGCGCGCTCGTTCGTACATCTTTCGCTGCGCGATGCCAGCGGACTTCAATCTGGACCGCAAGCAGATCAGAACCCTCGCGGCGTGTGTCGTCGTCCGCCCGCGGCACCGTTGCTGGTCGGCACGCAGTGGTTAGGCTACTGAAAGACCCGTAGACTCCCTCTTCCCGTCGCGACGCCATGAACCGCATCCTCACCAGACGCAGCCAGGTGTTGCCGTGGGCGACGTGTCTGCTGGTGCTGAGTCTGTCGGCGCCGCGTGCCGTGTCGCAGGCGGGAGATGCAACGAAGGGCACGCTGCAAGGCAGCGCCATCGGTGCCCCGATGAACATTCCGCTGCCGTTTGCGGTCGTGAGCGTCACCCAGCTGGGGATCGAACGCTTCACTGATGCAGACGGGCGGTTTACGCTCGGCGCGCTGCAGGCCGGCCGCTACGAAATCGTGATTCGGCGCATTGGCTACGTGCCGTTTCGCGATAGCGTGCAGATCGTCGCCGGTAGCATCACGCGTCTGGATGCAAGGCTTTCGCAGATTCCCGCGCAACTCGCGCGCACCACCGTGGTCGCGATGACATCGTGCCCGCGACCGGGCACACCGGATCGTGCGCGTGATCCCATCGTCGCCGATCTGGTCGCCTTGCTTCGCGAGAACGCGGACAGGTATCGGTTGCTCGTGCAGCAGTACCCGTTCAGCTATCTGCAGGTGCGCGCGATGGGGCAGCTGGGCGATGCATCCCTCACGCTGCAGTCAGTCGATACGACGCTTGGGAAAGGTCTTGCGCGCGTCACGTATCGCCCCGGTCGGGTCGTCACCCTGGTCGCGGACTCGCGGCGCGGGAAGGAATACTCGATGAGTCTGCCGACGATCCTCGATCTCGCTGATGACCAATTCGTACGCAACCACTGTTTCGCCTATGGCGGAGCATCCGATCGCGATGGCGAGACATGGCTGCGGCTTGACGTACGGGCGGCCGACAAGATCCGATCGCCTGATGTGCATGGCAGCTTCTACCTCGACAGTGCCACGTCGGAGCTGCGTCGCATGGATCTGACGATGAGTCGGCCCGATCGCCTGCCGAAGGCACTCCAGGGTGTCCGAGGCGTGGACGTCGTCACGTCATTCGTCAGCATCGCATCTGGCCTGTCGGTGATCGACAAGGTCTGCGGCTTGAACTTCCCGCGCCGCGCCGGGCTCTCCGCCGTCCGGACCATTCCGGCCGAGTTGCAGCAGTTGCTGGCGTACCAGTTCGTCGAACCGCCGAGTGGCGTTCAGGCGAGCGTCAGTCTTGCGCCACCCGAGACCTGGCGGGTTGGGGCGGTGCTGCCGCGCACCGTCGCGTGGTGCGCGGCATAGTCAGGCTGCGTGCTGGTGCACTGCCGTGCTCTACATGGAGTAGAAGAAGTCTTCTCGCACGATCTTGCCATCCTTCACCGTGTAGAGCGCCGCTTCTTCCATGATGAATCGATTGCCGGATGGCTTGTTCGTCACATCGTACTTGAAGGTCACGATGAACTGGTCGCCATTCGGCCACGGTCCGCCAACGCTGGCCTCATGCACGAGATGGTTGTCCACCCACCACTGGCCCTTGCCCATCACCGCGTCGATCCCGGCGACTTCCTGTGGCATTTCCGGCGAACCTGCGGCTTCGTTGGAGACGACATCTTTCGAGTAGAGCGTGGTGATTGCTTCATGATTTTTGCCCTGCTTGCAGAGTTCGACCAGCGTGTTGGCGATCTCCATCGTGCTCATTGTCGCGGTGCTCATCGGTGACACTCCTGTGACAGGTGTTTCGAGTATGGGAAGCGAGGATATTGGGCGGTCGTGCGATTTGCAACCGAACTCAGTCGGACCGCATCGCAGGCGGGACGGGCTGCGAGTTCTGCGGGTCGATATGTTGGCTTTCACGTTACGCTGCCTGCGAGTGGCGTCCGCCGTCGATCAGTTCGGTTCCCGCGGTGCCACGCCTTCTGTCTGGGGTTTCCCATGTTTCATTCGCTTACTGAGTTCTTCACGGCCTGGGAGTACGAGTCGCAGGTCACCCACACGTTGCTCCGCGGACTGACCGACGCCTCGCTCGCACACCTCGCCTATCCCGGCGGCCGGACCATCGGGCGGCTGGCATGGCATATCGCGCAGACGCTGCCAGAGATGATGGCACGCACCGGGCTGCGCGTCACGGGTGTCGGCGAACACGATCCCGTTCCGTCGAGCGCCGCCATCATCGCGGACGGGTACCGCTATGCATCCGCGTCGCTCGTCGCGGAGCTGACCGCACACTGGACCGATGCGACGCTCGCCGAAGTCGATGATATGTATGGTGAGCAGTGGCCGCGCGCCCAGACGCTGGACGTGTTGATCCGGCATCAGGCCTATCATCGCGGACAGCTGACGATCCTGATGCGTCAGGCGGGGCTGCCGGTGTCCGGCGTCTATGGGCCGACGCGCGAGGAATGGGCGAGCTTCGGAATGGACGCGCCGACGATATAGGGCCCGGCAAGGAGAGCCAATCCCGTCGCTCGCTCGCGCGCTGACGGTCCGGCCGTAGTTTCCACCGCATGTGCCTCTTTCCTCATCCTGCACGACTCTGCGCTGCGCTGCTCGCGTTCAGCGCCCTGACAGCCTGTGATCGCCGCGTGGCGTTCGATGCGCCGCCAGATCTGATTCTCGTCAACGCGCAGGTGTACACGCTGGGGTGGAGTGATCCCACCCGCGACGGTGCACCAGCGCCCGACGCGCCGTTCGATTCCGTGCGCGGCTGGCGCAACGACGCCACCGCGATCGCCGTGCGTGACGGACGTATCATTTACGTCGGGAACGATTCTGGCGCGCAGGCGATGCGTGGTACCGGTTCGCGGGTCGTCGATCTGGAGAAAGCGACCGTGCTCCCCGGATTCGTGGACGCGCACACACACGTTGCAGAACTTGGGCAGTCGCTCGATCGCGTGAACCTCACCGGCATCGCCACCGAAGCCGAAGCGGTCGAGCGCATTGTGCAACGCGCAGCAGTCACGCCGAAGGGGGAGTGGATTCTCGCGTTCGGATGGGATGAAGGGGCGTGGGCCAACCGATATCCCGACAAGCGCCTGGTCTCCGCTCGCGTGCCCGACCATCCGGTGATCCTGCGCAGCCTGCATGGGTTTGCGGCATGGGCCAATGAACTGGCGCTGGCAAAGGCCGGCATCACGCGGGATACGCCCGCGCCTACCGGCGGCGAGATCCGGAAGGACGCGAGCGGCGAGCCGACCGGACTGGTACTCAATCGCGCCGTGCCGCTCCTCGATGATGCTGTGCCCCTGCCGTCCGCAGCGCAACGCGATGCGCAGGTCATGCGCGCACTTCACGTCATGGCTGACGCGGGATACACCGGGGTGCATGAGGCCGGCGTGGCGCCGGATGTCCTGGCCTCATTCGAACGGCTCGCTACAATCGATTCGCTTCCCGTGCGCGTCTATGCGATGCTCAGCGGGCGCGATTCGGCACTAATTCGCCGTGCCATCGCGCGGGGCCCGTTCACAACCGCGAACGGCATGCTCGCGGTGCGAGCAGTGAAGGCATACTACGACGGCGCGCTTGGTTCGCGTGGGGCACAACTGCTCGCCGACTACAGCGACAAGCCGGGACATCGCGGCGTGAGTGGCGGTGCCTATGGCTTCGATCGCGCAGTCGTCGGCAATGCCATGGCGGCCGGCTTCCAGGTTGGGATTCACGCGATCGGCGATGCTGGCAATCGTGCCACGATCGACTTCATCGATTCTGTGATGCAGGTGGCACCGAAGGCGCGTGGGTTACGTCACCGGGTGGAGCACGCGCAGGTCATCTCGCCGACCGACCTTCCGCGCTTCGCATCGCTCGGCATCATCGCGTCGGTGCAGCCGCCACACGCGGTGGAAGACAAGGGATGGGCCGGTATCCGCCTTGGTCCGGATCGTGTGACCGGCGCCTACGCCTGGCGCACGCTACGCCGCTCACAGGCCGCGCTGGTCTTTTCTTCCGACTTGCCGGGGTCCGACTGGAGCCTGTTCTACGGTCTCCATTCCGCCATCACGCGCCAGGACACCGCAGGCGCGCCGCCCGGCGGCTGGTATCCCGACCAACGTATGACGCCAGAGGAGGCGGTCCGCGGCTACACTGCGTGGAGCGCGTTCGCTGGCTTCGATGATCGGGATGCCGGAACGATCGCGGTAGGCAAGCGCGCCGACATCACCGTGCTCGATGTGGATCCATTTCGGCTCACGACACCCGCCGAGCTGCTGCGCGGTCGGGTGATGCTGACGGTGTCGCGCGGTCGCGTGACGCATGCACGCGACCGCTGACACCGCGTTCGTCAGACGCGCAGTGCAGCCGGCAGCGCCGCAACGAAGGACTTCATCTCGTCGGGTGTGCCGATGCTGACGCGGGCCCAGTCCATGAACGGCGGGAAATTCCGACCGGTCAGGAAACCCTTCGCCTGCATCGCTGCCCGGAACTGATCGTTCGGCATTCCGGCCTTGAAGAAGATGAAGTTCGTCTGTGACGGTGCCACGCGCTTGCCCATGGCAGTCAACGTCGACGTCAGCAGCGTGCGGCCTTCACGGTTGCGCATCTTGACGAACTCCTGATACGACGTGTCCTCGAGCGAGGCGATCGCCGCCTGCATGCCAAACGCATTCGGGTTGCCCGTCATGCGGGCCTCGAGGCGGTCGATGATGTCCGGCCGTGCGATTGCAAAGCCGACACGCAGCCCCGCCAGGCCATGAATCTTTGACGCCGTGCGCGAGACGATGATGTTCTCGCCCTTGAGCACCAGATCCGTCATCGAGCGATGACCCGGTGTGTCGACGAAGTCATGATACGCCTCGTCGACGATCACCAGCGCGCGATGCTGCGTCGCACTGACGAAGCTGCGAATCTGCTGCTGATCCGAGATCGTGCTGGTCGGGTTGTTCGGATTACAGACGAAGACAAGCCCGACGCTGTTGGTGATGCGCGTATCCATCGCCGCGAAGTCGTGCCCCAGGTCGGCTGTCAGTGGGACCTTGTGGACCGTGGCACCCATGGTCTCTGCGTAACTCGGCAATCCTTCGAACGTGGGCCACGGTGCGAGCACGTCGCGACCGTGCAATCCGTACGCGAGCGCTGCAACCGACAGCGTCTCGCTCGAACCCTGCGTGATCAACACGTTCGATGGATCGACGCCGACATGCTTCGCGAAGACCTGCTTGAGTGTGTCGTTCGACTTCAAGCCATACTGGCTATGCTCGAACCACCCCGACATGATGCCGTCCTTTGCCTTCGGCGACATGCCGAACGGATTCTCGTTCGACGCCAGTCGGATCGGTCCGGCGGCACGCCGCGCTTCGGTGGCGCTCGCTTCCATCTCCAGCAGGCGATCCTGATAGTTGCCGCTGTCGCCGAGTTTCTGCGTCGCACCCAGCGCCGGAAGCACCTTCGGAAGCAACACGGTTGATCCGGCAGCAAGTCCAGTGGAGATCAGCCACTGGCGACGATTCACGGGAGCGGACATGGAAGCCTCAGGAGACCGGGTGGGCAGGGTACCTCTTTCAGAATAGCACCGACGCGTCGGGACTGGTTAGCCCACTCGCGACGGCGCCCTGCCTCCTCCCACTACCGACCGCGCAGTCCCGCCCGTAGTCCGATCGTGGCCTGCCGCTGAAATGCTGCCGTCCACCCGGCCGGCCGCTGATCAAACAGGTTCACCACACCGAGCGACAGCTCGACCGAACGCTGCAGCCCGAGCCGCAGCTGGCCGTCAACCGACAGGAACCCGGCCTGCGTGATCGAGCCGCGGGGCGCCGAGCCGGTGTAGCGGCTCGAGAGGTCTGCCGCGATACCGCCGTATCGCTGCCACTGCCGTGAGAGGGACGCGCTCGCGGTGTGTCGTGCGCGTCCGTCGAGAGTCGCTCCGGTCAGCAGGTCCCGGGCCCGCAGGTAGTCGTAGCCAACGGCCAGTTCCGTGGCCGACCGTGTCAGACGAACGCTCGTCTCGATCCCTTCGGTCCGGGCGCGTTCGACATTGATGTTCTGGAAGACGAGCAGCCCGGCGGCGTTGGTGCCGGTGGTTCGTGTCGCAATCAGGTTCGACAGGGCGTTTCGATACCCCTCGACTTCGAGTGACACGCCGCTGGCCGGTGCCCACGTGCCGCCCACGCTGCTGCTCCACGACGATTCTGGCCGCAGCGTATTGTTCCCCACGATCTGATATCCGGCGGCACCGTTGATGAACGTGTAGCGTAATTCCTTGAACGCTGGTGCACGAAACCCCCGCGCCAGGTTCGCCCGCCAGCGCCATGCGGGTGAGGCCTGCCAGACGGCGCCAAGACTCGGCGAGACAGCGTTGCCCCACAGTGTGCTCGATGTCGATCGCGCGCCAGCGGTGACGAGCACGGGACCCACCGTCCACGCGTCACGGGCAAAGACTTCGAGCACGCGATCATTCACGCGGTCGCCATCGATCTTGTTCGGGGCGACGATTCCGCGCGCGCTGAACTGAACGCCCACGTCGAGCGAGTGTGCGGCAAGTGCGCGTGAATACGCCAGCAGCCCGCGAGCCAACTCTTCGCGCTGCTCGAGTGAGTCGGCTGAACCCGCAATCGGCAGATTGCCGAGCGCTTCGCGGAACTGGTAGGCGTACCGCTGGCCGAAGACCCGTGCGCGCAGCAGACCGCCGCCCGTGCGTGCCTGCGCTTCGACGAATCCCTGTGTTGACCGGTTGTCGATGAAGCCATTGAAGCCTGCGCCGACTGGCCAGCGCTGCCGTTGCTGCGACAGCGTCAGGTCGGTGCGCAGCGTCACCCGATCGCTCAGCCGAACCCTGGTGTCGCCGCGAAAATCGTAGACCCGATCGAGCGTGGATCCAGCGGCATTGATGGCCGTCACGCGATCCGATTGCCGCCAGCCGCCACTGAGACGCACACCGACCGGGCCGATGCTGTTGCTGATTTCGGCGGAGGATTCGCGGCGCCCGAGCTCGCCGGTGCGGACCGTGACATCCGTCGTCAATCGGGTTGAAGGTGAGGCGGTGACGAGATTGATCACGCCGCCCAGGGCTTCGCTGCCGTATTCCACACTCGACGGCCCCTTCACGACCTCGATCCGCTCCGCCGCCAGCGTCGACAGCCGTCCGATGTCGCGATTTTCTGTCATCGCTCCCGCGACCGGCTCGCCGTCGATGAGCACCAGCACGCGGGACTGATCAAGACCACGAATTGCGATCGAGGTCTGTGCCGGCGGGGAAGCGATTTCCTGCAGACCGGGAATGCGTCGCAGGAGTTGATTGGCTGAGACTGCGGTCGCGGCCGCGATATCCGCTTTCGAGAGGACCGTGACGCTGGCCGGTGTGTCGCCGAGCCGGATTTCGCGCTGCCCGACCGTCGTGACGACGCGATCGAGCATGGTCGGCACGGGCTCCATGTCCACGCGGAACTCAATTGCGCCAACCTGCACGCGGCGCTCACGAAAGCCGAGGGCGCGTACCCGCAGGCTGTCACCAATGTTCGCCGTCACGCGAAACCGCCCATCAGCGTCCGTGCGAACCCGCGCGCCACCGGGCAGCACCGTCACTTCTGCCGACGCTATGCTGGTACCCGTACTCCCAGCGCCGACGATCACGCCGCGAATTATCTGCGCCGCCAGCCGGTCCGCCATCGACATCGCGCCCAGAGACACCGCGACGAGCGACAGAATCAGCCGCAACGGTTTGCTGCGCCCACTTACCGACCCACGGGTCATCGGATGCGGGCGTATCGCAACGTGGGGAAGCCGCCTGAGCCCGAAGTGCCGTAATAGCCGATCACCTGCATTTTCCAGGTTTTCGTTCCGCGTCGGATGAGGTAGGTGTTGAAGGTCGGAGAGAGCCGCTGGTCGTTGTTCAGGTCGTAGCGGAACGGCCCGCTCACGTCTTCGATCGAATTCGGAATCGGACCGGTGAGCACGGAGAGGTAGGACGCGTACTGTGGGGCATCGCCCGCGGCTGACGTTCCTGCAAAACCGGGCGTAGGGTCGCCCGGATAGGTGCCCACGTTGCAAGCGGTATTCACCCCGAGCTCGTACACCGACGGCGACACCAGGATGTCCCAGTTGCAGCCGTTCGGCGTCACGGCGCTGCCGGTGGTGAGGTCGATTGACAACGGAACGCTGCCCGTGGTGATCGTAAAGGCCTGCGTGGTGCCGAGCGTGCTGCCGGTCTGTGCGCGCGACTCGAAGCTGATCGAGGTCAGGGCGCGTCCCGCGAAGGTGATTCCTGTCACGCGAATGAGCGCGAATGCCCCGTTCGCACGACGCACCTTCCAGAAGGCGGCACTGTTGGCCGTGGGCGTGGAACGACCGAGGTTGAGGAACGCGTTGGCGTTCGGAATCAACCGATCGGCCTTGAAGAACGAATCCGCCGGAATCTGCGGATCGCGAATCGAGTCGAACGCCGTCTGGGTGTTCTGGTTGGTGAAGCCCAGCACCTGGGCTGCGGTGGCGTTCCTGTTGTTGCCGAGTGAGTACCCGGTGCCGCCGCCGCTGCCGGAAACGCCACCATTCACCCTGACTTCGAAGCGGCGCAGTGCCACGTCCCAGTCGCCCGTGCGGGGGACCAGCCGCCTCGAATCGAAACTCAGGTACACCAGCGTATCGGTGGAGCTGGCGTTCAGTGGGCCAGCCACAACGACTTCATTGAGCGCCGGTGCCGTGCTGCCGATCGGCTCTGTCGTGTTCGTCTCGGATTCACTGCACGCCGCCAGCGCGAGCAGTAGGACTGGAGTTCGGAACGTACGGGATTGGACTTTCATCATGCCAGCGGTCAGATGGGGCAGGGGAGCGAAACGGGGAGCAGTACGCCCCGTATGGTGCACTGACCCGTCTTCCCACTCCAGTGCGGAACACTACGGATGCGCGTGGGGTTCGCGCCCGGTGTCGCGCCTCCGCTGCCGTTAGCTTTCACGCCGTGCACGCTGTTTTGCCGCAACCTTTTCCTGCGTCCTGCGCTTCGCTCTCATGTCTCTTCCCCGTCGTCGGTTTCTCAGCTGGTTGGGCTCCGCCTCACTGCTCGGTGCCGCTGGAAGCCCCTCGGTCGCGTCGGCCGCGTCTACGAGGCGCGATCGGCTTCGTGATGATCATGCCCCGCCAATGGCCGAGACGTGGGACATGAGCTGGACGGCCCGGGTGGCGGGGAAATACAAAGCGGTGTTCGATTCACCCGAAGCGCACAGCGGCGCAGCGATGTTCCGTGCCGTGGCGTGGCGGGAGCAGTACAAGGAAGTGTACGGTGCCGATTTGGCTGACACATCGCCCGTGGTGGTGTTGCGGCATATGGGCTTCTATCTCGCGCTGAACGATGAGTACTGGACCCGCTTCGAGGTCGGCAAGGAGCTGAAAGAGCGCGACGCGCAGGGAAAAAAGTGGGCAAAGGTCAATCCGCTCGGTGCAACAGCGGCCGGAGGGAGCGCACAGAGTGCCAAGTATTCGATCCCTTCGTTCATCGCCGCGGGTGGCATCGTGCTCGCCTGCGGCTGGTCGTTTGGCGGCGCCGTGGCGCAGATCGCAAAGGCGGACAAGCTCGAGCGCGATGCCGCGCGTGCGCGCGCAAAGGAGATGTTGATCCCTGGCGTCATACTTCAGCCGAACGGGATCTTCGCTGCGCTGCGCGCGCAGGAAGCCGGTTGCGCATACGTCATGGCCAGCTGACACGGCACTGATGCGCCGACTGGTCCGGCTGGTCGCGCGCCTCCTCGTCGGTGGGGTGCTTGTTGCGCTGATTCTTGCGTGGCTTGGCTTTCAGCGCACCCCGCTGGTCAGCCGTGCCGCGAATCCGTCATCCGAGGATGTGCGGAGGGCACGCGCACTGCTGGTGCAACACGATCCCCGACGCGCGCGGGCCGGCAAGGCGCGCACCATCACCCTGACACAGCAGGATGCAACCCTGCTCAGTCAGTACGCCGCGTCCCGGTGGCGCACGGCGCGCTCACGTGTCGCGCTCAGAACGCGTGGCGCGAGCGTGCAGGTCAGCATTGCGACGCCATCGAATCCTCTCGGTGGCTGGCTCAACATCGAGGCGGAACTCGGCGATGCCGATGGTATGCCCGAGATCAACCGGTTGTGGCTCGGTCGCCTGCCGGTGCCGGGATTTGCAGCCACACTCGTCACCGACTGGCTGCTCGCGCGGCTCGATGCTGCGGCGCCAGTGGCGATGGCCCGTGACATGATCCGGCGCACGACGTTCACCCCGGACTCGGTCCGCGTGAGTTACGAGTGGGGGGCCGATGCTGCAGGTCGCGTGCGCGACATGCTGGTCGCACCGGCGGACCTGGAGCGGCTCGAGGCGTACCATCGGCGAATGGCCTCGTTTATTGCGACGACGCCCGGTGCGACAACGCTGACGTTGCCACAGCTGATGGCTCCACTGTTCACGCTGGCGATGGAGCGATCGGCAACGGACAATGCCGGTGCAGAGAATCGCGCGGCGATGGCGACGGTTTCCCTCTACGTCACCGGACGCTCGCTCGGCCGCTGGAGCAAACGGGCGAGGGCGTGGCCGAAGGTGCCGAGCCGACGCATCACGCTGGCGGGTCGGGAAGATCTCGCGAAACACTTCATCGTGTCCGCCGTCGTGGCAGCCGAAGCCGACCGGACTCTGGCCGATGCCGTCGGGCTGACCAAGGAGGTCGATGACTCCCGCGGTGGATCAGGATTCAGTTTCGTTGATCTGGCGGCTGATCGTGCAGGGACGCGTTTCGGGGAGCGCGCTGTCAGCGACGCCACGTCCTTGCAAGCGGCCATTGCTGCCGGCGCCCGCGAGTCGCAGATCATGCCCGACGTTGCGAAACTGCCCGAGTCGCTGTCCGAACGCGAGTTCGTGTCGCGGTTTGGCGGGGTTGGCGCGCCCGCGTATCAGGCCATGATGGACACCATTGAGCGGCGCGTGGCCGAAGTCCCGCTGTTACGATGAAGTCTGCCCGCGGTCGTTCGCACGCATCCGTGAGGCCCGACCAGATGCCGGAGGCGCTATGAAGGGTGGGAAGGCAGACAAAGGCACGTCGGCGCGGAAGAAGCCCGCGGCACGACCCACGGCGGCGCAGGTTGCACGCACGGGGCCGAAGCGCGGGGAGAAAGCGCGCGAATGGGGCGCGTTCGAGACGGGCGCCGGTGCAGTGCCGCACGCCGCCCCGGCAAAGGGTCGCAAACCACGCAAACCATAGGCGCAGCGATGCAAATCAGCTTTCGTCAGGCAACGGTCGCGGCGGTGACGCTGCTCAGCGGTACCCCGCTGGTGGCGCAGCCGCGCGGATCGTCCCCCGCCGCGCCGTACTGGACGGCCGTGCGCGCGCGGTTCTCAGGCGAGCGGGCGAAGGAGACCGTCGCCTTCCTCGATCGGTACGTGCGATGGCCCGGGAATCGTGGATTCGACGCCAGTATCGCGCACATCGTCGAACGGCTGCGGAGTGCGGGGTACGTCGAGCAGTCGGCGGCGCCATCCGGCGCTCGCCTCGTCTATCGCGTTGAGCGGTACCCGATGGCGACGCCGGCGTGGGAGCCAACGGGTGCGCGTCTCGCCATCGTCGGCGAAGCAGAACCGGTGCTGCGCTTCGAAACCAACCGGAACATGCTCGCCAACAATTCCTTTGCAACCAACGCCGGCGCTGTCGAAGCCGAGTTGGTGGATGCGGGCGATGGGCTGCCTCGCACACTCGATTCACTGCAGGTGAAGGGGAAGATCGTACTCGCGCGTGCGTCGGTCAGTGCGCTCTTCCGCGAGGCGGTGTCGAAGCGTGGTGCGATCGGTGTGCTGGCCTATTCGCTGCCGGCATATCTGCAACCCGCGAAGAACCAGACCTCGATTCAGTTCGGAGGCATACCGCGCGATACCCTCGCGCGCGCGTGGGGGATCTTGCTGTCGTATGCGGCGCACGAACGCCTCCGTGCCGCAATCGCACGGGGCCCGACACGCGTGCAGGTGTCGACAGCCGTGGACTGGACGCCGAATGCCGTCGAGCAAGCCGTCATTGCCGAGGTTCGCGGGCGCACGCACCCTGACGAACGGTTTGTGTTTTCGGCGCACGTGCAGGAACCTGGTGCCAACGACAACGCATCTGGCGTCGGCGCACAGGTTGAGATGGCGCGTGTCGCCGCAGAGATGGTTGCAGCGCGGCAGCTCGACCCTGCGCGGACGATAACGATGTTGTGGGGGCTCGAGATCCGCAGCACCGATCGGTACATCACGCAGGATTCCGTGCGCGCGAGGGGTATTCGCTGGGGGCTCTCGTTGGACATGGTCGGCGAAGACATCGCAAAGACCGGCGGCACGTTTCTGATCGAGAAGATGCCCGACCCGTCGGCCCTCTGGACGCGCGGTGACGACAAGCACTCCGAATGGGGGGGCTCGCCGATCACCAAGGCGCAGCTGACGCCGCACTACTTCAATGATTTTGTGTTGGCGCGTTGCCTTGAGCAGGCGGCGACGAACGGATGGCTGGTGAAGACCAACCCTTACGAGGGAGGCAGCGACCACACGCCATTCCTCCGTGCCAAGAAGCCGGGACTCCTGTTCTGGCACTTCACCGATCAGTTCTACCACACCGACGGTGATCGCATCGACATGGTCTCGGCGGATGAGTTGCGCAACGTCGGCATGTCGGCGCTGGTCAGCGCGATGGTCCTGACCGGTGCCGACGGTGCTGCGGCGCGCGGGATCGTGGGTGAGCTGGAACGCGCTGCGGTGGCACGGCTCGACGTCGAGGCGGCGCTCGGTCGTACCGCGCTGGGCGCGGGTTCTCCGTCTGCGACAGAGTTGGACATCATCGCCACCTGGGCCGGCTGGTACCTCGACGCGCTTGGCACGGCAGCAGAAATCGAGGTCGGGGGCGCCTCTCCGGCCACCCTCGCCGCCATCGCCAGCGCCCGGCAACGGGTCGAACGGCGCCGGGATTTGGTCTCGGAAGCACTCCGACGCTGATTTTCAGCTGGGACCGCGGGGTTTGCGCGGGGGCGGTCTGAACCGCCGATATCGATTTTTCCCCTTTGTTTTCATGAGTTTCTGTGGTTTCAGGCTCCGGCCGGCGCACCGGCAGGGCGGGCAGCAGGGAATATTTTCTTCCGAACCCCCCTTTCGCCGCCGCACCACACTATGTTTATGGCACGCCGCGAGACCGCGGCTCCCTTCGTGAGGGCTGTCACGTGATCACTGTGGTGAGTATCTGTCGGGAACAGGCGTAATGCGCATGCTCCGGGTTGAAAGCCGCAAAATTACCAGGAGTATCGCAATGCGTATGTCAGGCACCGTCAAGTGGTTCAACGACGCCAAGGG
>JANNVN010000420.1:0-6881 GCA_031414435.1 Gemmatimonadaceae bacterium
TGACTGATGCCACGGTGATCCTGACGGTGGGCAGCGACTGCAACATCGGCAAGATGACGACGCAGCTGGCGGTGCGTGATGCGATCAAGGCGCGGGGCTATGCGGTTGGCTTCGTGGGTACGGGGCAGACGGGCATCTTCATCGACGGGAAAGGGACGTCGGTGGATGCGGTGGTCGCCGACTTCATCGGTGGCGCGGCGGAGCAGATGGTGCTCGAGGCGGCACAAACGTCGGACATCGTGCTGGTCGAGGGCCAGGGTTCGTTGCTGCACCCTGGTTTTTCCGGCGTGACGCTGGGCCTGATCCATGGCTCGCTGCCGCATGCGCTGGTGCTCTGCACGCAGCCATCGCGCACTGCCATCCGGAACAACGAGTGGGTCAAGATTCCGTCGCTGACCGATCTGATCGCGCTGCATGATGCGGTGACGAAGCCGTTGCGTCATGCGCCGACGATCGCGATTGCGATGAACACGTTCGATCTCGACGACAACGCGGCCCGTGATGCGATCGAGCGCTCGATGGCGGAGACGAGGTTGCCAACGACGGATCCGGTGCGGTTTGATCCCGGGCCGATCGCGGATGCGATTTGCGACGCGCACGTGAGGCGCTGGCGGAGCTGACCGGCGGCGGCGACGGCTTCCGCTGCCGATTGCACCTGTGAGCTGCGAAGCGAGCGGCTGACGCGGGCGGACTTGTGACGACTCGGCGTGGATCCAGCCTTCGCATTCCCGGGTGGATGCAGCAGAAGCACACTGCCCGCGTGAATCCGGTGTGCCCGATCGAGACGGTCACTGCAGCGTGGTGGTGTCTTTACCCACCGGAGCGCGCAATGCCGTATGCCGATTTGGTCCCGCAGCTGCAGATGAGGAACGTGAGGAAGGTCATCACCGCTGGTGCCGGCAATTGCCGAGTGCGGGTCACGGTGCTTGGTGGGGTATCGCTGCAGCTGCTGCCGGGCGAAGCGCTGGCGATCACCGGAGCGTTGCCGCTGGCTCGGTCGATGTTGTGCGCGATTGCGGCGGGCGTGGCGCGTGTTGATTCCGGGAGTGTGCGATGGGGGCCGCGCGGGCTGACGGGAGTCCGCTATGCACCTGCCGGCGATGCACCACGCGTCTTGCAGCGTCGTGATGGCGCGCCGGCGGGTCTGGTCATCCTCGATGCCGCCTTGGTGGAGCGTGCGCCTGCGCCGGATGTGCGCGCGGTGGTGCAGCTTCTCGAGCCGTGGCTTCAGGCTGGTGGCGCCGCATTGGTGGCGGCGCCCGTGTCAGCGTCGGAGTGGCCGTGGTCGATTCTGGAGCTGGCCGGGGGACAGCTGCGTCCGTTGCATGCGGGTGCCGCGCGTGCGACGCCGGCGTGGACCGCGCCGGCCCGGATGGTCGCGGAGGGCGCGACGGGTGGTGCGTTTGATCATTTGGCGGGGGGTGTCGCGGATCAGTAGCTTCCAGCGGCATGGTTCGACGAGGGTGATCGCTGCCCCGTTGGCCGCATCGCGTCCCGCAGTGGGGCGCAGCGCGCAACCCCTGGGAGTCGATGAGCGAGTTCACCCTGTACAACACGCTGTCCCGCGAGGTGGAGCCGTTTGCGCCCGCCGACGGCATATGCGTGCGCATGTACACCGGCGGTCCGACGGTCTACAATCCGGCGCATCTTGGCAACTTCCGCACCTTCCTCTTCGAGGATCTGTTGCGGCGGTCGCTGGCGTTGCGGGGGTGGGGTGTCGAGCAGGTGATGAACCTGACCGATGTCGATGACAAGATCATCAAGCGCGCGAATGAGCGCGGGCTCACGATCCGTCAGGTGACGGATCCGGTCGTCGAGATCTTTCATGCGCATCGCGAGTATCTGCGCATTCAGCCGGCTGAACATTATCCCCGGGCGACGGATTACATCCCGCAGATGATCACGCTGGTGGAGCGTCTGATTGCGAAGGGTGTGGCGTATCAGGCTGAGGATGGGTCGGTGTATTTCGCGATCGACAAGTTCCCTGGGTATGGGCGTTTGTCGCGACTGGATACGCGTGAGATCAAGAGTGGTGCGCGGGTGAGTCAGGACGAGTACACCAAGGAGAACGCGCAGGATTTTGCGTTGTGGAAAGCGGCCAAGGACGAAGACGAGCGCGTCGAGGCCGCGTGGGAGTCACCGTGGGGGCGTGGGCGTCCTGGGTGGCATCTCGAGTGCTCTGCGATGGCGATGGACATTCTTGGCGAGACGATCGATCTGCACGCCGGTGGTGTGGATCTGATTTTCCCGCATCACGAGGATGAGATCGCGCAGAGTGAGGCCGCCACGGGCAAGGTGTTCGCGCGGAGCTGGTGTCATGGCGAGTTCCTGCTGGTCGACAGCGCGAAGATGGCCAAGCGTGTCGGCAACGTGTGGGGAGTGACGGAGTTGCAGGAGGAGGGGCTGGATGGTGCCGCGGCTCGTCACTTCATGTTCAGCACGCATTACCGTCAGCAGCTGAACCTGAGTTCTGATGCGTTGGAGGGGGCGCGGCGTGCGGTGCGGCGGATTGGTGATCTGGCCGCGCGTCTGGCATCGGCGGCGGGCGCCCCGTCGGATCTGGCGGGTGTGGCGGTGGAGGCGGAGGCGGACTTCCGCAGGCATCTCGCGCGGGATCTGAACGCGCCGCAGGCGTTGGGGACGTTGCACACGTTTGTGAATCGGGCCAACGCGTTGCTGGATCAGGGTGGCGTGGATGTCGCCGCGCTCGAGCGTGGCCGCGCGGCGTTTGCGGTGATGAACGGGGTGCTGGACCTGATCCCGTCGGCGGTGGGGACGGATGTGGCGTTGGCGGCCCGGGTTGAGGCCGCGATCGAGGCGCGGGCGGCGGCGCGGGCGAGTCGTGACTTCGCGGAGTCGGACCGGATCAGGGCCGAGTTGCTGTCGGAGGGGATCGTGCTGGAGGATGGTCCTGGCGGGACGATCTGGAAGCGGGTGGCGGGCTGAGTTGGTCGGTGTGCGATCCGGTGCTGAGACCGGTTGAAGTGGGTGGCCGGGTGGGGTAGGTTGTGAGGCTCTCGGCTGTTGTTGTGGCAAGTGGCCTGTGCGGCAGGCTGACGTAGCTCAATTGGCAGAGCACCTGATTTGTAATCAGGCGGTTGCGAGTTCGATTCTCGCCGTCAGCTCTAGGCGGTTGCCGTTAGCTGGTTGGAGCGGCGGCCGAGGGGTTAGTGGGAACAGCGGGTGGAGTAGCCAAGCGGTCAACGGCAACAGACTGTAAATCTGTCGACTCCGGTCTTCGAAGGTTCGAATCCTTCCTCCACCATAAGTGAAAGCCCCGCAATGACTTCGGTCGTTGCGGGGCTTCTGGTTTCGGGTAAGGCCGGGCGTGCTTTGGGTGCTCGAGGCGGTGCGGAAGTTCCGTTGTGAGACCATCAACGAGCCACAATAGCGCCACTATGGTCACGGAGGGGGCCGAGTCTCTGTTCGCTCGAAGGACGAGCCGGTCTGTTGTGGTTCCGTCGCCTGGCACCGAGTGCGCGGAAAGGTGTGACGCGAGTGAAATCGGTGACGCATCCCGGGCTGTCAGCGCACATCGTGCGCGCGTCATCTCTGCGAGCGCCGCAGAGGACGAAGACGATGCGAGGCGGATCCAATGAGCGCAGAAAGACCGGCGATCCCGGCGAGACGGGCGGTGTTCACCGAATACGCGGGTCGGGAGCGTGGGCCGATCACGCCGACACGATCGGCACCAACGCGTCTGCTTGGCATGGTGCGTGAAAATCTTCGGCTGAGGCGCTACAGCGGGCGAACGAGCGAGACGTATGTGGCCTGGATTCGCCGTTACGTGCGGTTTTGTGACTATCGCCATCCGCAGGCGTGTGGTGCCGCCGAGGTTCGAGCGTTTCTCCGGATGCTGACGACCTCGGCGCGCGTCAGCGCATCGACGCAAAACCAGGCACTGGCCGCGCTCAGGTTCCTCTACGCGGTGGTGCTGCAGGCACCGCTGGAGTTGGCGGGCGACTTGCCGCGCGCGCGGCAGCCGGAGCGGCTGCCGTCGGTGTTGTCACGAGACGAGGTGCGAGCGGTGCTGACGCAGATGCGCGGGGCGCCGCGGCTGGTGGCCGCGCTGTTGTACGGCAGCGGCCTGCGGCTGATGGAGGCGTGTACGCTGCGTGTGAAGGACGTGGACTTCTCGCGCGGTCAGATCACGGTACGTCGCGGCAAGGGTGGCAAGGATCGTGTGACGATGTTGCCGGCGAGCGTGGCGGTGTTGTTGCGGTCGCACCTGGTGCGTGTGCGATCGCTGCATGCGCGCGATCTGGCGACGGGGCGTGGTGCCGTCGCGCTGCCGGACGCGTTGGGCCGGCGGAGTCCGGCCGAGGCGGAGGCGTTCGCGTGGCAATGGGTATTTCCGGCGCGTCGGTGCTACTGCGTGCCGGGCGGGAGCCAGTGGCGTCGGCATCACATTCATCCAACGGCGGTGCAGCGTGCGGTGACTGACGCGGTGCGCCGATCGGGAATCACGCGGCGGGCGACGTGTCACACGCTGCGGCATTCGTTTGCGACGGCGCTGCTGGAGTCGGGGTACGACATCCGGACGATCCAGGAGTTGCTGGGGCATTCGGATGTGGCGACGACGATGCGGTACACGCATGTGTTGCAGCGGGGTGGGTTGGGGGTGGTGAGTCCGGCGGATGTGGGTGGCGGGGTGTTGGGGTGAGGGGTCAGGGGCGGGGTCGGTGATAGGCTGTGCTGGGCGGTGCGGGAGCGTGGGGCGTGTTATGTTGCACTGTGGGACGAAGGTGGTGCGGCAGTGCAGGGGTTGGTGAAGGGTCGGGGCGGGGGCGCGCGGCGGAAGCTGTTGTCGTGCATGCAGTTATGTGGGGGACTGCCGGGTTTCGTTGCGGCGTTCGGCGGCAGATGAGGAGCGGGTTTCGGTGGGTGCGGGAGGTGTGATTTGGGGTAGAATGGGTGTTAGGCGCACAGCGATCGTTGATCTGTTTCTTGGATCGCGCGCGGCGCAACGGTGGCCGCAATGAATCACCCGTGTGCGGTGGTGTCGGTCGCGTGATGCCCACGATCGGGACCGCAGTGACCGCATGCACGCCGGACATTGTGGTGCAATCGGCGGATGCGGTACCGGGTGTGGTCGCTCGTCTCCGAACCGTGGTTGCGCGGCGCTGCGCGTTCGTCGCAGGGCGAGCCAGCGATGCGCGCCCGGACGAGCGCGACCGCGAGCGCTCGTGTGACCGGGTGCGCGCGAGAGCGCGCCTGCATGAGCGTCCTCGCGTGGGCTGTCATGTGCTGAGCGACACGTCGGTGCATCCCGACCGCGCTCCCGCGTGGGCCACCCGTGCGCGGAGCGGGTGTTCGTGGTGCCGGCGCCGTCCGCTAACATCTGCATGTGCCAGCCGGAGTGCCTCCAGTTCCGGTGCGTGGTAGGTTCAACGGTGCGGGCACTCCGCAGGCAATGCTGGTGTTAGGCTCGACGCAGCACGTGTGACTCGACGATCGGTGCGGTGACTTCGAACTCGCCGTGATGCAGAAACCGCAGGGGATCGGCGCACGTATGCCGGTGGAGTCGCTCGTCATGACGCGATCACGGCGGTATGTGCCCATGCCCGAGGTCTCCCCGATGCGCGCTGCCCTCCTGATTCCGCTCGCCGCCGTGTGTTCCGTCGCGGCGTGTGTCCGTCTGCCGGGGGCTGCGGCGCCCTCGCCCGCGCCGTCGGCCGACGACGGTGTCGTCATCAACACGGGTCGCAGCCCGGATGACGCGCTCTACCAGGCGTACCGCGCGATGGTGGCCGCGGGCCTCTCCGTCGATCCGGCGGCCTCAGGCGCGCGTCGGCTGCAGGCGCGGGCTTGGACGGTCGCGGGCGACACCTCATTGGCGGTCGAAACCTCCGTCATCGAGACGCCGTCCCCGCAGGCGCCGACCATCGTCGTGCTGTCCGCGACGTGGTCCTCGCCGTCCGCGCGCGTGCGCCGCCGCCTCGTGACCGATCGCGAGCCGCCGATGGCATGGGCGGCCTTTCAGCGGCTTGGCGCGTCGATCCGTGGGGTGCTCAACCCGTAGGTTCGGTGTGTGCCTAACATCTGCATGTGCCAGCCGGAGTGCCTCAAGTTGCGGTGCGTTGTAGAATCCTCGGTGCGGGCACTCCGCAGGCAATGCTGGTGTTAGGGTCCAGCGAAGCATGATCGTGTTTGACACAGAGGTGCGCGTGTGAGCTACGTGATCAAGGCCGAGATTCGTGATGCGGCAGCGGCGACGTTCGCATTCGCTGCGCAGAAGACGATGTACGGTGGGAAGCAAGTCAGCGTCGGCGATGAGATCTTTCTCTTCGCGAGCGAGACCGAAGGCGGTGTCGGCTTGGTGGGGGTGGGCATCATTACGTCCGCAGCGGCAGCCCCCCGACGCCCTGGTCTCGCACGGCAGACCCCCCGAGTTACGATTTCGGTGCGGCGGACGGCACGCGCCACGCTTGCGATGGGTCGGTCGCAGCTCCGCCCGTTTGTCGACTGGGACGACGGCCGTCCCGAGACAGAACTCAACTTCAAGCTGTATCGCCAGGCCACCAACAAGGTGGTGGGTATCTCGCCGTCGGCCGCCGCATTCCTGCGTCAGTGCGTGGCGGCCAAATGAGGCGCGCAGGTTCGGTGCACGTCGCGAGCACCATCATGGATCGTGGCCGCTCGCGTCACGGTGGGCATGTGGTGCCGGCGCTCGACCCTAACAAGGACATGAGACTGCGCAGTACCGCCGCCGGCGGTGCGCGATAGAATCAAGTGTGCGCGGTACTGCGCAGTCTATGCCTGGTGTTAGGCGCACAGCGATCGTTGATCTGTTTCTTGGATCGCGCGCGGCGCAACGGTGGCCGCAATGAATCACCCGTGTGCGGTGGTGTCGGTCGCGTGATGCCCACGATCGGGACCGC
>JANNVN010000421.1:0-4138 GCA_031414435.1 Gemmatimonadaceae bacterium
CGTGGGATGACTTCATCCGCACCCGGATCTTCGCGCCACTTGGCATGACGCAATCGCATACCACGTACCAGTCGATGTACGCCGTGGCGGCCGCGAATCAGTCAGAGCCTCACTTCCGAATCCGGGACACGATCCGGGTGATCGATGACGAAACGGTGGATGTTCTGCCGGCCGCGGGATCGATCTGGTCGAACGCGGTCGACATGGGGAACTGGGTGCGGTTCCTGCTCGACAGCGGGCGCGTGAACGGCAATCGTCTCGTCAGCGAGTCGGGATTCCGCGAGCTGCTCAAGCCGCAGGCGATGGTCAGTGCGGCGGAGTTTTATCCGACGGCTCGCATCACCAAGCCTCATTGGATGACCTACGGGCTGGGGTGGTTCGAGCAGGACTATCGCGGCCGCTTCCTCGCCCTTCACACCGGCAGCCTCGACGGACGCACGGCGATGGTGGGACTTCTGCCAGACGCGCGGACGGGGGTGTTCATCGCGGGCAATCTGGACCATGCGGAGTTCCGACATGCGCTGATGCTGCAGGTGATGGACATTTTTGCCGGAACCAACGGTGGGCCGGTCCGCGACTGGAGTGCGGAGTTCCTGGCGCTGTACAACGGGTTGCGCGTGGATGGCGAGAAGGCTGTTGCGGCAGCCGAGGCGAAGCGGGTCAGCGGAACCCGGGCGTCGGTGCCACTCGCGTCCTATGCTGGCACCTACGCACATCCCGCGTGGGGCACGGCGGTGGTGACGCTGGACGGCGACCGGCTGCGAGTGCAGATGGGCACGAGCCCCGGTCTGCGCGGAACACTCGAGCATTGGCAGTATGACACGTTTCGCGCGTCGCTCGGCGATGGTCGCGGCGGGAAGTCCTACCTGATGTTCCAGTTGGACGGGGAGGGGAAGGTGAGCCGGGTGCTGCTCGATGGGAGCGATGACTACTCCTTTACGCGTGACCCCGCGAAGTAACGCAGCCCTGGCTGGTGGCGTGTGGGCCGTCGGAGCGGTGCGCGCAGATTCAGGCCCTGCGCGTCGGCTTGTCAGCGGACACCGGAGCAACTGACCGGAAAGACACACGCGCAGGCGATCTGGGAATCGCCGGCGCGTGTGTTTCTTCGACAGGAGCGGAGGGCCAGGGATTCGAACCCTGATGTCCTTGCGGACGCCGGTTTTCAAGACCGGTGCAATAGCCATTCTGCCAACCCTCCGGGGGCTGCAGTCGCAAACGGAATCTCGCCAGCCCGGACCGATTGCACCATCCCCAGGAATCGCTATTGTGCGACAGACAGCGTTCGGGACGGGCCTCACCCTCGGTTGGCAGGAGCGGACGTGAACCCCATGCATGAGCGGCGCGGCAGCGTCACCGATGACAGCACTGGCTCACCGTTCGCGCCACGTGATGCGTGCGGCGTGGGGTTCATCGCCCGGCAGAGCGGCGAGCGGACGCACGAAGTGGTGAAGCTGGCACTCGAGTCGTCGGCGCGGTTGGCGCATCGCGGCGCCACCGGCACCGACAAGTCGGCCGATGGCGCCGGCGTCCTGACGCAGATTCCCCGTCGCCTGTTCATCCTGGCCGCGTCGCGGCAGGGGCTGCACCTCGCAGCCGATGCGTCGTTCGCGATTGGCATGTGCTTCCTGCCGACCGACGCCGATGGGCTGCGTCTCTCCACACGCGTCGTCGAGGAGGTGCTCGCCCTCGACAACCTGCCGCTGATTGGCTGGCGGGATGTGCCGGTGCGTCCGGAGGTACTTGGCAAGACGGCGCGCGACGCGATGCCGAGGATCCGGCAGGTCATCGTCGGTCGACCTGCCGGCGTCGCGGATGATGATGCGTGGGAGCGGCTGCTGTACCTGGCGCGTCGCGAGATGGAACATCGGGCCGAGGCCCTTGGACTGACGCCGTTCTATTTCTGCTCGCTCTCGTGTCGCACGGTCATTTACAAGGGACTGTTCACTGGCGGACAGCTGGCAGAGTTCTATCCCGATCTGCTGGACCCGGCATTCGAGTCGGCGATTGCCGTCTTTCATGAGCGGTACGCCACCAACACACTGCCGCGCTGGGAGCTGGCGCAGCCGTTCCGCATGCTCGGCCACAATGGCGAGATCAACACGCTCTGGGGCAACCGGAACGCGATGGCGATGCGGGCGGGGCTGCTCGATTCGCCACAATTCGGCACGAATGGCGTGCGACTGCGCGACCCCATCCGTCCACGTGGCAGCGACTCGGCCAGCCTCGACAACGCGCTCGAGCTGCTGGTGCGCGCGGGCCGCAGCCCGGTGCACGCCGCGATGATGCTGGTGCCGCAGGCGTGGGAGAAGTATCCCGACGTCGAACCGGCGGTGAAGGCCTTCTACGAGTACCACCAGTGCGTGATCGAGCCGTGGGATGGACCGGCGGCGTTGGCATACAGCGACGGCATCCAGGTCGCCGTGTCGCTCGATCGGAACGGGTTGCGGCCCTGTCGCTACAAGATCCGCGCCGACGGAATGGTGGTGGCGGGCTCCGAAGTGGGCATCGTCGATTTCGATCCGCGCGATGTGGTGGAGAGCGGCAAGCTTGGGCCCGGTGGCGTGCTGCTGGTGGATACGGCGGGCCGACGGATCGTCCGCAACCTGGCCGCCAAGCGCGAGGTCGCAACACGTCGGCCGTATGCGCGCTGGATTCAGCAGTACATGGCCACGCTGGCGACCCAGGATGGCGTCGAGCCGTTGGTGAAGGCGAGTGAGCAACTGCGGCCGCTGCAGCTGGCGTTCGGATATGGTCACGAAGATCTTCGCATGATCCTCGAGCCGATGGCGACCAGCGCCGCGGAAGTGGTCTGGAGCATGGGTGATGACACACCGCTGGCCGTGTTGTCGCACAAGATGCCACCGCTGTATGACTTTCTGCGCCAACGTTTTGCCCAGGTAACCAATCCGCCCATCGACTCGCTGCGCGAATCAATGGTGATGTCGTTGCGCATGCATCTCGGCCAGCGTGGATCACCGCTCGAAGAGAAATCGACGTACGCGCGCATGCTCCGTGTCGAGCATCCCGTGCTGCTGCCCGACGAGATGGAGCAATTACGCAGCTTCCCGGGCTTCAAGGCCGTCACGCTGGATGCCACCTGGCCGGCGCGGTCGCGGCCTGAGGCGCTCGAGGCTTCACTCGACGGCCTGTGCCGACGCGCCGAAGCCGCCGTGCAGAAAGGTGTCCGCCTGCTCATCATCAGCGACCGGAAAGCGGGCACCGAGCGCGTGCCGATTCCGGCACTGCTGGCGCTCGGCGCGATTCGTCAGCATCTCGTGCGCACCAGTCTGCGCGCGAAGGTAGGCATCGTGGTCGAGGCGGGCGATGTGGTCGAGCAGCACCATGTGGCGGCGCTGGTCGGATACGGTGCCGAAGCCGTGTATCCGTGGCTGGCGCTGGAGACGATTGCCACGGTGTTCACCGAAGCGTCCACGCACAGCAAATCCGATGCGGATGCCGAGCGTCCACTGCCGGCGCAGGCGCAGTCGCGATTCCGCACCGCGATGGAGAAGGGTTTGCTCAAGGTGCTGGCGAAGATGGGCATCTCCACCCTGTCCTCGTACTGTGGATCACAGGTATTCGAGGCGCTTGGACTGGGCGCCGATGTGATCGATCGCTGCTTCGCCGGTACGGTTTCGCCGATCGGCGGCATCGGCTTCCGCGAGCTGGCTGAAGATGTGCTGGCGCGACACCGCGCAGCCTACGGTGTGGAAGCGAACACGCTGACTGGTCTGCCCGACGAAGGCCGCATTCGATTCCGCAAGGAAGGCGAAACCCACGCCTGGGCGCCGCAGTCCGTGCTGGCGCTCCAGCAGTCGGTGGGCAGTGCACGGTCGTCGCGGGTGACCGCCACCGGCGTCGAGGCCTGGCGCGGCTTCGTTGCGCGCACGGAGGCCGCAGCACCGACAACTGTGCGGGACCTTCTGGCCTTTCGTGAAGGCACCGCGATTCCGCTCGCCGAAGTGGAACCGATGGAGGCCATCCGCTCGCGATTCGTCTCGAGTGCGATGTCGCTTGGCTCGTTGTCACCGGAAGCGCACGAAACGATCTCGATCGCGATGAACCGGATGCACGCGCGATCCAACTCCGGTGAAGGTGGCGAAGACCCGGCACATTACCGCGCCACCGGCCCCGATCG
>JANNVN010000422.1:0-2410 GCA_031414435.1 Gemmatimonadaceae bacterium
CCGTACTCCAAGCGGAGTGACGCATTCATTCGCTGGTACACCGGCGTGGAGATCGAGTTGGAGATGCTCCACAGGTCGGAGAGACGGTTCGACGGACGCCATGGCACCAACGCATTCGAGCCGTCGCGCTGAAAGATGCCCGAGGCGAACGCCGGATTGACCGTCACGAAGCTCCGCTGGATCGAGGGAGAGAGGCCCCAGCCGCCGCGCATCGTGATGAAGGTGCCGACCTGCTCGCTGCCTTCGATCTGTGCCGACGGCGCGAACGATCCGTAGCGCCAGAGCCGCGTCGGACCGGCGAAGATGCTGAGGTTCTGAAAGAGCGACCGCTCGTTGCCCAGAAACGACACTCGTTGGAAGGCGCGCCCCTGTTGGTAGCCGACGCGTGGCACGAAGCCCGCCCCCGACTCGAAATCGTCTCCGATTCCGGTTGCGGCGAAGTTGAAGCCCCAGCGCCGACCGGTGCGGTCAAACTCGGCGCTCCAGATCGGTGCCGTGGTGCTGTTGCCGGCGCGGGAAGTGAATGAGTTTCCGACCTGACCCTGCAGGTAATACAGGTTCTGGAACACGTACCGGGTGTCCGCGGCAACGACGGTGTTCGACGCACCGTTGCCGCGCCGATCCGTGATCGTGACACCAGCGACAGAATTCGTGCCGTAGTCGCTCCGGAGTCGCGCGATGTTCACTACGTCATTGTGATCGAGCTGCTCGTCAACGGCCGAGAGCAGTGCCACGCCGATGCGGCCGGTCTTGCCCGTCAGCTTGCCGCCCGCAATCGGGTTGGCGATGGTACGCGAGTAGACGAGCTGATTGGGCGTTGCGAAGAGTTCGATGCCTTCGAGGAAGAATGGACGCCGCTCCGGAAGAAAGAGGGCGAAGCGCTCGTTGACCGTGACGAGCCCTGCGTCGGCCTCGACCTGCGAGAAGTCGGGGTTGATGGTGCCATCGATCGCGAGCGCCGGAAAGCCGAGCCGAAGATTCACGCCACCGTCGCCGGTGAGCGGCCCCTGGCGGAATCGTCCGGATGCGTTCAGCGCGCCCGCACTGACGCCAGTGACGAAGGGCTGTACGTCGGTGACCACACCACGATTGACTCGCTCGATGCCAGCGAGACTGCCGGATTGTGCGAGGAAGGACGACGCGCCGCGTTGCGCGTCGGTCCAGGTGTCCTCAGCCGCGCGCGACGGGATGTTGCGCACGACCTGAATCCCCCACGACTGGACTTTTTCGGCCGAGAACCGGATGCTGCGGAACGGGATCTTCATCTCGATGACGTAGCCGGTGCTCGTGCGGCGCCCGGATGTCTGAAAGACGAAGTCCGGATTCAGGTCGACGCTGCCGCCGAAGATGTTGCCGACGGCCGCTGCGCCTTCCGTGCGGACGCCGTCGAGCTGCACGCCGAGCGCGTTGGCGCCGAAGAGGTAGGCGCGGCGGCGATCATTGAACGTGTCGAGATAGATCGTGACACGATCGTCGTTGGTGATATTGTCACGCTTCGATACTGTCGCGCGCACCGCCGTCGGGTCGGCAGTGGTGGCGATGATGGCGAAATAGATCGCCTGCGCGGTGTAGACCACGCGCACCTCGGTCGAGTCGACGGCCGGGCGCTGGTCCACCGGCTGATACTGCGAGAAGCCCGTCAAGCGGGCTGCATTCTGCCATCCGGCGTCGCTCAGAACGCCGTCAATGACGAGGGAATCCTCGAGGCGCGGCGGACGGACCGTGGGAGCCCCGCGCCCGGGCACCGCAGCCGCCTGCGCCTGTGCCTGCGCCTGTGCCTGCGCCTGCGCGAGCGAAGCCGTGATGGTGAACGCAAAAGACAGGGCACTCCGGCGAAACGACCGGCGGCGCAGCGCCGGACAGGTATCAACGGTACGGGGCTGCCGGTCGGGCTGGACGACGGTCATGATTTCCGCAAGAAGGTTCGTACGTGAAGCGTACGATGTGGGAAACATACAGCACGGTCGCGCCGCGCCCTGCGGTGCCGAAAGGGACTGAACCGTCCTCTGACGGCTGCCCGATCCGGCGGCAGTTGACAGCGTGTGCCCGAGCGCGTAACGTACAACCATATGGTTGCACGAGCCGCACTGACTGACGCAGAACTCGATCGACTGTTCCGCGCACTCGCCGACGCCACGCGACGCGACATCGTCGCGCGGGTGATGACCGGTGACGCCGCCTCCGTTTCAGTCCTCGCGTCGCGCTACGACATGTCGTTTGCCGCGGTGCAGAAGCACGTCGCCGTGCTCGAGGAAGCGGGGCTCGTGACCAAGCATACGCAGGGCCGCGAGCGGATCGTCCGCGGCATTCCGCAGCAACTGGCGCGGGCCCGCACGCTGCTCCTGCAGCTCGAGCAGCTGTGGGCTTCCCGATTCAGCCAGCTCGACGCCATTCTCACCGAACGCCGACC
>JANNVN010000423.1:0-14319 GCA_031414435.1 Gemmatimonadaceae bacterium
TCTCGCCCCGATGCGCTGGCGCGTCGCCGCCTGGTGAAGGCCACCCGCGTGCAACGCAAGCAGGAGCGCGTGCAGCGTGCCGAGTCGGTGCTGCAGGATACTGGCATCCGGAAGCTGCGCCGCGAGGAGGTCTTCATCACACCGCGCCTCTTCGCGCCGACGGATTTCGTGCAGGAGACGGTGGAGGAGGAGCCAGACGAGCAGTACTCACGCGAAACACTCAACTGCTATGTGTGCAAGCAGGACTACACTGCGCTGCACCACTTCTACGATCAGCTGTGTCCTTCGTGCGCGGCCTTCAATTTTGCCAAGCGGACCGAGACGGCCGACCTGCGAGGGCGAGTCGCGCTGCTCACGGGTGGTCGCGTCAAGATCGGCTATCAGGCCGGGATCAAGCTGCTGCGCGCTGGCGCGCACCTGATCGTGACGACGCGATTTCCGCGCGACTCGGCCGCGCGCTACGCCGCCGAGGCGGATTTCGCGGAGTGGGGTGACCGGCTCGAGATCTTCGGTCTCGATCTGCGGCATACGCCAAGCGTGGAAGCCTTCTGCGCGCATCTGGTGTCGACGCGTGATCGGCTCGACTTCATCGTCAACAACGCCTGCCAGACCGTGCGGCGGCCGCCTGATTTCTATCACCACATGATGGACATCGAGAATGCCGCGATCGGCGCGATGGCGGAGCCCGTGCGCCGGCTGTTGGGCGCGTACGAAGGCGTGCGCGGGTACAACATGCTGCCGGAAGGGAAGGGCACGGACGCGCTGCTAGCGCCTGAGCTTCGGGAGGCCGTCGGGCTCACGCACGCCGCACAGCTGTCGCAGGTGAAGCTGCTCGATGAGGAGCATCAGGCGCAGCAGGCGTTGTTCCCGGTCGGTCGCCTCGATCAGGATCTGCAGCAGGTCGACCTGCGCGATCGCAACAGCTGGCGCCTGCAGATGGACGAGGTGCCGGCAGTGGAACTGCTCGAGGTGCAGCTGGTGAATGCGGTGGCCCCGTTCCTGATCAACGCGCGCCTCAAGCCGCTGATGATGAAGACGGCCAGCCGAGACAAGTACATCGTGAACGTGTCGGCTGTGGAGGGGCAGTTCTACCGGCGCTTCAAGACCACTCGGCATCCGCACACCAACATGGCCAAGGCGGCGCTGAACATGATGACGCGGACTTCAGCGGCCGACTACCAGACCGCTGGGATCCACATGAACAGCGTCGATACCGGGTGGGTGACCGATGAAGATCCGGTCGAGATTGCGGCGCGGAAGACGGCCGAGCACCGGTTTCACCCACCGCTGGATATCGTCGATGGTGCGGCGCGTATCGTCGACCCGATCATTGCTGGCGTCAATACTGGCCAGCATGTGTGGGGACAGTTCCTGAAGGACTACGTGCCGACGGACTGGTAGGCGCGACGCATGTCGCTACTGGACCAGTGCTTCCTGGAGGCCAACGAATGGCAAGAGTGACTCCGGAGCGAGCGGCATGTAGATCGAGATCTCGTTGCTCTGCTCGCGCGGTGCGTTCACATGCAGCCACCATCCGTGTGCGTGCACGATGCTGCGAACCAGCCTGAGGTCATGCGAGGCGCTGGACCACTCCCGTGATCGTGCGGGTGTCGCGTCGAGGAGATGTCCGCGCACGTTGAGAGGCAGTGGCCGGCCGGTGTCGTCAACCGCGAGCACGATGTAGTGCCCCGGGGGGATGCGATCGTGCTCCTCGGTGATCTCGGCAAACCGGGTCGTCAGACTCAGCGTGCCTCCACGTGGCATCGCACGTCGCGCCGCCTCGATCAGCAGGCGGACCGCCTGTGCCGTGCGCGTCTGATCGCCTCGCACCATCGCCGGGGCGATGCGGAAGTGAGTCTCCAGCCGGATGTTGCGGCCCAGTTTATCCGACGCCTCGCCTGCGAGGGACAACACCAGGGTGTTTGCATCAAACACAGCCGGGCTGAGTTGTTCCGCACGGACTTGCCTGCGAGTGCTGGCACGAATGAGATACCACATCAGCAAGGATCCGGCGCCGGCGGTGATCAACGCCAGCACTTCGCGCACCGTGAGGCTCTCGTCGCGCAAGGGGCGAAGCTCCTGGCCAGTGGCGCGAGCCTCCTCGATGCCGAACTCTCCTCGAGTTGCTGGCTGCGTCAGCGGGACGTACGTCCCCGCGACCATGCCATCATCCGTGACGATCGCTGCGGTGCCCTGCTCCGAAAGGGCCGCCACGATTGCCCCTTCGGCGTCAAGCAGGCAGTCGCAGCGCTCCGCAGCACGTGGGACCGGCGTCACGAGGACCAGCTGCAGAGAATCACGCGTGTTCGTGACTCGGTTCATCCTGAGCGACACATCTGCGTCCGTGTCGGATGAGCCTCGAGCGAGGACGGCCGCTGTAGTCGCCAGCAGTCGGAGCGTATGCCCCGGGATACGGTCAACGGACGCACCGTCTCCCATCAGCAGCGAAACTCTCGTCCCGGTTGTGTCAACCACCGCGATGCTCAGGCCGCGGAACGCAGCGGTCGTGTCGTTGCTCGTGAACCCAAACGCCCGCAGTACGTTCGCAGACTGCGCAAGTTCACCCGGCGCCGAATCGAGCAGCGCTTCGATGTAGGCAATCCGTCGGTCACTGCGACGCGTTGACGGCGGTACACGCACGGGAGTCGTCGACTGCGAAAGGACCGAACCAGTCGCCGACTGTGCGGGCAGTCGTGAGCAAGGGGCACATGGCGCGGCCATTGCCATCATGACGAGGATCGAAACGCGGAGTCGGATTGTCGGGCGCACAACGACACCACGTGGAGGTTCGACTGGGCCGACGGCAGATGCTGCTGGCCGTCAGATCTCAGCGGGCGAGTCCGAGAAACGGTGCAAAGCAGGAGTGCCGGACAAGAAGCATGGTGAAGCTGTTCCAGTGCCTGCCAAAGCGCGATCCCCGAAGTGACGCCGCTTCCAATAGTGATCCGATCGTGACAGAGCGGGTCGGACGTGGTGTCGCCGGGCGGATCGCCGTGACGGCAGGCGCGCGGCAGAGAACCACCGATTGCAGAGTGGTCCACCGCCGCGCTGATCTGCCTCAGCCACCCAGGCCTCGGCGAGCCCAGGTCAGCCCTGGATCGACTTGGCCGACACGTCGCTGCTGATCGCGATCTTGCGCGGTACCGCCTGACTCGACTTCGGCACCGTCACCTTCAGCACGCCATCCGCGAACGTCGCTCCGATGCGCTCGGCATCGACATGCTCCGGCAGCCGGATCGAACGGGAGAACGCGCCGCTCACGCGCTCGGAACTGAAGACGCGCAGCTGCGTCGATGCGTCCTTCGACGGCAACGTCGCCGCGCGTGTGCCGCTGATCGTGAGGGTGTTGCGATCAAACTGGATGTCCACGTTCTCCTGATGCACACCTGGCAGATCCGCTTCGACGACGAACGCATTGTCGGCTTCGTAGATGTCGATCGGTGGCATCCACAGCTGCGTGCGGGTGCGGCCGAGCGCGACGTCATCCATCACTTAACTGGCAGTCATCAATCGGTCGAACACTGAGTTGAGATTGGGGGAAAACATCGTGACGCCTCCGTATTCTGGTTGGTGAGACAGAGCGGTTGGTTGTACCGCCGGTCCTACGCGCCTGGCGGCTGGCGCGGCTTGCGAATCGGCCGCGTGCCACTGCAGGAGGGCAATCGATGTGCCCGTGGGGGCGGGTCAAGGTGACAGCCACGCCGAGTCAGTCTGGCAGCAGCGGCTGTCGAGGTGACAGCACCGTGCCTTCCAGCTTCCGCTGAGCCCGGGTGGCGGAATCGCGACCTGCGTGGTGGTAGATTCGGCCGCACACCGCCCTCCACCAGATGCTTTCATGCCGCCCATGACTCTTGCGCACCGCCACGCTGGCCTGATGGTCAGCGCCCTGCTGCTCTCGATGACCGCCTGCAGCCGCCAGACGGCTGGCGCAATCGCGGCCCCCACGCCGGCTGCATCTCCGGCTGCCGCGAGTCGTCAGATGTCGGGTACGCTGCCGCCGCTGCTGCGCTGGTCGGAACAGATCACGATCCGCGAGCGCTGGCTCACGCAGCGCCACGCGATGCTGCTGCCGATGATGCGCCGGCACAACATCGGCATGTGGATCGTTGTGAACGAGGAATTCCATGACGACCCGCTCGCGCAATACATCGCGCCGCCACGGCCATACACCGGCAACCGCGACATCTTCGTCTTCATCGACGGCGGCGACAAGGGGCTGAAGAAGTACGCCATCACGGGCTACACCGAGGAGAATCTCGCCCGCTTTTTCGATGCGCCAACCGATGAACCGCGCCCGGCTGGCCCGACGATGCGCACGCTGTATGACACGTGGCAACCGAAGACCATTGGGCTTGGAATCGGTGGTCGGCGCGGCCAGACACGCTCGCTCGGCTACGATGCGTGGAAATTCCTCGCCGATGCGATGGGTGCCGAGGCGACGACGCGATTCACCAGCGCCCGTGACCTGATCGAGGAGTATCTCGATACGCGACTTCCTGACGAGATGGAGCACTACCGCACGGCAGTCGCCATGACCGAGGGCATCGTGAAGCATGCGCTCTCGCCGGCCGTCATCACGCCCGGCACGACCACGGTGGGCGACGTGCGCCGGCATCTGTACGACGCACTCTGGGCCGCCGGCGTCCGAACCTGGTTTCAGCCCGACCTGCGAGTGCAGCGTGCCGGCGGCGACATTGCCACGTCGCGCGGCTTCCTCGCGGTGGCCACCGAAGGCATCGTGATCGAGCCCGGCGACCTGGTGCATATCGACTTCGGCATCAGCTACATGGGTTTTGATACCGACTGGCAGAAAATGGCCTATGTGCTGCGTCCGGGCGAAAGTGATGCACCGGCCGGGCTGAAGCAGGCGTTGCAGAACACGAACACGCTGCAGGACGCCCTGATGCTGCGTCACTCCCGTCCCGGCCTCACCGGTGGCGCGGTCTTCCGCGCCACGATGGCCGAGATGAAGGAGAAAGGAATCGAAGCGATGGTGTATTCACATCCGATCGGCACGCAGGGCCATGGCCTTGGCGCCGGTATCGATTTCCGTGCCGCCAATCGCAGCGATACGACGGCGCTCAGCAGTCGCCTGCGACTGGGCTCGTACATCTCGATCGAATTGAACACCGGCACACCGGTGCCTGAGTGGGGCGGCAAGAAAGTGTTCGTGATGATGGAAGACGACGCGCACCTGACGCCCGACGGCTTCCGCTTCTTCCGTCCGCGGCAGGAGCAGTTCTACCTCATTCCGAGCCGGAGCCTGGTGCCGTGACGTGGAACGCGGCGTGACCGCTGGTGCGCGAAGTGCAGAACTGACGTCCGTGTCGCGGAGCAACTAGCGCGCACCAACAGTCTGAATAGCACCGTCTTGCAACTACGGACTGGTAGCTCCAGCGTGAAAACCTCCGCATGGAAACTGCCTGACGCAAAGGCACAGAGGACGCAAAGGCGCAAAGTCGGAGTGGCGTGCACTGACGATGACGAAGCTTGTCGGCCTGAATTGGTGGTCAGGCGGAGTATTGGTGATACCCGAACAACGAGGGGCAACAGCGCTCTCGCCCTGGTTCTGTCGTTCTTTGCGCCTTTGCGTCCTCTGCTCCTTTGCGTCAGGCAGTTTTCTCCGTGCGAACCGCGATTGAAAGAGATCAGCTCGTATTGAGATTGTATCGCATGATCGCCGCATGCCGGCCGCCTTTCTCGCGTTCGAGCGTGTAGACGTCGCCGAGTGGCCCGGTGGCGGCAGCGAGCACCGTCTGCAGCGCGGTGCGCTCGTCGGGGGCGAGGTGCAGCGTGGCGGCGCTGAGTGTGGCGGGCAGGTGGCCGGCATGGCGGGCGCCGACGATCGCCGCTGCGACCGGGGGCTGATCGAGCACGTATCTGATCGCCACGGCGCCAATCGTGACGCCATGCGCGATGGCGATGGCATTCAGCGTTTGCAGCAGTCGCTGGAAGAGCTGCCAGCCGCCGAAGTCGTCGATGATGAGCTTGTACTTCACCAGCGACCGGTTCTCCAGCGCGTCGGTCGGCTCGGCGGCGCCGAGCCAGCGTTCATGCATGAAGCCGCCGGCGAGGGCGCCGTAGGTCAGCAGTCGCACACCGCGCGCTGCACAGAGGTCTGCCATCGCGCCCAGCGGACGTGCGTCCAGCAGCGAGAGCTGCACCTGATGGGCAACGATCGGCACACCCGCATTGAGCATGGCCGTCAGGTGCGGCGTATCGAAGTTGGTCACGCCGAGCTGCTCGATCTTGCCGGCCGTCTGCAGGTCGCGCAGATGCAGCGCTGCGTCCACCGCGCCGGGGATGTCGCAGTCCCACCAGTGGAACTGCACCAGGTCCAGTCGCTCCACACCGAGCCGGCGCAGCGATCGGTCGATCAACCTCTCGATATCGGGGCGACGCAGTGTGGGCAGCGCCGCCAGGTCGGGGACACACTTGGTGTGCACGCGGATCGTGGCCGCGTCAGCGCCGCGTCGGGAGCGCCAATCGCACAGGAATCGGCCGATCAGCTCTTCGACGCCAGTGTAGATGTCGGCGCAGTCGAACGCTGTAATGCCGGCATCAGCGAAGGCGAACATGTCTGCAATCGCGGCGTCGGCATCCACGGTGCCATGACCGCCAGCCAGCTGCCAGCCCCCTTTGATGAGGCGCGGAATCGTGTACCCTGGCGCGAGGCGGACCGTCGGCAGTTCGGGAGAGGCAGTCATCACGTGCCGGGGGTGGCGGGAGGCAGCGGTACCAGCGTCACGTCACCATGACGGAATGTCGTGGTGCCAGTCCGGGTGATTCGAAATCGTCCGCCACAGAATGGATCAGGGCAGGCGATGTCTGCATCGGTCGTCATCCAGTCGTTCGGATGGGTGGGGCGCTGCTTTGCCGGCAGCAGTGGGAGCAGTGCGGCGAGCGGGTAGAGTGGGAAACTCTGCCCAGGGGGAAAGCGGAGATTCTCTCCCACCAGTTCGAACCAGTCGCCCGCGCGGTGATTGCAGACCATCGGCCGATCGGTGGCAATGACCTCGACGCGCAGGTCGAAGAGGGTGAAGGCATCGTCGGCCGGCGAAGCGGTGTCTGGAGTCTCTGGCATGGCGCGAACGATAGCCGACGGCGAGTTTCTTCGTCCACATGCCAACACATCCCGACTCGACCGCAGCGGCTCCGCTTTCCTTCCACGGCGGGCTGGCTGGTGCCCTCGCGCCCTGGCTCGCCTTTCTGGCCGGCGTCGCCGGCCTTGCCCTCAACGGTGCGCCGGACGAAAAGGGCTTCTGGCCGATCCTGCTCGGCGCGCTGACGCTCGGGCTGTTGCTCGCCCGCGATCGGGCGCGCTACTGCGAGGCGATGCTTGACGGTATGAGCCAGCGCGTCGTGATGGTGATGCTCTGTGCGTGGCTCTTCGCCGGAGTGATGGGGACGATTCTGGGTGCGTCCGGCTTCATCGGCGCGCTGGCGTGGCTGGCGCGCAGCGCGCACCTCAGCGGCGGGGCGTACGTCGGCGCCGCATTCGGCGCGTGTGCGCTGGTCTCGACTGCCACCGGCACCAGCTTCGGGACGATTCTCCTGGCCGGTCCGCTGCTGTATCCGGCCGGCGGTCCCGCCGGTGCTGATCCGGCGGTGCTGATGGGCGCGATCCTCGCCGGCGCAACGTTCGGTGATTCGATCTCGCCAGTGTCCGACACGACGATTGCGTCGAGTGGGACCCAGGATGCGGATATCGGCGGCACGGTGCGCAGTCGTCTGCGCTATGTGCTGCCGGCGGGGCTGCTTGCAGTGATCGCGTCGATCGCATTCGGCTCCCGTGGCGATCGGACGTTGTTTGTGGCAGTTGGACCAGACGCGGACCAGAAATCAATCGCACTTGTGATGCTGCTTGCGCCGGCGCTGGTGATCGGCATGCTGCTTCGCAAGCGCCATCTGATCGAGTCACTGCTCGTTGGTTGCGCGGTGTCGGCACTGCTCGCGGTGGCGCTCCGACTTGTTTCACCCGCGGCGCTCCTGCACATCGCACCCGGCACATTTGGTGCGACCGGGCTGATCGTTGATGGCATGCAGCGGGCAGTTGGTGTCAGTGTCTTCACGCTGCTGCTCGTTGCGCTGGTCGGCACGCTGCAGGCCACTGACGTGCTGGCGCGACTGGTGCGTGCGGCCGAGGGGCGTGCACAGAGCGCGCGGATGGCGGAAGTGTGGATCGTCGCCGTCGTGAGTGGCGCGGTCCTCCTGACGACGCACAGCGTGGTCGCCATTCTGGCGGTTGGCCCGTTTGCGAAGCAGACCGGTGAACGCTTCGCCCTGTCGCGATATCGGCGCGCAAACCTGCTCGACATGACGGTGTGTACCTGGCCGTTCCTGCTGCCGTGGTTTTTGCCGACGATCCTGGCGGCGAGCGCGACGGCCGGCGAGGCTGCGTTCGGCATGCCGCAGCAGTCGGCGCTGAGTATCGGCCTTCACAATAGCTATGCGTGGGCGCTGGTCGCTGCTGTCCTCCTGGCCCTGACCACGGGTTATGGGCGGCGGTGGGAATCCGCTGGCGACGCGCCTGCAGTCGTGCTGCGATGAGACTCAGCAGCTGTGCGCCGGTGAACGGTTTCTGAACGAACTCATTGTCCGCCGGAAGTTCTGCCGCATCGCGCAGCGCTGTGTCCGAGTAGCCCGAAATGAAGATCACGGCCAGCTCAGGGTCGTCGACGCGATGGGCGGCCGCCAGCGTGACCCCGCTGTCGCCGGGCATGACCACATCAGTGGTCAGCAGATTGTTGAAGTCGTGCGCGATACCACCAGCGAGGCGTCCAATGGATTCCAGTCGCTGCCCTTCACGGGCCAGCTCTTCATACTGGGCGCGGCTCTCTGCATCAGCGCGCGCAGCTTGCAGGACAGCGTTCTCCTGTGCGGCGAGCGTTTGCTTGATCAGAAACAACACGTTGAGGGCGACGGCCGTCGCCACGAGCACGCCCAGCGACCGGTGTTCACCTGATTGCGCGGCCCAGATCAGCACGACGTAGACGCTGATTGCCGAGATCGTCGGAAGCAGGGTCATCGGATGCAGTACCGGGTACACCGTGGGCTGTTCGTGACGTGGCTGGCGGACGGTGAGCCGTTGCGCGCCGTGGATGATCACGACGTACATGCTCGCGCAGATCAACGCGGCCCAGGCGGTGAGTCGGGTCAGCTCCTGGCGGTAGTCGAGGTCGAACAAAAGATCCATGACACACTGTGCGAACAGTCCTGCAGTGAGCAGCACGATGTCGAAGCGCTGGGCTTGCGGACCGTGGCGCATGAGGAGCCGGCAGACCAGCGCCAGCGTGATGATCGATCCGACAGGGGCTAACAGTTCGATCACGAGGTGCAAGGAGTTGACGTTCGTCCAGTTGATGGATGCCACGACGAATGTCCAGACCAGCGCACCCAGCGACAGTGTCACGCAGGCGCTATCGAGCAGGAACTTGCTCTTCTCGGCGGCAACGACCGGAGCCGTCGGGAAACTCGATAGCCCCACGATCCCGGCCGCGTACGATGCCGCCTAGAAGAGGTTCGCCCACGAATAACGTGGATCGGTACGGCGGATTCCCTCGTCGATCGCCCAGGCCGTGTTGCCGAGCGCCGTGCGGATGTACATGATGGCGAGCCGTGAGAGCGCCGTGCACTCGCGTCTGTCAATCCGAGCTGAGCAGGAGTGCTTGTACGGTGCGGCCTGTGGCCTCGCGCGGCAATGTTTATCCTGGCACCTATCCCGAGCCTGTAGCGACAGACCAGCCCGCTCGTTTCTTTGTGGCAGTGCCGCGTCTTGCGGCGCCTCGTTCGGCCGACTCGCCTTCACGCCCGCCCGCCTTGACCCTGACTACCGTCGACTGGATCCACATCGTCGTTGCGATCACCGTCTCATTGCTGCCTGCTATCGGACTGGCGGAGCCGACCGGGTCGCGAACCCCTGCGGTGTTGACCTTCGGCCGCTCCGCTCCGTCGTGGCTGGTTGGCGCATCGATGGTCGCCATGGAGTCTTCCACTGCCACGCCGAACATCGTGGCAGATCTCGTCCGAACGACGAGCGGCGCCCGGATGCCGTGGCCGCTGTTCCCGCGAATCTGGCGCTCCTCTTCAGCGAGCATCGCCGCGAGGAGATAGCGAATGCCGGTCACGAGTAAGGCGGTGATTCTGGCCCGTGGGCTGGGTACGCGCATGCGTCGCGAAGACGCGGGTGCGCAGCTCGATGCCGCGCAGTCGCGTGTTGCCGACGGTGGCGTGAAGGCGATGATCCCGATCGGCCGGCCATTCCTCGATCACGCGATGAGTGCGCTGGCCGATGCCGGGATCACCGATGTCTGCCTCGTGATCGGCCCCGAACACGAGGCGATCAGATCGTACTATGCCTCGCTGGTCTTTCACCGTGTTCGCGTACACTTCGCCACGCAGGTGAGTCCGAACGGGACCGCCGGCGCCGTCGCGGCGGCGGAGGCGTTCGCGGGCGATGCCTGTGTTCTGGTGATGAACGGCGACAACTACTACCCGGTCGCGGCCTGTCGTGCGCTGGCGCAGCTGGGCACCTCTGGCGTGGTTGGCTTCGGGCTGGACGGGCTGGTGGCCAACAGCAATATCCCGGCGGACCGGGTCCGGCAGTTCGCGCTGCTGCAACATGATGCGGTGGGTCGCCTGGTCGGGATCGTTGAGAAGCCCGATGCTGCGACGTACGCGTCGCTGCTTGCACAGTCGCTGGTGAGCATGAATCTTTGGTCCTTCTCGCCAGTGATCTTCGAGGCGTGTCGTCGTGTGGTGCCGAGCGTACGGGGCGAACTGGAATTGCAGGATGCCGTTCGGATTGCGATGACGGAGCTTGGGGAGCAGTTCATGGTGCTCCGGAGTGACGACGGTGTGCTCGATCTGTCCACACGCGGGGACATCGGGAGCGTGGCGCGCGTGTTGCGCGATCGACCGGTGGCACTCTAGTGACATCGCTCGCGGAGCGATTCTCGACGGTGCTGTCCCGATCCGGCTTCGCACCGGATGAGTGCAGCCGGAAATCACTCGCACTCGTTCGCTGCGACGCAGCACTCGACGCGCGCGGCGCGGAGTCGCGCAGCCGGCTCAGTATCTGGTCGCCTGGTCGCATCGAAGTCTTCGGCAAACACACCGACTACGCTGGCGGCCGGTCGCTCCTCATCGCCGTCGAGCGCGGATTCATCGCGCGGGCAGCACCGCGTCGCGATTCGCGCGTGTGTGTCGTCGACGCCGCCAGTGGCATTGCCTGTCAAACACTGCTCGACATCAGCGCCACCGCCCCCGACGGTCACTGGTCGAACTACGTGGCAACCGTGGCGCGACGAATCGCGCGCAACTTCCCCGACGCGCGGCGTGGCGTTGACATCGCCTTCGAGAGCGACCTGCCGGTCGCCGCTGGCGTCAGCTCGTCGTCAGCGTTGCTGATCGCCATCTTCTCCGCCATCGCGGCGGTCAATCGGCTGAGCGACACGGCGATCTGGCACGAGTCGCTGCCAGCGTTGCCGCAGCTTGCGGGCTACCTGGGCGCCATGGAGAATGGCGGCGCGTTCGGGCGGCTCGCGGGAGACAGCGGCGTGGGTACACTGGGAGGAAGTCAGGACCAGACGGCGATCCTCTGTGCGGTGCCTGGGCAGATTGTGGACTATGGATGGATGCCGGTGCGACGACTCGGTGCCTACCGGTTGCCGGAGTCGCATTGCTTCGTGGTCGGCGCGTCGGGCGTGGTCGCTGAGAAATCCGCGGGAGCGCGCGAGCGATACAACCGCGCGTCACTCATGGTGACGTCTCTGGTCCAGCTCTGGAACCAGCAGACCGGGCGGCGCGATGGTTCGCTCGCCGCCGCGATGGAGAGTGCCGCCGAGGCGCCGGATGAACTCCGCAGGGCCATCGCGACCAGCGTCGGGACAGTCTTTGCGGCCGACGAACTCTCGAAGCGCCTCGGCCAGTTTCTGCTCGAGACATATACGCTCATTCCGGCCGCCGTGGCGGCGATCACGGCGCACGACTGGTCGGCGCTGGGTGCCATCGCGGCGCGGTCGCAGCAGGCGGCCGAGCAGTGGCTGGGGAATCAGATTCCCGAAACGTCGGCGATGGTGCGCTTGGCGCTCGAAGGTGGCGCAGTCGCCGCGTCGGCGTTCGGCGCCGGGTTCGGCGGCAGCGTCTGGGCGCTCGTCCCCACCGCAATGGCCGCACAGTTCACCGATGACTGGGCAACGGCATACCGCCGCCAGTTCCCAGCCGCCGGTGCAGCCGCGATGTTCTTCGCTACCGCCGCCGGCCCTGCCGCTGCCACGTGGTCCGACGACCCGACTGTCGATTGACCCCATCTGCCATCCCGATTCATGACTGACACGCCGAACGATCCCACACGCCGCGATCTGCTGAAGAGTGCCGCACTGGCTGGCGCCGGACTGGCACTCGGTCTTCCGAACGCCGCGCACGCCGACGCGGGTCCGTCGTTTTTGACGCCCATCGCACTGCCGCAGCCCGCGCAGGCGGCACCGTCGATGCTCGGCGTGCCTTTCAGCAAGCATGCCGTGGTGCGGGTAGCCATCGTCGGCACGGGATTGCGTGGCCGCTCAGTACTGCACGAGCTGCTTGGCGTCGACAACGTGCGGATCACCGCGCTCTGCGACACCGTCCCGGAGAAGATCGAGATGGCCGTCAAGCAGATGCGCGATGCCGGCCACACCTACGAACCGGCGCGTTTCATCGGTGGTGAACGTGCCTTCGAACAACTCGTCCAACGCGACGACATCGATATCGTCTACACGGCCACACCGTGGCAATTCCACGTCCCCGTCTGTCTGGCGGCCATGAAGGCCGGAAAGCATGCCGCTACCGAAGTGCCGGCGGCATACACCATCGACGAACTCTGGAAGCTGGTCGATGCGTCAGAGCGCTCGCGGAAGCACTGCATCATGATGGAGAACTGCAGCTACGGCTACAACGAGCTGCTGGTGCTCAACATGGTGCGCGCCGGTGTGTTCGGGGAGCTGAAGCATGGCGGCGCGGCCTACAACCACGATCTGCGCGAGATTCTCTTCGAGAACAAGGACGAAGGGCTCTGGCGGCGCGCGCACCACACCCTTCGGAACGCGAATCTGTACAGCACACACGGGCTCGGGCCGATTGCGGCGATGATGAACATCAATCGCGGCGACAAGTTCGACTACATGGTGTCGATGAGCACGCCCGAGATGGGGCTCACCAAGTGGCGCGAGGACCATGAGCCGAAGGATTCGCCGAAGTGGGCCGAGAAGTACGTCACCGGTGACCTGAACATCTCGCTGATCAAGACCGCGAAGGGCCGCACCATCCGCCTCGAGCATGACGTGTCCAGTCCACGCCCATACTCGCGCATCAACTCGGTGCAGGGTACGAAGGGGATTTTTGAGGACTACCCTGCGCGCGTGTACGTCGAAGGCGACGGCGCGGCACATCGATGGGCCGCGATCGACGCCTACAAGGCGAAGCACGAACACGTTCTCTGGCGTGAGCTCGGCGAAAAGGCGCGCGCCGGCGGCCATGGCGGCATGGACTACGTCATGGCCTATCGCCTGATCCAGACCATGCGCGAAGGGCTCACGCCCGACATGGACGTCTACGACGCCGCGGCGTGGTGTGCGCCACAGCCGCTGAGCGAACTCTCGGTGGCAAAGGGCAGCATGCCGGTGCAGTTCCCCGATTTCACGCGCGGGCGCTGGAGCGAATCGCGATCGATGATGTAGTGACGGCCGGTCTGCATGGCTCGGCCAGCGCGTCAGAATGCCTGCGCCGGCCGAGCCTGCGTCACCAACTTACGGCAGCTGATAGTCCTTGAAGCGCTCGCGCAACGCACGCTTCAGGAACTTGCCGACCGTCGTCTTCGGGATCTCGTCGACGACTTCATAGGCATCGGGCAGCTGCCACTTGGCCACGGCGCGCTCCAGCAGGAAGCGATCCAGATCATCCTTGCTGACCGTCACGGCCGGATCGCGCAGGACGATCACGCCAAGCGGTCGCTCATCCCACTTCGGGTGCGGTACGGCGATCACGGCCGCTTCGCGCACTGCCGGATGGCCCATCAGCTGGTTCTCGAGGTCGACGCTGCTGATCCACTCACCGCCGGACTTGATCAGATCCTTCGCGCGATCCTGAATCATCATCGTGCCATCGAGATCGATCGTCGCGATGTCGCCGGTATCGAACCAGCCGTTGTGCTGCGTGGCGGCGGTGGCAGCCGCGTTCTCATAGTAGCTGCCCGCTATCCACGGCCCGCGAATCAGCAATCGCCCAGACTCGCCGGTGCCCCAGGCCATTTCCTTGCCGTCGTCATCCTCGAGTCGGAGCTCG
>JANNVN010000424.1:0-12381 GCA_031414435.1 Gemmatimonadaceae bacterium
GCCGGTGCTGCTCTGGGCCGTGGCACTCGAGGGGGTATTCTTCGTCAATGCCTGTAGCTGGATGTACCTCTCGGCCGTCCTCGAGAAGCGTGCATCCGGCGCCAGGGCCACTGGCGAACTCACGACAGTGACCATGCCACCGGCGCTGGTGGCCGGGTTTGAAACGGTGGTGTTCTACGCGCTCTTTTTCCTCTTCCCGGAAAAGCTGGCGATGTCGTTTGGAATCATGACGACGCTGGTGGGTATAAACATCATCCAGCGCCTGCTCTGGTCGCGCCGGGTGTTGTAGCGTTCAGTCGTTCCAGGTCGGCATGCTGTTTCCCGTTCGTATTCGTCCGTGACCGTCCGCCGTACTGCCTTCCATCTCCGCTCTAAGTCGCCATGCTGATCCGCAACCGCATCGAGCCGCCGTCCTCCGAGATCACGCCGGAGATCGACTACCTCAATCGTCGCCAGTTTCTGGGAATGGTCGGCAGCATCGGCGCCATCTCGGCCACCGGCGCGCTGGCGGAGGCAGTGCTTGGCGGCCTGCATCCGGTCGCGGCCCAGCAGGGCGACGAGGTGAGCGATGAAGAGAAGGTCACCAGCTACAACAACTACTACGAGTTCGGCACCGACAAGGAAGATCCGAAGGCGAACTCGCAGCAGTTTCAGGCGCGTCCCTGGTCGGTAAAGATCGAAGGCATGGCCAAAAAGACAGGCGACATGCCGCTCGATGATTTCCTCAAGCCGAGTCGAGTTGAAGATCGGACCTATCGGTTTCGGTGTGTTGAAGCGTGGAGCGCGGTGATTCCATGGCGCGGCATTCCGCTGGCCGACGTGATCCGTCGTGCCGAGCCGCTGCCGTCGGCGAAGTTCATCGAGATGACCACGTTGTACGATCCGCGCCGGATGCCCGGTCAGCGGCGGGCCACGATCGAGTGGCCCTACCTCGAAGGGCTGCGGCTGGACGAGGCGCTCAATCCGCTCGCGTTCCTGGCGACGGGCATGTACGGCAAGACGCTGCCCAACCAGAATGGCGCGCCGCTGCGACTGGTGGTGCCGTGGAAGTATGGATTCAAGAACATCAAGGCGATCGTCAAGATCAAATTCACCGACCGGCCGGCGAACACCACGTGGATGAAGGCGTCGGCCGACGAGTATGGCTTCTACGCCAACGTGAATCCCACGGTGGATCACCCGCGCTGGAGTCAGGCGCGGGAGCGAAAGCTGGGTGACATTCTGCGCAAGCCGACGCTGATGTTCAACGGGTACGAAGCGCAGGTGGCGTCGATGTACGCGGGCATGGATCTGCGCAAGAACTTCTGAGAGACGTTCGCGTGACATCGGCAGTCGCGGCACCACCGCGCGCGCGTCCGAAGGGCCCCCGCATCGGACGCGCGCTCAAGCCCGTCGTGTTCGTCATCCTGCTGGCACCGGCGATCTGGTTGGTGTACGCCCTGCTCACCGACCGGATCGATGGCGACGTGGTGAAGATCCTCGAGATCAACACCGGTGAGCTGGCGCTGCGCAGCCTGATCTATACGCTGGCCATCACACCATTGCGCCAGATCACCGGCTGGGCGTGGCTGGCCACCTACCGGCGGATGCTGGGCCTGTTCGCGTTCTTCTATGCCACCGTGCACATGGTGGTCTACTTCGGGCTCGATCTCGAGCTGCAGTTCGGCGAGATCTGGACCAGCATCGTGAAGCGCCCGTACATCACCATCGGCATGATCAGCTGGTTGATCCTGGTGCCGCTGGCGATCACGTCACCGAACTGGGTGGCGAAGAAGCTCGGCGGCGTGAAGTGGAAACGCCTGCACCAGCTCACGTATCTGGTCGCGATCACCGCCACCACGCACTATCTGTGGGCGGTGAAGAAGGACACGTTCTGGCCGCTGGTGTACTTCGGGGTGTTCGCGGGGTTACTCGGTGCGCGCGTGCTCGCGCGACGGTCGCGCTCGACGTAGCCGCGCCGCCGCTGTCCGCTACGGCCGCCCCTGCGCAGCGATTCGTGCCCGAAGGGTCGTGATCATCGGCAGGTTCTGGTCGGCGGATGGCCATAGCTCTGCGAACTGACCCAGTGCGCGGCGTGCCTCCTCCGCTCGTCCCAGTTGCGCGTCAATCCGGGCAACTGCGATTGGCGCGAGCCGTGAGAGCTGTTGCGCCTCCTTGCCAAGTTCGCTCAGCAGATCGCTGGCAAGCGCGACGTAGAGCGCGCGTGCCTCGCCCAGCTTTCCGGCGCGCTCGAGGGCGAACGCCAGTGTCTCGATGACGTACCCGGAGCTGTCGGTGGCGACCGCGCGCCGTGCCGCTGCAACGCCGTCGGCCGCCGCCCCGCGTGCGACGAGCAACTCCGCCTCGAGGGCGAGGCTGGCGGACATCTGGGCCCGATCCGTCGGTCGCGCGCGCACTCGCGCCGAGTCGAGGAGGATGCGGGCGATGGTGGTATCGCCGACTCGTGCGGCGGGCTTCCCCGTCCAGAGCAGTGCACGGGGATCCTGCGGATCCGCGATGCACAGTGCCGACGCCGCGCGCAGCTGGGCGCGGGCCTCCGGCAGCTTGCCGAGATCGACGTAGGTGCTGGCGAGTAGCGCGCGATCACGAATCTCGCTCAGTCCACCGCCCGGATTCTCCTGCCCGAGCTCGATGGCCTTCGTGAGATGGGTCACGGCGCTGGCGTACCGACCTTCGTACAGGTCCACGTACGCGAGCGAACGATGGCCGCGAGCCTGATCCGCCGCGTTCCGCGCCAGCATCAGGGTGAACACCGCGCGCGCCGAGTCCGCGTGACCAAGACGCAGCAACGTCGTGCCGACCTGCTCGTTCTGGATGTTGCGCAACAGGAACGTGGTGTCGAGATGGATCGCATCGGCGTATGCCGCGCGCGCGGCTGCCCACCGGCGCAGCGAGAGGTTGATCTGCCCGATGTTGATGAGCACATTGGCTGACAGGGTTCGATGGGCGCGCACGCTATCGTAGGCTGCCATCGCCTCTTCTGGATCCTTGGCCCTCATCAGGTCGAAGCCAAGTGCCGCGTACACGTCGTAGTCGTCGGGGTACCGGATGAGGTACGCGCGATGCAACGTCGCGGCCCGGATCCAGTCGCCGTGACCGCGCGCCGCGGCTGCCTCGATGAGCAGCCGCTCCCGCGGTGGCAGCCGGCCCGCGAGCGCCAGTGCGCGCGACATTGCCGCATCACCCTCCCGGACATTGTTGAGGGCGTACTGCGACTCGGCGAGGCCGGCATGCGCCGCTGCGAATGCCGTGTCGAGCGCGATGGCGGCGTCGTACAGCGCGATCGCATCGGTGTACAACGCGCGATTGTACGCGCTGCGGGCACTTGCGAGCAGCTTCAGCGCCTCGAGCGAAGAGGTGGTGGCCTTTGGCAAGGGTATCGCGGCCGCGATGTCCTGCGCCGAGTCGCCGAGATCGCCCCGAAGCTGCCCCGCGAGGTCGTCGATGGCCGAGAGGAGTGCGGACCCCGGCGTCGTCGTCGAGTAGGTGCGCAGGACGTTGCCCGATCCTGGGTCGAGGACGCGCAGCGTCACGAGACGTTCGGCGCCGGTTGGCGCGATCGCCAGCGCCACGACGTAGCGGGCGCCCTCGCGCTCGGCCAACTCGACCGCGACGGAATCCGGCAGCGCGTCCGACTGCACCGCCTGGCCCATGCGCCGGAGGGCGTCGGTAATCGACGCCGGGCTCACGAACTGCACGCGCGACGACTGCTGCAGTGCGCTCTGCAGGGCGACGGCCAGCGCACGGGCGTTGGCAGAGTCCACCGCCGGCAGCTGCACATCGGCGAGGAGCAGTCGCGCGCCTGTCTCGAGCGGGAGCGCCGGCGTACGCATGCGCGCCCACGCAACCGCCGCACCAATGGTCAGCAGCGTGCCGACGACCAGCGGAATCCGCCAGCCCGCCCGCGGGCTGACTGCGACTCGGCGGACCTGTGCCACGTCGGCGGGAGTCGGGTCGGTCGTTCCAGCGTCCGTGGCCGCCGGAACCATCGCCGCGTCGCGCGTCTCGTCCGGCAGGGCGGGAGTTGATGGTGGGATCGATGCCGAGATCACAGTCGGCATCGCACGGAGGCGCTCGACTTCTGCGAGTACGGCCGCGTCCGTTTCGTCGCCGTCCGCCTTCGAAAGCGCCTCGTGGCGCCGCCCATACGCGATCGCTGCCTCGCGATCGCCGAGGCGCTCGAGGGCGCGCATGTGCTCCACGACTCGACGCGCGCTCAGCGGCTCGAGCTCTACCAGCCTGCCGGTCCAGCGCACGAGCTCGGCTGGGTCATTCAATGTACCGGCCACCAGCTTGTCGAGTGCGGCCATGGCCTGCCGCGTCGTCCGCGCCCGCTCCTCCTCCGCCCAACGCTCGAACTCGGTCGCGCCCGGGACGAAGAACCCGTCGAGGAATGGGCCGGTGTAGAGCGCCGCCACCGTCGCGTGATCGCCCGCCGCCACCGCCGCACGGAACTCCGTCAGGTCGGCAGTCATCACCTCCGGGATCAGCGCCAGATCAGCGATGCCGTCCACCGGCGAGGTGCCCAGTTCACGCCGAAGGTTGTACACGATCTGGCTCAGCGCATGGCGTCCCTTGTCCGAGTCCGCGTCAGGCCAGAGCAGGAACAAGAGCTTCTCGCGCGACACGCCGGCAGGTGCCGCCGCGGCCGCGACGACCAGGACTGCGAGCCGCCGTCGCTGGTTTGCAAGCTCGGTCGCCGTGCCGTCCTCACGCACCACACGGAGGCCACCGAACGTCAGAAGTCGAAGCATTACAAGGACTTGGGCTCGTGTGATCCGCGCGTGATCGCAGGGTGAGACCTGAGGTCTATCGTCAGCTCGTCGCGTGCAGTCCGGCTTCGTTGCACGCTCCGCGATCCGACTTCTGAGGGAGGTTTAACGTGAAAAGAAAGGCTCCGCTACCAGCGGCGCGCGTGCTGCTGGCGTTCTGTTACCCGGCCATTCCGCTCAGTGCACAGGCTGGGACATCGGCGCAACGAGTCGGCAACGTATCCGCGCGGAAGCGAGGCGTGTTCGGGCGGACTCGAGCCGTCGTCCGTCCATCCACGTCGCACGCGGATCGCCTCCGCGCACCGATCCTGACCGAGGCCACCGAGCAAGGTGTGCCAAGGCGTCACGTGCAGAACGCGATCCACGAGTTCACGGGTCCGGATGTGGATCACAGTCAGCTCCCGGCAGGGCGGGCGGACGCGCTGGCGGTGCTCTCGTGAGGCGGATCCCGACTCTCCCGCCGCATGTCGCGCCATGGGCGGCCAGGCTTGTGCCGTTGCTCATCTGCCTCGCCGCGACCACGGCGTCTCTGCGCGCACAGACGCGCGTCCCCGACTGGGACTTGCGCGCTCGCGTGGAGATGCGGCCACTGGAGCCGGGGGCATGCGCCTTCGTCACGATCTCCGTAAGGGACGCGCAGGGCAAGCTGATCACGCGACCAGACGGCAACACGATTGGCGCGGCAGACTTCGAACTCGCGCTCAGCGGAGCCGGGGCCGCAAGCTTCAAGTGGGAGCGCAACACACCGGACTGGTACAAGGTGTGCGCGACCTTTGCCGGCGGACCGGATCGTGCGGACATCGTCATCACCTACCCGCGTTCGGCGATGCCTGACGATGCGATGTATCCCGGCGTCGCGTTCTCGGCGGTGATCCCGGTGTTTCGTGGGAGTGGAGGCGGAGTCCCGGACTTCAGCCGGCTCACACTGCGAGAGGCGGGCGGGGCGGTGGCCATTGCGCCACCCCCGCCGCCCCCGCCCGCATCGCCGGTCTCCCCGGCGCGTCCCGCAGTGAGTCGAGGCGCCACTGGGGCCGGTGGCACGACGCAACCGGGATACACACCGCCGCCGCCGCCGGTCGCTGGTCCTGGCGTCGTCGCACCGCCACCCGCCGGGCCACCGCCACCGGTCGCTGCGCCAGCGCAACCTCCGACGGGATCCGTCGCACCGCCGCTGGCGCCAGGCACGCCACGGCCGCCATCGGGCGCAGCACCGCCGCCGCCAGCACCGGTCATCCCCGGCAAGTATCGCATCCGGCTGATGGGATTCCGGGTCCATCGGCAGACGTTCGACGACCCGCTGAATCGTGATGGCTGGGGCGACGAAGTGTACGCGGCCACGTTCGTGTCCAGGGTCGATCGCACCACACTCGCGCTGCGTGAGTCTGCCCTCATCACCACGAGGACATACGGCTCGCCGGGCGGCTTTCCAAACCGCTCGCCGGTGGATGGTGGCATCGTCACCGGCACGACGCAGCCGATCGACATCGACCTGCGCCTGCAGCTCCCCGGTACCGGATCGGTCGATCAGTTCCCGGTGAAACTCTGGGAGGGTGTGCTCGACGCCACGAATGCACTGGTCATCGCGCCCTCGCTCTGGGAGTGGGACGGCAATGCGACGGGATTCGTGTTCTGGCGCGATCACGAGGCGCGCGTGCTCGCCGACGAGGCAACCCGGGCTGCGATCGATGGCGGAAACTGGGCGCCACGGACGTCGCCGCGCGCAGTCATCGCCCATCGCAGCGGCGTCACGCAGTCCCTGCCCGACTCGTACCTCATCGTCGACTCGGGCAACGATCGACCGATCGGGCTCAACCTCGACATGTTCCGCGTCAAATACGTCGTGCTCACCCGCGATGGGGTCGAAGCCCTCCTCAATCAATCAGTTGGTGGCGCTCCCGGCGTGATCGAGGTGCGCTACGACGAACTGAGTTTCTACGACGTCGACGGCTACGGCGGCGACTACTCCCTCTTCCTCAAGATCGAACGGGTGCCCTGATGATACGCCTCACCACATTTCGCGCAGGCATGGCCTGCCTCGCACTCTGCGTCACCGTCGCCTGCGGACAGAACGACGCCGACAGCGCACGGGCCACCGCCGATGCCCACGAGGAATCCTCCGACTCGTCAGCACCGGCCCCGCAGACCGTTGACGTCGGTGCCGAGGCAGCGGTGCCCGACTCCGAACGCGCCTACGGCACCGTGATCGTCAGCAACGCGAAGCCGTCAGTCGGCGACAGCGTCGTGCGCATTTCCCGGCGCGCGCCCGTCGACCTGCCCGGTGCCGCATCGGCCTTCGTCATCGAGGGTGCGTCCGGCACGATGGAGCACAGCTTTCTCATCGTCCTCGACTCGGCAGGGACCGTGAAGATGGTCACGCACAAGTGGCACAACGCCGACAACAGCGTCGTGGCGCAGACCGATTGCGGGCAACGCACGAAGTGCTCGCCACGACTGGTGGGTGCCATACCTTCATCGCGCACGACGGGCTTCACGCGGCTGGTGCTCACCGGCCTCGATGGCAACACGGCGCAGGAGGCAACGTCCACACTCACGGGTACCGTGCCGTGACGTCGCGGTGCGCGCTCGTCGTCGCCGCGCTGGCCGTGATGGCAGCGCAGAGCGCACTCGGCGCACAAATGGTGCCCACCCCCCTTCGCGTGTCCGGATACCTGGTCAGACTCCCGACAGGGTGGCAGCGATCGGTGGGGGCTGGCGAGGCGCGATTCGAGCGGCAGACCACCGATGGGGGTACGGTCGTGGTGCAGCTGCGTCCAAAGGTGGCTGCGGTCTATTCGGTGGAGCAGGTGGTCGGGCGAGTGCTCGACGAGATCGTCGCCACCAATGGCATTCGCGACCCCTCGGGCGCGCCGCTCACGTCGCAGCGCATCGGCCGACGGTCACTCGCCTACGTCGGGCGGTCATACGTCGATCGCACGAGTGCGCCGGTCTTCCTGTTCGTGATGGCCTTTCGCGAGGGATTGACCATCGGGGTGCTGCAGGCGGAGTCGCGCAGCGCGACCGCGATGAATGCACTTCGTGAGGAGACCTCCGCGCTGGCACTCGGACTCCAGTTCGATGGGTCGACGTCCAACACACGCGTCTCGGCGGAGTTGCTCACGATGCCCGATGTCCCGCCCTCCGCGCGCCCTGCCGTTGCCTCGGAAGGCGGAACGCCACAGCGCGCGGACATCCACGTCACGCTCCCGGCCGAGGTCGTGCCGTGGCCTCCAATGTCGGAGGGTCCGTATCTGAGCGGTGTCTGGACAATGTTCGAGACCGGGCGGCTGCGCATCGGCGTCGGACTCGTCGAGCGCATCTATGTGTATTGGCCGGATGGCCGTGTGCTGATGACGTTCCCCTCCGGCGGAGTGGTGCATCCGGGCGAAACGCGCTTTCCCGGTATCGACGACGGGTACTGGGGACGCTACCGCGTGCGCGGCGACTCGCTCGAGATGGCGTGGAATGAAGGCCGCGGGCGCGCAACGTATCCGCTCGCGCGGGTCGCGACCGACCTCCTCGACCGAAGCACGATTCGACCTGCCGCGCCTGCCGTGCGCAACCTGAGGTTGCGCGGCACGTGGGAGGACCCCGCGTACGAGGGCCGGCGGTTCATCACCTTCGACGAGTCGGGAACGTTCGTCACCGGCGAGGTCGGTCTCCCCAGCACGGCGGGTCGCGGCCGCTACGTCATCGACGGATACGCACTGCTGCTCCAGTTCGACAATGGCTCGCGCGAGCGTGTCTCCTTCGTTGCGCTCGAACCGGGAGCATCGCCCCGGCGCATCACGCTCGAGCGCATTCCCCTTGGATTGAGGAAGTGATTCGTGCAGAAGCAACACTCGGTCAGTCGGTGTGCTGTGCAGACGACACGTCGGAGGTCGCTCCGCAGGACGGTGTTTGCCATGCTCTGTGCCCTGTCACTCGCGGCGACCGTCGTCCGCGCGCAGACCACGGTGCCGGACTGGCAGCTCAGCGCCCGGGTCGAGATGCGGCCGCTCTCGCGCGGGGAGTGCACGTCCGTGTCCTTGCTGGTACGGAATGCGCAGGGCCGCGTCATCACGCGGCCTGACGGCAATGCGGTCGGTCCTGCGGACTTCGAGGTCGAACTCGGCGGCCCCGGTGCGGCCAGCTTCAAGTGGGAGCGTAACACGCCGGACAACTACCGGGTCTGTGCGACAGTCGCGGACGGACCGGACCGCGCCGACATCATCATTACCTATCCACGCCGGATGCTCCCCGATGACGCCGTGTACCCCGGCGTGGCATTCACGGCCCAACTGCCGGTCTACCGTGGGGACGGGGGCGGCACGCCGGAAAGCAGCCGTCTCGGGCTGCGCGATGCATCCGGAACCGTCGTGGTCGGGCCGGTGGCGCCGCCGCCATCCGACCAGGTGCGGGTGCCGGACTGGCAGGCGCGGGGCCGCGTCGAGACACGACCGCTGGCACCGGGAGCCTGCGCCTTCGTCGCGTTTGACGTGAGAGATGCGCGTGGACGGAGCATCATACGTCCCGACGGGAACACGATTGGTCCCGGGGATTTCGAGGTTGCGTTGAGCGGACCCGGTGCGGCGAGCTTCAAGTGGGAGCGTAACACGCCGAACAACTACAAGGTGTGCGCCACGTTCGCCCCCGGGCCGGATCGCGCAGACGTTGTCATCCGCTATCCGCGGCAGCCGCTGCCGGACTACGAGATCCATCCCGGTGTCGCGTTCACGGCAACGCTCCCGGTCGTGCGCGGAACCACGGGTGGTGCGACGCCGGAGTTCACTGCGTTGCCGCTGTCCGGAGCGGCTGGTGCTGGTGCGGCAGCGACAGGCACGATACCAACACCACCAGCATCTGCAGGTGCCGCGCCGGCGTCCACCCGACCCGCGCTCCCTCCGATCTCCACGGTCGAGCAGCCAGCGACCCGGGCACGCATGCTCACGGGCGACGTCGTGCTGCCACTCCTGCCCGCGCCGCGTCCCGCCATCGTCCCACGTGCGGCGCAGCAGCCGACACTCGCCGCGCCGGCGCCGTCCGGCAGTCCGCAGGCGTGCCGGATCCCCGAGCTGAACGAGCAGCGCGGGGCGGCGACGCAACTCTCCACCCTCTTTGCGCGCGCGGCGTACTGCTCCGTTCCGGGCAACCCTGGAGCCCCGCCAACCGATGCGGCGAAGGACACGAGAACGGCCAGCGCCTGGGGCGCGTGTTGTACGCGCCCGGATACCCCATCGTCGGCCTACAATGACTACCTCGCCGGCGTGGTGTCAGGGCTCTACTCCGGGCAGTTCGTCCAGCAGGCGATGCACGCGGTGTGGCGCAACACCTTCGATCGTCCCTGTGGCACCATGTATCCCACCGCCGAGGCGCGGCTGGCGGCGTTCGCGCAGAATGGGGCCCGCACCGGCGACGTGGTGACCGATGTCACGCCGCCGACTGACTCGTATGCCCTACCGCCCGCAGCGCAGGGGTTCCCGCTCGGTGTCGGCTGTCGCTGGCAGCTCGTGCGTACCGGCGGAGCCTTTCCGGCGGACATCCAACTGGTCGGCTACACGAATGCCGTCTCGTTCCTGTACACCCCGATACTCGATCCGCCGACGGTCATGCTGGCGCTCCACTCCCGGTCTGGAACCATCCCTGACGAACCGATCGCCGACCTGGGGCTGGAGGCCTACTTCACGGCACGATCGGGCGCGATGTGCAGCGGCGTGATCGTCGTGCGAACCAGCACCAGCGTGTTGTTGATCTCCGTGGTAGCCTGCAGGGAAGGAGCGGCAACCCCGAACACCAGCGGTCCGCGACCGGAACTGGACCGGAACTACCTCGAGCGTGTGGCACGTGACATCGTCGCACGGTACCAGCCGCCGCACTGAGCCCACGACGTGATCTCATCCGGCGAAAACGCGACAGCCGGTCCTGTGCGTCGTGCTCTCCTACAGCCTTACGGCGCGCGCAGATGAGCAAAGAGAAGGTTCTCACCGCCGCCATTGAACTTCTGATCGTAGTACGTGGCGATCACGTTGGACGCCGAAGGAAAGTCGGTGAACTCCTTTCGGAATGTCTTGAATCGGCCGAAGTCCAGCTCATCCGAGTTGTTCTTGAGGTATAGCAGGAACAAGGTGTTCGCAAAAGGGAAGTCGCTCTTGCCGGACAGAGGGCAGTCTCGGATCGCCGTCGTCTGCGGGTCATTCCCGGGAGAGACGCCGGCCGTGAACGAGCGGATTCGGCTTCGGATCATCACACCGCTGGCGCGATCACGCTCGATGTCCCAATCCGACTCAGCGTAGAGCACTTGCGATTGCTCGACGTTGCCACTGAGCACCTGATACTTGCACTTGACTGGCACATCATACAGGTCGTTCTTGGCAATCACCTGGAGAATCGGCATCGGCCACTTGGCCCCGAGCGCAAGATCTGCTGGGCCGAGATCATCGAAGCCGACGACGTAGCGTTCACTCGCCGTCCTCGTCGTCGTCGTTGACGCATTGAAGACCGGGGTGGTGTGGATGCGGTAGAGCGCCATCTTGGACGTCGTGATCGCGCCGTCGACTGTCGCGATGTGGAGCAGTGAGTTACCGTTATCGCCCGCCGTGTAGTTCCAGGCAAGCTTGGCGTGCCGGCAGCGCTGGCGGCTGGTCATGACCGCGCTCGCCGTGGCGAGGAATTCCGGCGCTGGCAAGTTCGTTGCCTGCACCCGCAGCCACCGCGCCTGCTCTGCGAGCTCGTGGATGAACGGCAAGTCATGCAGTTCAACACACTGATCCGACTCCTCTGTGGCACACTCGCGCCAGAGGAGATCGATCGCGCGCCGCGCCTGCGCGTCGCGCGCGGCGCCCGCGCTGCCGCGCGTGTTGGTCCTCCCGCTGCGCCGGTAGATGGATGTTGCGGCGGCGTAGGCCGCCAGCGCGCGCGGGGCGTCGATGCAGGGAATGCGAACGAGGGACGCCGAGGCCGGCTGAGTGATGCGCATCGCCGCAGACGCCGCGATGCGCCCGGAGGGCACGGGCGCGGTGAAGAGCGGTACCACGGACTGCTGCCAGTATGCCTCGAAGCTTGCCTCGATGGCGATCGAGTCCTGTGGCACGCCAAGCGCCGCGAGCGCCAACCGCTGCTGCAGGCCGGGTTCGCCCGTTGGCTGGAATGCCGCGGCCGCGTTCACCACGGCCGATGCTGGCCAGCTGCCAACGCCTGCGCCAGCGAAGGAGGTGATCTGCTGCGTCACGATGCCCGACGAAGTCGTCGTCGGCCGAAGGTGAAAGTCGGATCCGGCGCCCGTGAATCCCCAGCCGACCGTGGCGTTCGTACCCGCCGGCGGCGTGATCCGCAGCTCCGCTGCATTCAGTAGCTGTGCACCGTCGGGCGCGAGTCGCACGCCGAGGACCGTCGCCGACCCGATCGGGTTGCCACTCACGCTCGCAAGCGGCTGCAAGAAGACTTCGACGAGGCCGGTGAGCGCGCCCGCCGGCATTGCAAGCTCATACAGGGTGCCGTCGGCGCCCGTCGTGCGTAGCACCAGACCGCTGTCGGGAACGAACACCCCCCGCACGACCTTCGCGGAGTCCACCGTCACCGTCACGCTGGCGGGTTTGGGCGTCGGCGTTGGCGTGGGCGTCGGCGTCGGCGTCGG
>JANNVN010000425.1:0-23528 GCA_031414435.1 Gemmatimonadaceae bacterium
GTCGAGGCTCAGGTTGTAGTTGCGCACGGGGTTCGCCACCGAGCGAAGGCCGCTGATCACCCAGGCGCGACGGAGCGCGGTGCAGATCCCTTTCGTGCTTCGTGCATAGTGCACGGTGCGCGCATCGGAGGACACGATCACGTCCGCGCTGTCGCTGACCCATGGCGCATAGGCACCGCCGGATGGATAGCGCCAGTTCGGCAGCGCATTCAATCGTGCCCCGGCCACGCGGACCGTCACGCCGTTCCCCGATGCCACCAGCGTCGCGTCGGCAGTCGCGGAGTCGGTGGAGAGTCTGGCAAATGCAATTCCCTCGACGATCGAGCGCATCGTGTTGAGGGACGGCGATACCCAGACGCGGAGGAACTCTGCTGACCGCACATTGGGAGGCATCGTGGAGAACACCGCCGATCCACGCGCTCCGGCGGCGGCAGTGTCCTCGGGCGACACGCGTGATGCATCGTCACCGACGGAATCGACGATGAAGTGTCCCATCGACCGGGGCGGCCCATCGTCGTCTGACACCACGTCGAAGGTCGTGCCCCGCCTGACGCCGTGGACGGCGCCCATCGCAACCGTCCAGGCGCCGTTCCCCTGCCGGACCACGGGCGCGGAGAGCGGCGGCAATGAGTCGCGCCCGACACTGAACAGGCGCGCCGCCCGTGCCGCGGACGTCCCTTCGAGCTGCGGCGTCTGACGCGACCAGCGCCGGACTTCGTCCCGCACCAAGCCCATGAACGCGTCGTACCGAATCGTGGATCCGGTCGCCTGGTCGAGCAGTCGTGTCAGCTGATAGGTGAACACACCGGCGACGCGATTCTCGAGCTCAGGAAACTCCAACTCAACGGCAACTTCACCGGAGCTGGCGGCGGTGATCACCGTGAACGGCACCTCGCGAAACTCGCGGTCTGCTGCGCCGATGACATCGGACATGTCACCCGCAGTGATCGGCGCGTTCGAGGCACGTTGCCGTTTCGCTCTCGCCAGCGCCGGACTTCCGCGTGGCAGGCCGTCGCCGGTCGCGCGCGTGATCGTTCCGGAAAAGCAGGCGTCCACGATGAGCGTGACGTTGCGCGTCGGCAAGGAATCGAGCCACACGCCGATCGAATCATCGGTGAGCACCTGGCGCGCATCCCGCACATTGGACACATCCCATGGCACCAGCGCTTCATCTGCGCCATCGTCCTCGTCGCCGCTGTCGTCCGGCACCTGCGTGCCATGCCCCGAGTAGTAGATGACCAGCACGTCCTCCGGCCCACGCACCTGCCCCGCCAGTGCAGTAAAGGCAGCACGCAGCGCCGTGTGCGACGCGTGCGAGTCCAGCAGCGTGGTTGTCAGTGAATCCGCGAAGCCGAACCGCGTCAGGCTGCGCTTCATGCGTGCGACGTCGGTGTGCGGCCCGCGGAGATCCGTCTGCCCCGGCTGACCATCGGCGGCGAAGTGCCGGTAATCTGCGATGCCAATGAGCAGCGCAAGGCGTCTCGGCTCGGCTGAGGCGCTCACTGACGGCGCCGGCGGCGCGACGGCAGGTGCGCGCGGTTCGCCGCCACCGATCGCAACGGCCAGTCCGAGCGCGGGTCCGACGCTGATCATGCGGTGCCAAGGTGTCATGCTGCGGCGGGCGGTCGCGCGCTGCCTGGCGTCGGACGCGGTGCCGAAAGCAGCGGCCGGATGACCGCAGCGCTCCGCGCACTGAGGCCGGCCACGAGACGCTCGCGGTCCTCGGGGGACGGTGCCTTGGCGATGAAGGCCGCGATGTTCACATCGACGAGCCGTTGCGCCGCTGTTCGCGCGGCTTCCGTGCCGGCCACCCGCAGGTCGCCCGCGTACGCAAGTGCGCGGACGAGGTAGACAGCTGGCGGCGCGAAGGTCGTGTCGCGCGGCAGGGCGCGGATGCCCGCCGCCCGTGCACGTTCGGGTTCGTCGAGATCCACCAGCGTCAGCGCGGTGAGCAGCGAGAGGTCGCGCCGCTCCTGTTCATCACGGGCGCGGGGCGCGAGCGCCTCCACGGCCGTCATCGCGTCGCGCGCGTTGCCAAGGCGATAGAGGACGTTGGCACGCCCCAGCGCTGCATCGATCAGGTAGGCGTCGAGCCGGAGCGCACCATCGTACGCCCGCTCCGCGCCCGGGAGATCTCCCTGGCGCTCCAGCGAGGCGCCGCGCAGCTGCAATGCACGAGCCGACGAGCCAAGCGAGGCGCCGGAGAGACCGAGCGTGGCCGTTGTTTGCAGCAGTGACACGGCGGCGTCGATGTGTCCCGCCTCGATCTCGCTCATCGCCAGCGTCTGATATGCCGGCGCGAAGGCCGAATCAATCCTGATCAGTTGCTGCAACACCGAGCGTTCTTCCTGTCGCCAGGTGGTGCTGCCCGCGCTGTCGTGCGCGGCACGCCTGGCCAGATGCCGTGCGAGCGCGAATCGCGCGTCCGCCGAGCTGTCATTGACCGCGACGCCGCGCCGGTACCATGTCGTCGCCTCCGGCCAGCGTCCTCGTGATTCGTGCACCTCAGCCAGCGATTCGTGGACGCCGCCATACAACGAGTCGAGTCGTGCCGTGCGTCGGTAATTGTCGATCGCCAGCTGAAAGGCGTGCTCGCGCTCAGCCCGCCCAGCTGTCGTGTCTTGCGCCCAGTCCTGATACAGCCAGCCGGTGAAGTACGCGACGTCGGCGGATGCTGGCAGGCGGCGTTCTGCGGTGCGCAGTGCGGCCAGTGCGCGCGGGTAGTCCGGGTGCGCCCCGGTGCGGTAGAGCAGGGCAAGACCGTTGTAGGCAATTGCATACCGTGGGTCGCGCGCAATCGCCTGTCGGTAGAAGCGCGCGGCGCCTGCCGTATCATGCATGGCACGGTGAGCCTCGCCACGATAGCTGAGCGGTTCGGCGCGATTCGGCGCGGCGGCGGCGGCGCGCGCAAAGCTGCTGTCCGCGCTGGTCTGATCGAACTGATCGAGTTGCAGCCGCCCGAGTTCGAGGAGTGTCCAGGTGGAGTCGGCACGCACTGAGTCGTGCTTCAATGCAATGAACGCAGAGTCGAGATAGGCGCGCGCCAAGGCACGTCGCCCCGTTTTGCGATACAGCGCGGCGAGGTTGCCGCGTGCAGTATGCCCGCCGGGCTGTCTGGCGATGGCTCGCAGGTACCAGCGTCGCGCGGTGGCGTAGCGTCCCAGCGACGAGTAGACGTTGCCGAGATTGCTGTATGCCATTCCCCCCATCGTGTCGAGCGCGATGGCAACCTGGAACGTGGCGATGGCTCGTGTGTAGTCGCGTCGCTCCTGATGCACCACGCCGAGGTTGTTGACCGGATACTGCCAGCGCGGTGCCTTGGTCGCCGCGGCGGTGAAGAGTCGTTCGGCGTCGCGCAGGTCGCCGACCTCGCTGCGGAGCAGGCCGAGCGCGTTGTATGCGTATGCTGCGCGGGGCTCGATGGCAATCGCGTTGCGCAGCAGGCGTTCGGCGACGATGAATCGGGTTCGTTCATTGGCGCGGTAGATCGCGTAGCCGAGCAGGAAATCACGGCGGGCGATCAAGGCGCGGCGTCCCGGGTCGGTGGCGGGCAGGAGTTCGATCGCGCGGGCGAGCACCTCACCCGCGGCGCGGTACGCTGCGGCCCGTGGCTGGTCGTTGCCGCCCTCGAGATAGCGGTGAATCAACTCGTCCGCGTCCTGCTGCATCGCGGCCACGAGTTCCTCGCGAAGACTCGGCAACATCGCTCGCGCGGCGGCGCGCGCAGTCAGCGCTTGATAGGCTGAGAGGGCGTTGTCCGGTGCGGTCGGCGCCAGGCGACCCGCCACGATCGCCTCGCGAAGGCGGCGCAGCAGGCGGCGACTGGTGGTGTCGAGTGTGGGTGTCGACGAAGGGCCCGCGTCCCGGGTCCCTGAGGCGCTTGCCACGACGGGTGGCGCTGTCGCCGCGGCACGACCTGCACTCTCCCGCAACGCGACGATGTTGGCCCGCGTCAGTGTCATCAGCGTATCGCGGAGTGACCCCGCGTGTTGCGGCGACTGCCGGCCGCCGGTGGCTGCGCGGACCTGGTTCTGCACGTAGTCCTGCAGGGTGCGCAGCGTCACCACCCCGCTGGTGGTATCCGCCGCGAGGCCGCGCCACCCTTGCAGCAGGAACCAGGTATAGACGCCATGCCCGTGCCCCAGTCGGACGTCGCCCCATTGCTCTCCTTCGATCGACAGTTCATCGCCGTCGCTGGAGAGGAGTTGCGTCACGCCGCTGAATCGTCGTTGCAGGGCGGTCGCTGCGCCACGCGTGTAGCCTTCACTCACCGCCATGCCGCCGGATCGACAGGCATCCGTGACGAGGATGATGCGCACCTTCTTCTCGACGAACTTCTCGAGCCAGCCTTGTAGTTGCGAGAACTCGATGCCACCAACGTCGAGTTCACTCTGACGCGCTGCATCGCTGGCCAGCAGAAAGGCGCGACGGGGTGCTTCGCCGTCTTCCTCGGTTCCGTGTCCGGCGAAATAGACGATGGCCAGATCGCCCGGCTGTGATTCACGCAGCAGTGCGCGCAGTTCCCGGAGAATGCGCGGCACGGTGGCGGAGTCGTTGACCAGCAGGCGAACCTTGTCAGGCGCCAGCTGCGGCCCGACTGGCGCCGTCAGGAAGCTGGCGAAGGCCTGTGCGTCGGCGTCGGCAAACCGCAACTGCTTGCTGGCTTCGAGGCGTGGATACCTCGAGATCCCGATCACGAGCGCGCGACGCTGTGTCGCCGTGGCACACGGCGCCATTCCGGCGTCGCCGCACCCCAGCACCTGCGCGCTTGCCGGCGTTGCGCCCAGCAGTGCAACCATGATCGCAGATGCGGCAGCGGCGCGACGGCGCATCAGAAGTCGACCGTGAGGCCCGCCGGAGCACTCAGCAGGACGAGGCGCCCCCGGAAAGCGCGGAAGGCCACAATATTAGCGCCGGCAGTCGGGGTGACAGTTGGTGTGCCGTCGACCGCGTAGGCGATCGTGGCTCCGCCAAACTTCGAGTGCGACAGCGTCGTCGGGCGACCGCTGCCGTCGCGGACGATCGTCAGCTCGCCATCGGCATCCGTCACCCGGCGCAACTTCCCGGCGCGGTCAAACGCAATGACCATCACCTCGCTGCCGGACGTGATCGTGACGCCTGAGACCTGTCCGGTGGAGTCGTACGCGTACTGTGTCTCGATGCGCGCGCCGCCACCACGGGGAAGGCTCGAGAGGGTGGCGATCCGGTCCTTCGCGTCGTAACCCAGTGAGTCAGCGCGCACGGCGGTGCGTCGCGTTGAGACGCGGCACCGTCCGTCGAGAGTCCGGGTCGTCGTGTCGTTGCCGCGCACCAATTGGAGCGGCAATCCGCACTCCTCGTCATACACGGTCGCCTCGGTGCGACCGTCAACCGTCTCGGCAATGCGATACATCCAGCGTTCCCCGCTCGACTTGCGCCGCTCCTCGTAGAGGTGCTGGCGGTGCGAGATCGTGTCGCGCACCGCTGATGCAGCGCGCGGAGGTCCCAGCACGGCGATGTCGACAATGTACTCGAGTGAATCCGACCGGGTCCACCGGTAGGTGTACGCGGCGGTGCGTCCGGCCTCGTCGGTCACGCGCCGCACCCGTGCGTTCATCGACAACGGATAGTAGGCGATCAGCACGTCCTTCCCGTCGGCGTTGCCGATGCGGGTCAGGTAGTGCCAACTGTCGTAGGCATGTGTGATCACGATGCCATCCGTGTCGCGCGTCCACACCAGGTCGCCGCGCCTGTCGTAGCGATAGGCGGCGTATCGTCCGCTGTCGGCGTCGACGCGGAGGACGCGACCGCTCGTGTCGCTGGTAACGCGCAGCGTGCGTCCGAGGTCGTCGCGTATACGCAGCAGTCGTCCCTGCGGCGTGCGGGTCAGGTCGATGCGGTGCCCTGTGGCATCGACCAGGCCCGTCATCCGGCCCTGGTCATCGAATAGCTGGCGCGATCCATCGCTGATCGCGCGCTCGTAGCCGGATGGCGTGCGTGTCAGGTCGTCCACGCCGTACGGCGTCAGGGCGCGCAACGTGGTGCCGATGGGCACGGCCGGGGGCACGATCGCGCCCCGTTTCACGTATCGGCGCCACTCGCTGGAACGAATCGAGGCGCTTTCCCGCAGCATCGTCTGATAGGCGATCACACTGTCCGCCGCGACGGTTCCACTCTTGCGCGCGGCGGCCGTGATCTGTTCGACCATCGCGTCCACACCGCGCGCGGACGCTGCCGGTGAACGGAACGTTGTCCGCGCCCCGCCGCCAAACTCGTGTACCACCGCCGATCCATCACCTTCGACGGCGAGAAAGGTCTCGTAGTCGCTTGCCCAGCCGCACCCGAACATGCCGCAGAACGGGCTGAGTGACTGGTACGCCCGGAAGATGCGTGGCTCAGCGCCACCGCGCAGCTTCAAGTCGAGGAAACTGACGTACAGATTACCGTTCCGCGGATCGCCGTACTGCAGCGCGCGGATCGTCGTGTCCTCTTGTGCATGGATCAGGAGTGGGGCGACCGCAAGAGAGCCGGCCACCAGCCAGCGTGCGACGCGCCGGCGGCCAGTACCCAAAACGGCGTACGATTCGCGCCGGCTCTCGTGACGCCTATCGCGCGGCAAAGCCCGGCCATCCGAAGAACGACAGGGACCAGTACGAGAGTGGTCTCGCATAACTCTCGCGCGTTGCCAGAAACTGCGGCGACGGGATGATCTGTCCGGGGCGCAGTCCGCTGAGTTCGACCCGCTTGACCCACATCACGCCACCGCCGAGTTTGACCGGGCCGAGCGACACGCCGCTGCCGACGCCGAACCCTTTCACATCTGGCTGGGCACTGACGGTGAGCTCCGGGAGCCAGATCGCGATGCGACGCGTCTCACGAAAATCGAGCCACTTCCATGTCGTACCGACCGTTGCGCCCCATGCGAACCGCGCGTCGCGGATGGAGGCCGTGTAGACCTCCGCTCCGCCGGCGGCTGCGCGGGCACCATACACGTCGAACTGCGCCCGCGGAAGGTTGATCAATGAGAGGCCGATCGATGGGCGAATGAACGGTTTCTTGACGACGGTGATGGTGATCACTTGTGCCGGTCGCGAGGCGACACGGTTGATCTCGGGCTCGGTGCGTGGTGCGATCGACACCGTGATCGTGCGGCCCGTGAGGCGTGAGATGGGGAGCACACCACCGTCCAACTGAGCACAGGCGTTGGCTGTGATCGCGGCGATCTGCTCCACATGATATGCGGCCGCGACGAGTGGCTCGAAATCACCCAGCGCCGAGACGACACGTCCTCGCACCGCGACCACGGTATCGCGCACTGGGACCCACAACTCACCCACGTCTCCGGGAAGCGCCCCCAATCCAGCATCGAGTGCCTGACGGGCCTGCTGCAACGCGTAGAGTGCGCCAATCAACCCTTGCACACGTGGCAGGTCGGGCGATTTGGCCGTCGTGCACCCAGTCGCGGGAACGCCGCTCGAAGCTCGCAGTTGTGCGGCCGCCGCGTCGGCGGGGGCACCGCGCCGCATCTGCTCCAGCGTGCTCAGGGTGAGCGTCAGCGTTTCCTGCAGCCCGCGTGCGCCCGAGATGCGCGTTTCGACATCGAGCAGTGCCTGTTCGGCGCCCCGGGCTCGTTCCCAGACGCTGCTCAATTCTGCCGACGGTGCGGCGTTCAGCTGCGCATCGCTGAACGGTCGCCCCGGGGGCGGCTTGGCGCCGCCGAGGGCGCGCGGTGATCCTGAAATCGCCAGACCGATTTCCGGCAGGTATGGGCCGAGTTTCGCGAGGAAGGCGTTGACCGGAGCAATCGCCGGGCTCGCGGTGGCGGTCGTTCCCGTCCGGATCTCGTAGAGCCCCGTGTTGGTATTCACCACCCGAAAGCGGAGGTTCATCGGTCGCGGCAGCTGGAGCGTCCGTCCCTGACCGTACGTCGTCGTATCCGCGGGCTTGCCCGGGTGTGCCTCGATCAGGCGAACGACCCCGGTGCCGTGGTCGAGTTCGAGCACGGCGGTCGCGGTGTCCTGTGCATGGAGAGACGTCACGATGGAACTCAGCAACGCTGTGCCGACAACCAGTCTGGTGCGTGTGCTCATCCCGACCCCTTGGTATAGTTCGGAGGGTCGTGCCATGGTTCGGCACGATCCGCGCGGTATGCCTCCTGCTTGTGTACACGCGTGAAAACCATCGAAAGAAGCTCATCTTGATCCCTCGAAGCTTCCGTTTGCCGGGTTCTGGGGCTGCCGTCACCGCCGTTGTTCTGGCGGTGACCTGTGCCGTGCCGGTGGTTTTGGCGCAATCGGTGCGCGCGCCCACGCGGTCGGCGCCCGGCAGGGTGCTCCGTGCCACTGGAGCGGCGCCGCTCCTCGGCCCTGATCGCGCAGCGCTCCGCAAGCGTGGACAGGCCATCGTCGATGACTGGGTCGGCACCAGCGGACGATTCGAGGATGCGCGGTGGGCGCCCCGGATCGAGCAGATCGTGCGCCGACTCACCGCGGCAACGGGTGTGCCTGCGCTCGAGCCAACGTGGGTCCTGCTCAATGACGCCTCGGTGAACGCCGCCTCTTTGCCAGGCGGCTTTGTGGTCGTGTTTCGCGGCATGCTGGACTTCGTCGACTCGGTGGCCGTTCGCACCGCACCGACCGCAGACCGGGACGCGCGTGCGACGGCGCTGCTGGCGTCGGTGATTGCGCATGAGCTGGCGCATGTGACCCTTGGCCATGTGGAGACACCAACCGGAGGCCCCGATCGCGCGGCCACAGGGCCAAACTCTCCCCGCGCACGATCGAGCGGATCGGCGATGACCGGCGTGGCCAGCAATGTGCTCGCACAGCAGCGCCAATCGCGTGACGACGAGACGGCCGCGGATCGTACCGGCGCGCTGTATCTGCTGCGTGCCGGGTACGACATCGAAAGCGCGATGACGATGATGCGCGCGCTCGATGCCATTGAACGGGCAAAACCTGCGCGCGTCGCCGGACTCGATGCCTTTACCTGGCTGCGTGGTCATCCACGTCCGGCGGCGCGATTGGCCGCGCTGGAGTCGTATCGTGCCACGATCCGTGCGCACCAGGTGGCGCTCGACGATGCGTTGACGCTGATCGCGTCCGACGCGGAACCCGCGACCGCCGTCGATCTCCTGGATGGTGTGCTCGCTGACTTCCCGGATCTCGCCGCGGCGAGACATGCACGAGCGGCAGCGCGTCAGCAGCAGTACGTCGCGTTGACGCCTGTCAGTGTGCTCAAGCTGCAGCCGTCGACGCCGGTCTTCAGCTCGGAGTACCTACTCAGCGTGCGTGGCGAATCACGCACCGCTGCTGCCATGGTGGCGTCGGCACGTGCGGACTATGAGCGCGCCATGGCCGTCGACGTGCACCCATACACACTCTCGGCACTCGCAGTGCTCGATGCCTGGGCGGGGAATGCAGCACTGGCCTCGGAACGCGCGCTGCGGGCCAGCCGCGAGGCGGGGGGCGATGTCGATGTGCTCAACAACCTCGCGGTTGTGCAGTATCTCGCCGGCGATCGCGATCGCGCTCGCGGCACGCTCCAACAGGCGGTGCGGCTGGGTGGCGACTCGCTGCCGCCGCGAGTGCTCTTCAACTACGCGCGAGCGCTGATCGAACTGAACGACCCGGAAGGAAAGCGGGTGATGCAGGAGTACCTCGCGCGCGACGGCACATCGGCATGGGCCGCCCTGGCGCGCACGCTCGCGGGGCCGCCACCGAGTGATACGGTCGGGGCAACCACGCCCATGCCGGCGGGCGAGACACCGGCGCCGATGGTGTATGGCCTTTCTCTCGGCGCCCTGCCCGGTGACGTGGTCGCGCGCCTCGGCGCTGCGCCGGAGCCAGAGCTCCAGCGCGACCAGGCCCTGTGGCACTACCCCGCGCGTGGGCTGACCGTCGTGCTTTCGCCGCGTGATGGAGTGACGGGCTTCGTCCTGGCAGGGGCGTCGGCCGATTCCGCCGCGTTGCCAGATGTGTACGTTGGACAGCCGACGGCCCTGCTCCGTGCCCGACTCGGGCTGGCCAATGATGTCCAGCGTGATCGGTTCTTCTTCCTGCGGGGGTCGTGGATGTTCGTCATCGATCGGACCTTCGGACTCGTCTCGCGGATCGCGGTCCAGCGGAAATGAGCCGCGCTCCGGGATTGCGGCTGTGCCGTACCTTCGTGGCTGGAGGAGCCGCCATGGTGTTGCTCGCCGTGTCGCCATCGCACGGTCTGGCGCAGTCGACAACGGCGATATCCACGGCGCAGGACATCGATCTCGTCGAAGTGGCCGTTCGGCTTTCCGAGTTCGGCTACAAGTCCGTTGGTCCGGAAGCGCTGCTGGTGGCGGCGCAGATTGCGATGGACTCGAAGGCGCGGCGTCTCAGTGCGCGACCGAACTCCGGCGGCGTCGGCACGGCCACCGGCGATACGCTGCCCGCATTCGACGTCGAGGCACTGTTGGCGCGTGCCGAAGCAATGGCCCCGACCGACAGCACGATTCGCACGCTCGTCGATCGGTTGCGCACCCGGTTACGCGGGACGCCGCGTGGTTTGCTGCAGGGGCCGCGACTCGCGACGTACTCGATCGATGGTGGCGGGCTGCACGAATTTCGTCTCGCGTTTGCGCCCGACCAACCTGCGGTCGTTCGTGTTCGCGCTGCGACGGTCACCAGTTTCACCTGTGCAGTGCTCGATGCGAGAGGTCGCATTCTCCGCGAAGACAAATCCACCAGCTATTGCGTGCTCAACTTCCGCCCCGGCGCGCCAGGGCAGGTACGCATCCGCATCACGAGTGCCGCTGCGGCGCCGAGCGGCTACCTGCTGATCACGAACTAGTGCCACGCCCGACATGTGCTGTGATCCATCCGTCGGGCGGCGGCGGTGTTCTCGAGCCTCACTGCACTCCACGGAGCGCCGTGCGGACCACGTCGCTGACGGCGGAGAGCTGATGCAAGAGCCCATCGACGTCACGCACGACGACCTGCGCCGGGGCGTCCAGCGGGATCCACGCTACCGGAACACCAAGCACCACCGCCTCGTCAACCACCTGACCTGTGCCGCCGCGCCCGCGCGCCTCCTCGCCGTCCCAGATGGCGATCAGCAATCCGCAGGCGTCCGTGATGTATCGGCCTGCCCGCTCGTAGGCTGCGGTGCGCGACGTGTCACTAACACCACTCTCGTCAGCGCTCGGCGGTACGACAAACACGGCCGACGCGCGGGAGAGCAGTGCATGGAATTCCTCGCGTGATTCCTTCGACGCGAAGTCCCGCTCAAAGTCCGATGGCGCCAGCGGCAGCGGGCAGATCAGATCGTAGCCGAGGCGCAACGCCGAATTCGCGACCAGTCGATCACTCCCCTCGGCCAGTGACGAGAGAAGCTGAAGTGCGCACGGCGCATCGCCACTCGCGGCGAGCACCGCGTCGCGGGTGTCGCGCAGCACCCTTTCGGTCGCCCTCTCAAGCGCATCGTGATCGGCGGACGCCAGTCGTTCGGCACGGTGCCCGGTCACTCCAACCTGAAACGTCACGGCCAAGAGAATACTCCCCGAATGCGTCGCTTGGTCGGCGCCGCGCAAGTAAGTGCGCCTGCAACAGAGGCGTGCGGGTCGATCTGCGTCACGCACCGATTCGTCGCCCTGAAACCTCGCCGGAACAGTACTCGTGACGCTACCCACCTTCCGCATTTTCGTGTCGTCACCGGGCGACGTGAACGAGGAGCGTGTGCTCGCCGAGCGAACGATCCGCCGTTTGGCCGAGGAGTACGCCACCGTCGCGCGCGTCGAGGGGATCTTCTGGGAGCACGAGCCACTGGCCGCCACAAGCACGTTTCAGGCCCAATTGGTTCGTCCCTCGGAGGCGGACGTGGCGGTCTGCATTCTCTGGGCCCGACTCGGGACACGCCTGCCGAAGGATTTCCGCCGCGCCGACGGGAGTGCCTACGAGTCGGGCACGTCGTTCGAGTTCGAGGATGCCGCCGATGGATTCCGCTTGCGTGGAACGCCTGACTTGCTCGTCTACCGGAAGTCCACCGACCCGACGGTCAGTCTGAAGGACGAGTCGGTGGTCGTCGAGATGCTTCGGCAGCGTCGTTCGCTGCACGAGTACCTGCAACGCTGGTTTCACAATCAGGAGGACGGCTCACTGGCCGCCGCCTTTCATCCGTTCGATGCACCGGCGCGATTTGAGGAGCTGCTGGACCAGCACCTGCGCAAGTTGATCGAGCGGCGATGGCCGGCCCAGGCTGCCATCGGCGCCCGTGGATTGTGGCGACGCGAGACACCGTTTCGCGGGCTGGCGCGGTTCGATCTGGAGCATGCGCCGATCTTCTTCGGTCGGAGCCGCGCCACCGCCGACGTTCTTGCCGGACTGCGGGCGCGAGCAGCGAACCCCGGCAGCGCGTTCGTCCTCATCCTCGGCATGAGTGGCAGTGGCAAATCATCATTGGCGCGTGCCGGTGTCGTACCACTCCTTACGCAGAGCGGAGTGATTCCCGGTGTCGCGGTATGGGAAACAGTGATCATGCAGCCAGCCCAGGCTGGTGTGGATGGCACGCCCCTCCGTGCGCTGGCGAAAGCGTGGCTCGAGCGCGTTGGTCCGGCCGCCAGCGACGGTGGCCCGCCTGCTGGCATGGTGTCGGATTCCGACGTGACAGCGCTGACCGCTGCACTCGCACGCAGCCCGGCCAATGCGGCTGACCTATTCTGGCAGGCACGCCCGCCGGCGAGCGATGAAACGCAGATCGCACTGCTGGTCGATCAGCTGGAGGAGATCTTCACCATGGCCGCCGTCACGGCCGAGGATCGGCTGGCGTTCGTGTCGGTGTTGTCTGCCTTGTGTGGCAGCGGCCGTTTCTGGTGTCTCGCAACCATGCGCAGCGACTTCTACGCGCGGTGTGAGGAACTCCCGCCACTGGTGACGTTGATGGAAGGGCAGGGACAGTACCATCTGCTGATGCCGACGGCGGCCGAGCTGGCACAGATCATTCGATTCCCGGTGCGAATGGCCGGACTTCGGCTCGAGGAAGATCCGGATACCGGCGAACGGCTCGAGGATCTGCTGCTGGGCAGCACCGTCGGTACGCCGGGCTCTTTGCCTCTGCTCGAATTCACGCTCGAAGAGCTCTATAAGCTGCGGCGCGACGGTGGCGTGTTGTCATTGCAGGCATACCGTGCGCTGGGTGGCGTCGAGGGTGCGCTGGCCACGCGCGCCGAGGGGGTGTTCATGGCGCTCGATGTGGTGACCAGAGCGACGCTCCCGAGTGTGTTGCGGCGCCTGGTGTTCATCGACCCGGCGCAGGGAAACGCTGCGCTTCGCCGTTCGGCAACACGTGACAGTTTCGCGAACGGCGATGCGCAATCGCTCGTCTCGGCGTTTGTCTCCGCCCGGCTCTTCGTGGCAGACAGCGGGGAGGGGGGCACACCGACTGTCAGTGTGGCGCACGAAGCGTTGATCCGTCACTGGCCACGCGTGCAACAGTGGCTGAAGGATGATCGCGAGTATCTGGCCACTCGGGCGCGGGTCGAGAGTGCCGCGAGTGTCTGGCGCTCAGAGGGCGAGAGTCCACTGTTTCTGATGAATGCCGGCAGGGCGCTCCGTGATGCGGTCGCCATCGTCGGTCAGCGCCGCGACGAGATCGACGACGGCCTGATACGATTTGTGGAAGCGTCGTGGCGGGCGGCACGCCGGAACCGCCTCGTGCGCAACACCCTCCGCGGCGCTGTCGGTGTGGGAGTGCTGTTCTTTCTCGGATCGAGTTACCTGCAGTGGCAGTCCAATCAGACCAGCCGCAACGAAGTCCGGGTGCAACGGGAGCAACTCCTCAAGCAGTCGGAGTTGTTCCTGCCCAGTGCGCTGGAGCTGGAGTTTCCTGGCGACACGCTCCGTCCTGACCAGACGCGGATGCTCGCGCTGTTGCTGACGGAACTGCGTGCCACCGATTTCAGCGGCACGGTGTTGCTGCAGGGACATCTGGGCCGTTTTCAGGTGGTGCGCGATCCCGTCACGCAGGGAATGCGACTGCGTGGCATGCGAGATCGGTGCGGCGGCAGCCAGTGCGATTTTTATCCGACGCTCGGCGGCGAGGCCGCGGCGTTGACCAATATGGAGGGTGCGTTGCGGGAACTGGCCACGACGTTGCAACAGGATGGCATCGACGTTCAGGTTGCGCCGTTGCCGATCGGGCAACCGCTCGAGCCGTATCCCGACTCAACGAAGGTGGTGGCGTGGAATGCGGCAGCCCGTCGCAACCATCGCGTCGAAGTCCGACTGGTGCCGGCAGAATCACAGCGGTAGCCGCGGCGCGTTTTGTGACGGCGATCTGTCTGCAAGCAGGCGCTGCTTTCGCGCATGGAAGCAGGCGTCACGCGCCGGCAGCGCGCGCCAACGTAAACAGCGTCGGCGCGCGCCGCGGTGCAGCACGAGTGCTGGAAGACTGTGATTACGGGTCGAATGCGGCGGGGAAGTGCGCTGCATCGACGCTTCTCGCTGCCGCCGCATCTCCGATCGCGCGCAGCAGATGCCGATGCTCGGCCCGGTCCAGGCGGCGCGTCTCTGCGACGGGTACCTTCCCCATGTTCACGCCCAGCTCGCGCACCGAGTTTTCATCGAGAGGCACGTCGTACCGGACGTACGTCAGGATGGGGTTCGCCGACCAAAGGTCGTTCTCGAGCGTGCCGACTTCACTGTTGATGCGTCGCGCCGTGGGGCTGGAAGAGAGGCACTGCAGCACCGTCTCATTCAGCTGCGACGAATCATTCATCAGCATGCGTGGCACCGCCGAGGCCCAGTCCCAGAGCTTGTACCCTGCCATTACCTGCGGCGAAGTACGCTGCTTCCAGGTTCCTGTGCCGACGGACACCATCAACAGCTTGTCTTCACCCAGCGGCCAGTGGAAAGGGAATCCCTTCAACGTCGCCACCATGAAGAGCTGCAGTGCGGGGTTGCACGCCATACTCACGCCGCCATCGATGAACATGCCGGTTTCTCCGCCGCCGACATCCACCGCCTGCGGGATGAAGTACCCCGGGGCGGCGGCGCTGGCGCGCACCACCGACCAGATCGGCATGTCCTTGTTCTTGTCGTAGAACGCGCTGCGCGGATGGTTCATCAGCGGCCAGGTGCTCTCGGTATCAGCGCGCTTCGCAACCACGCAGAGCCCGGTGCGCAGCGAGCGATCGCTCAGCGTTTGCGCGCCGAACATCCCTTTCAGTTCGGCCTCCAGTGGCGCGGCGTCGAACAACGAACTCACGCGCATGAAGCGACGCTTGCCGAAGACCTTGGCGCCGAGGGTGAGATACTTTTCCTGCATCTCGACGGCGCTGACGCCCTGCGCCAGCGCGGCGGCGATGATTGCACCGGTACTGGTGCCCCCGATCAGATCGAAGTAGTCGGCCAGCACATACGAAGGATTGTCCGCGCGTTCGCGCAGCAGCTGTTCGATGCGCACCAGGAAGCCGAGGGTAACGACGCCACGGATGCCGCCGCCATCGAGGGAGAGGAGCCGCTTCGGACCTGGCGCGTCAAGGCGATCGAGTAGGGAGGGCATGGGTAGCCGGCGTGACTGTTGGCGGTGGAAGGAGTGAGCCTTCGGTAGCGCATCTGACTCTTCGAGCGTCGTCAACGCATCCTGCCGCCGTCCCGACCAATGCCATGGCGTGCACGTGTGCGAATCGCGCCGACGATGGAGAGCATAGAGCCCGGTCCGCGCGAATGCGAGTCCCGTGCGGACAGCAGTCGATCTCCTCGCCCCTGATCCTGTGGGTCGTCGACGGGCAGGCGTCGAGCCGTGACTCGGTGTCGCAGGCCTGCGCGCGTGTGCGGAGCTGTCGACGCTCCGCCGTTCAGCGCCTGTCGGTCAGCGCGCGCCCGTCCGGCGCACCCCTGAGTCGGCGGCGGCGACGAATGGTGTGCCCGCCACTCCCATCCCGACCCCTTCACGGACCGAGCGGTACCACTCCATCGCCTCGCGTTCGCGCCCGAGGCGCTGCAGCGTCTCGGCGCGCGCCAGACGATCCACGTGCTGTGCCAGCGCGGGGTACCGTGCCCGCACGCGCGCCGGAAGGTCAGGCGTGCATTGCTCGAACGCCACCAGCGCGGCGGCGAGATTGCCAGACCGCAGGTGCGCCTGACCAACGATCGCCTGCGACAGGGGCAACGCCAGCCGTGAGTCTGCAGCGGATCGCCGCGACAATGCGGCTTTCGCCGACGCGACTCCTGCTGAGTCGCCGAGCCGCACGCTGAGCAGCCCGGCGAGGTATTGCCGAAGGTCATCGTGCTCAGCTGACGTCAGTGCATCGCCACTCGCGATGCGCGTGGCAGATCCGGTGAGCAGTGCCAGACGCACGGCGCGCAGACTGTCCGCGCTCATGGTCACCGACGGCGCCAGGGCAAGGAGCGCACGATGCTCGGCTGCAGCATCGGGGTCCAGCGCTGCCGCGTCGGCGATGTGGCCTGCCGCAGTCGGCCAGGCGCCATCGGCTGCTGCCAGCGTCGCCAGCGCGAGCAGCCCGTTGACGCGTGATGCCGGAGCCGACGCGACCACGCGTGCGTAGGCACGCGCCGCGCCGCGGTCTCGCACATCGGCACCGATGCGCGACAAGGCAACCTGCGCCAGCGCCGGATCGTCAACCGGATCGGGCGAACCACGTCGCGGTGCCGCGCTACCGACGCGTCGTCGGTGCAGTGCGATGTACGTCGCCCGGATCCCGGGCTGTTCGCCGGCGCTGTTTGGGCTGAAGTACATGCTGAACAGCGTGTCCAGCTGCCCGAGTCGGTTCGCAGCTGCCGCCAGTTCCATCAGGTACACCGTGACTTCACGATTCCGCGGATCAAGCGCCATCACACGCTGGAATGCCGCTCCTGCATCAGCGATCGGTCGGCCATGGAACGGATTGCTGCCGAATTGCGCCTCACCCAGCAGCATCCACGCTTCGACATCGGTGGGATAGTCGCTGACGATCTGCGCGAACCGCCGCTCCGCGTCGCGCGCGCTGCCGAATCGCAGTGCATGATAGGCGCGCACCAGTGTCTGCTGTCGCGGAGGGAGAGACGCGGCCAATGCAGCAGCGCGCTGCGCGGCACGCGCACTGAGCGAGTCGACGTCGTTCCAGCGGGCAGCACGTGCCAGGCGATACCACGCCAGCGCAAACATCGAATCCGCAACGACAGCATCGAGGAAGTGCGCAACGGCGGCGGCCGGTCGCGCATCGCGCAATTCACGCTCGCCGTCCAGATAGGCGCGGAGTGCCTGAGTCGATGAGGTGGTGGCCGCGGCCACGCCGGCAATCGTATCGCCTGGCGCGAGCAGCTCGGTCGCGATCAGCTGCCGCACCAGGGCATCGGCACCAGCGGCCAACGCCCCGGTCTCCGAAACGGTGGTCTGCGCGCGACCGACTTCACGTCCATCGAGCCGCCGCAGGACGGCCCGGAACGTGAGTGTCGTTCCGCTGCCAACGACGCTGCCGACGACGTATCGGTCGGCGCGGACGCTGGCCGCGAGCGCGCGCGCCTCGCTCGAGTCGATCAAGCCCACACGCTGCTCGCCCGCCGCTCCGATCACCGTGTTGGGATCGATACCGCGTACCAGGCCCGTCGCGTCAAATGCCGGTGTCAGCAGATCAACCATGCCGTTCGCCAGATACGCAATGTCAGCGCCGCCACGCGTGGTGAACGGCAGGACCGCGATCGACGAGAGCGGCTCACTCGACCGTGCGACTTCGAGCGCCCGGGGTGGCACAGTGACCGCCGCGGGCGAAGGCCGATTGGCCCAGATGAGCGCAGCACTCGCCGCTACGCCGACGCCGATGGTAATGCGCCGGGTCCAGTGCGTTCGTACTGGCGCAGGGGAGGCGTCGGGGGTCGCGACCGCCGCGGACGCGAGACTCTGGGGCTGCGTCGATTCCACCAGTGCCGCCAGCACGGCGTCGCCATCCGCGGGGCGCTCGTCGGGCGACGTGCGCAACATACGATAGATGAGCGCCTCGAACGCCGGTGCGATCGGCAACCCGTCGGGGCGGCGCAGCGGCGGGAGCACACCCGCCAGGATGGCATCTGCCAAGGCGCGTGGATCTTCGGCCACGAATGGGCGCCGCCCAGTGACCATCTCGAAGAAGGTCACTCCCAGCGCCCAGACATCGGTGCGCGGTCCGCGCGTGCCGCCGCGCCACAATTCGGGCGCGAGATAGGGGAGTGTGCCACTCAGCCCCCGCGTGCCGGGCGTCGAGTCGCGCACCTGTGTGGCAACGCCGAAGTCGAGCAGGCGCGCCACACCGCCGTCGCCAAAGCCCACGTTGGCCGGCTTGATGTCGCCGTGCACGATGCCCGCGCGGTGCGCACTCGCCAGCCCGCGCGCGAGATGGAGCGCAATCACATCGATCTCGGTGGCCGACAAGGAGCCGCGCTTCAGCCGCTCACGGAGCGTGCCGCCGGCACAGTATCCCATCACGATGCAGACGCCGCCGTCGACCGTGGTCTCGACGGCATAGATCGCGCAGACGTTGGGATCCTCGAGTCCGGACGCCGCCTGTGCCTCGCGAATGAGTCGGGCCCGAGCCGCCGCATCCTGACTCAGGCTCGGCGCGAGGAACTTCATCGCCACGTCACGCTCGAGCATCGTGTCGCGGCCGCGATAGACAACCCCCGAACCGCCTTGCCCCAGACGCTCGAGCACCGTGAAGTGCCGGATGCGATCACCCGGTTCGATGTGCACCGCCGCAGACAGCTCGGCGGCTGCGTCAGTGGCACTCGGTCGTGGGTCATCGCGCGACAGCGCCGGATGGATCACATCGGCATAGAACGCCTCGAGGAATTCGGGCGCACCCTCCTGCGCTGTGACCAGCGACTGCAGCTCACGCCGAAGGAACTCGTCACTCCCGCAGGTCTCATCCAGAAACGCCGCACGCTGGTGCGACGGCAGTGAGAGCACGGCTTCGAAGAGGGTACTGATACGCTCCCAGTGCCCATCGCGACCCGGAGGCGGATTACTGCTCATCGGAATCCTCCGTGGCGCGCAGCCGCTGGTGCAGCCAGGCCTGCGCGACAGCCCAGTCGCGCTTCACGGTGGCTTCGGAAATGTCGAGCGCGAGCGCCGTCTCGGTGATGGACAACCCGCCGAAGTAGCGGCACTCCACCACGCGACAGGGTCGCGGATGCAGCAGCTCCAGTGCCTGCAACGCCCCCTCCAGTGCGATCACCCGCTCCGACAGATCATCCGCCGTCGCCACCGAGGACGGCAGCGGCAGATCGGTCGAGCCGATTGGTTCGATGACGACCGCGCCGCCGCGCTTGAGCGCCTGTGCGTCACGCGCGTAATTGCTGATGATCTGCCGGGATGCACGCACCGCGACGGCGAAAAAGTGTGCGCGGTTCTGGACGGTCAGCCCATTCGCGCCCGCCAGTCGCAGATACACTTCATGCACCAGCGCCGTCGTGTCGAGTGTGTCGTCACCACGCTGCGCGGAAGAGCGGCGCAGCCGCCTCGCGATGGACCGCAATTCACCGTACACCCGCGAGAACAGTCGATCGCCTGCGACTTCGTCTCCCGCAGTCCATGCCCGGAGCAATCCGGTCACGGAATCATCGACTTCGTTCACCAGCACCTCACAGGCGGGAGCAGTTCCGGTGAAGTATGCACCGGTCGGCGGTGATGCGGGCGAATCCTCGCCTGCGTCTGCCTCACGTCGACTCACGCTGCAAGCTACCCCGATCTCCCTGCCTTTCGACACCCCACGGGCGATCGCAGGGTTGGTCACACTGCCGGTGTACGCGACCCGGCGCACGACGCTGTGCCGCAGCGCCGGTGTATGGCGCTGCGGCCCAGTGATCAAGGCCGCCTGGCTCATTGCGATGCGGATGACTTGCTGGTGCGCGTTACGCATGGCACCCAGCGGCGCAGTGTCGCGCGGATGACTCAGGCCTGCGCACGCTTCCGGCGAACGGCGACACCGAGCATCATCAGCCCCGATGCCAGCAATATCATCGAGCTCGGCTCCGGCACCACCGCAACCGAGGTGAAGTCGATGCGATAGATCGCCTGACCGGCCGTGAGTCCGCTGTTGAAGACATAGCCGGCGGCGGTCTGCTGACCATTGAACCCCATCAGCTCGGAGAAATTGAAGGACACAAGGCCGTTCTGCGGCGTGCGCAGATCGTTGTTGCCGTTGACGAGGAAGGCGGCATTCGCAATGCTGAAGGCCTCGGAACCCGCGTCCCAGATCTGGCTTGACGTCTGTGTGATGCTGTTGATCAGCAGATTCCCAGCGTCGTCAAACAGCCGGTATTGCTGCGGATTGTCGTTGCCGAGGAAGAAGTCGTTGCTGGGGATCACCATCGTGGCGAAGGTGAAGAACTTGTTCAGGCCGGCGTTGACGATGAAACTCTGGCTCCGCTGTTGGCCCGGCAGCAGCGGCTGCCCAATGATGCCGCGCGTGGCGGTTGGATCTGCGGCGGCGAAGTCCGACTGCCACCGTCCGCCCACTCCGCCTTCGGCGACCGAGATGATGCCTGGACCGGCCACGGCGCCGATGTTGAACGCGTCAAACACGCCGCGGTGGAAGCCAAGATGCGTGTCGGCGAAGCTGACGCTGTTAGCGGCAGCGAGATTGGTGATCGTGACCGTCACCATGCGCGTCTGCGCGACGGCGGCCGATGAGGCAACGCAGAGCGCGAACACGGCACGACAGAGGGAAGGGGCAACGCGAGACATGACGGGCACTCCGGGAGCGAGGAAGAGACGTGACGAAGGGCAGGGCGGCCCCTCTGTCTCACATCACACGGTGTGCACCGAAATCAGCTCAGCTCGTCCACACACATGCTCCATCGCGATTACGGTAGAGATCGCTTGAGGCGCGACCCGTTCGACTGCGCACTGTGCCTGAGCCAAAGCGGTGCCATTCGCCGCGTGTTCGATGTGTCGCGCAGACCCGCTTCCTCCGCCGGCGTGCCCGCCGGTATCCGGTCGCTCCACAGCCCGGCGCACGTCTCCATCCCCTGCTGCCGTGGCCCGGACTCGCATCTGCACGAACACAACACAAAATTGCTCAGGTCGGCGGAGTAGCCCGTTGTCTCCCGGTTCTTTTTCGCGGTGACCTTGTGATGAGTCTGACACCTGGCGACTGGGCGCGGATCACGACACTCTTCGACGCGCTCCAGCCACTGAGTGCGCCGGAACGGCAGGCAGAGCTCGAAATGGTCGCCTTGTCGGACCCAGGGATCGCGGCTGAGGTGGTGGCGCTGCTCAAGGCAGATGCAGACGATTCCTTCCTCGTTGAGGGGGCCGTCGGTCGTTTCGGCTCGATCAGCGAGCCGAGACCACGCCTGCTCGGACAGATCGTGGGCGCGTACCGGGTCGAACGCGAGATCGGACGGGGCGGCATGGGTGTGGTATTCGAGGGGCGGCACCTCGATCCGTCGCTCGACAAGCGTGTCGCGATCAAGACGCTCGCCATCGGCCTCGATCGACCTGAGGCAGCATGGCGGTTCCGTCGTGAGCGAACGATCCTGTCGCGCCTCGAACACCCCAACATTGCGGCGCTCTACGACGGGGGCACCACCGCCGACGGTCAGCCGTACCTGGTGATGGAGTACGCCGATGGCGTGCGGATCGATCTCTGGTGCGAGCAGAACCGGCTCACGATTCCGCAGCGGCTCGACCTCTTTCGTCAGGTCTGCGGCGCGGTGGAATTCGCACATGCGAAGCTCATCGTGCACCGGGACCTCAAGCCGAACAACATCCTCGTCACGCCAGCGGGTGTGGTCAAGCTGCTCGATTTCGGCATCGCCAAACTGACGGCAGCCGAGGACGACGCGGAGGGTAATGGGCTGGAATACACCCTCGACGGCGCGACACCACTGACGACCGCCTACGCAAGCCCGGAACAGGCGCGTGGCGACGAAGTGACCACCGCCTCGGATGTGTATTCGCTCGGCGTGATCCTCTATCGTCTGCTCACCGGCACATCGCCCTACACGAATGAGCGCTCCGCGCCGGTCGCCACACGTGATGCACACGCACACGGTCCAGTACGCTCACCCAGTGAGGCCGTGACCGAGACCCAGCCGGCGCTCTGTCAGCTGCCGAGCATCACGTCGTTGCGCGCCACGTTGCGCGGGGAGTTGGACGCGATCGTGCTGATGGCGCTGCGACCCGAGCCCACGCGACGTTACGCCAGTGCCGACGCCCTCAGCGCTGACCTGTTGCGATACCTGCGGGGCATGCCGGTGCAGGCGAAACCCGATACGGCTGGGTATCGCTTTTCGAAGTTCGCGCGTCGCCAGTGGGCGCTGGTAGCGGGGGTGAGCGTCGCCGTCGTCGCACTGCTGGTCGGCTGTGCGCTCGCGGTACGTTCCGCACGCATCGCGTCCGCCGAAGCGGCGCGGGCAATCAGCGAGGCAACGCGCGCGAACAGCATGGTGTCGTTTCTGCAGGGCGTCGTTGGCGCAGCAGATGCCAGCATCTATGGCGGAATGCGCGTTACGACAGACGTCACACTGCGCGAATTGCTCGATTCAACCACCGCACGGGTTGCGACGAGTTTCCCACGCGATGCGCGGTCGAGAGCCGACCTTTACACCGCACTGGCGCGCAGTTTTCGCCGATTCAACCGGTATGAGCCAGCACTTGTGCTGCTCGATTCGGCACAGGTGCTGCACCGGCACAGCGTCGGCGATGTCTCCGTTGATGTGGCGGAGGACATGACCATCGCCGCCCTCATTCAGAACCAGCTTGGCCGCCACGTCGAGGCGGAGCGACTGCTCGTCGGCGCGCTGGAGCGCTACCGTCAGCTGCCGGATGCGCCACCGGAAGCGAGCACGATGGCGAAGTTCGGGTTGGGGCAGTTCGTCATGCTGAATCGAGGCAAGGTCAAAGAGGGCGTGCAGCTCCTGGTCGAAGCCGCCGCGCAGGAGGCCCGCGCGGTCGACCCCCGCCAATCGCTGATTGCGAGTATCGAGGGACAGCGGGCCGTGGGGTTGGAGTGGCTCCAGAAACCCGTCGCGAGCGACAGCGCATTCGCGCGCGCGGTTGAGATCTTCGCCACTGACACGGCGCGCAACGGCGAGGAGCTTGCGACGGTGCTGGTGAATTGGGGGACACTACGCGGCAGCCGAGGCCAGTACGCGGAGGCAGTGCCGCTGATGAGCCGCGGCTTGCGTCTGATCGTCGCCACCAACGGGCCGCGGCACATGACGACCGCCGTGGTGCAGTCACGTCTCGCGACTGCACTGAACGCCGCGGGCGACTACCGGCGGGCTGGCATCATGGCCGACTCTTCGCTTGCAATTCATGCGACGTTGAAGCCGCAGAGTCCGAAGGAGATCGCCCTGACGCTTCAGGGCAAGGCGCGGAGTGCGATCGGCACCGGTGATCTTGGCGAAGCGGAGCGAGCCATCGCACGCATTCGTAGCCTGTTACCGGCACTCGATCTTGCTCGCCCGGAACGCGAATTCGGCTTGCTGCTCACGGAGTCGCGCCTGTTCGAGGCGAGGGGAGACCTGCGTCGCGCGCGCGCGACCGTCGAGCGCGCGATGCAGTCATCAGGCACGTTCGGCTCTGCCAAGGCTTACATG
>JANNVN010000426.1:0-4089 GCA_031414435.1 Gemmatimonadaceae bacterium
CCACAGACGGACTTCGTGATGTCACGCGGCGAGGTGCTTGCCGCATCGCTGATGGTCGCCGCACTCACGGCGCGTGGGCTCAAGGCAGTCGCGATCGATGCGACCAAGCTTGTCTACACTGATGGCGTGGCAGGCAATGCCGCACCTGACCTTGTGAAGACGACCGCCGCCGCCGCCAGACTGATCGTACCGCGTCAGAAAGCGGGCGTGATCCCGGTGGTCCCTGGGTTCATCGGTCGCGGTCGTAAAGGCGCGGTGGTCACGCTCGGGCGCGGCGGCTCCGATCTCACGGCGACCCTGATGGCGCGCGTGCTGCACGCCGGGACGGTGATGCTGTGGAAGGATGTCGCTGGTTTGCTGACTGCCGATCCGCGGGTCGTCCCTGATGCGCGACTGATCCCATCGCTGCACGTGCGCGAGGCGTCGGAACTGGCGTATCACGGCGCAAAGATCCTGCATCCCCGTGCGCTCATTGGGCTGCCAGCCGCCACACGACTCTATCTTCGTCCACTCGCGGATCCTGGTTCGCTCGGCACCGAGATTTCGTCGTTCGTCACCGCTGGCGCCAGAAAGCGGGGCATGCCGGCCTTGCCTGTGAAGGCACTGGCGGTGATCCCGGATCAGGCACTGGTCACCCTTGTCGGCAACGGAATGGCGGGCCTGCCTGGCGTGGCAGCACGTGCGTTGGGCGCGCTGGAAGAAATGGGCATTTCGGTCTCGCTGATCTCGATGGCCTCATCGGAGCACTCCCTCTGCATCGCTGTGCCGGGCACGATGGCAACCGGCGTCGCCACGCGGTGGAAGGCGGTATTCGCGGCCGAGATCGCGCGCCGGGATATCGACGGCATTGAGGTGAGACGCAGTGTGGCGACCCTCGCCATCGTCGGACTCGGCATGGCCGGCACGCCGGGCGTATCGGCGCGGTTGTTCGACGCGCTGGCCCAGAGCCGGATCAACGTCGTTGCGATTGCGCAGGGTGCGTCAGAAATGAACATCTCCGTCGTCATCGACAATTCGGCAGCAGCCGCGGCGCAGCGTGCGGTGCATGCCGCGTTCCGGCTCGACAAGATCGGCGGTGGTGATGCCGGCGCCCGCCAGCACGCGGATGTGATCGTGCTCGGCTTCGGTCTGATCGGGCGCGAACTCGCACTGCAGTTGGCGCAGCGACGCACGCCGGATGGCGGGCGACTCACCGCGCCGGTCCGGGTGGTGGCCGTGATCGATCGCAGCGGCTATGTCTTCAATCCACGCGGCCTGACCCCGAAGAAGCTCACCGCGCTGGCCGAGGCGAAGGCGGCCGGCACACCGCTCGCACGACTGCCCGATGGTGTGCGCGCGTCGGACGAGGCGGCGGTGCGCGCCATCGCAACGCACGCGCTCGAGCGGCCGATCGTCGTCGACGTCACCGCCTCGGAGACATCACCAACGCTGGAAGTCGCACTCGGCGCGGGGATGGATCTGGTGCTGGCCAACAAGCGACCGCTCGTCACCACCGGGCGCAACGGCAAGGGACTCGCAAGGCTGGCGGCAGCGCGCGGTCGACGCATGCTGCACGAAGCCACCGTCGGCGCGGGGCTGCCGGTCATCGATACGATCAACAAACTCGTCGCGTCAGGCGATCGCATTCTGCAGATCGAAGGCTGCCCGTCGGGCACGCTGGGCTTCCTGTTCAGCGAGATGTCGCGCGGCACGAAGTTTTCCGACGCGCTGCAATCGGCGATGACCAAGGGCTACACCGAGCCCGATCCGCGCGACGACCTGTCCGGCATGGATGTGGCGCGCAAAGCGCTGATCCTCGGCCGCCTGCTCGGCTACACCGGCGAACTGCGGGACATCAAGGTCGAATCCCTGGTTCCCGTGCCGATGCGGAAGCTGCCGTTGCCGGAGTTCCTCGCACGGGCCACCGAGGTCGATGGTGAATGGGCTGCCCGCGTGAGTGATGCCCAGGCACGAGGTGCCGTGCTGCGCTATCGCATCATCGTGACAGCCAAGACGGTTCGCGTCGGCGTGGTCGCCGTCGATGCCAGCAGCCCGCTGGGATCACTCGGCGGTACCGACAACCTCTTTTCGTTCACCACGACCCGATACAAGACCAACCCACTGGTGATCACCGGGCCTGGTGCCGGCGCGGGTGTCACGGCCGCCGGCGTGTTCACTGACGTGCTGACGCTCGCTGAACAGCGATGACGATCAGTGAACAGGTTTGTGATACCTGTGGGACACGGTACTCCGCGCACGATCCGCGCGTCGAATGCGCGGCGTGCGGCGGCTTGCTGCACGTCGAGCACCCGCAGCCGCCACAGTGCAGTATCGCACTGCGAGAGTATTTCGATGCGCGACTGACGCCCGCCCGGGACGCCACCGGCACCGGGCCTGGCAACTCCGGCGTCTGGCGCTTTCGGGAGCTGGTCATGCCTGATGCCAGCGATGCCGAACTCGTGACGCAGGGTGAAGGCAATACGCCGCTGTTCGCACGCGCACGCATTGCCGCGTGGGCCGGTGTGGACGATTTGCTGCTCAAGCACGAAGGGCACAACCCGACGGGTTCGTTCAAGGATCGCGGCATGACGGTCGCGATCACGCAGGCAAAGCGCATCAATGCCAGCGCCGTGGCCTGCGCATCAACAGGCAACACCTCGTCCGCACTGGCATCGTATGCGGCACTGGCTGGGCTGCGCGGGCTGGTGCTGGTGCCGGCCGGCAAAGTCGCTCTTGGCAAGCTGTCGCAAACCATCGCCTACGGTGCACAGACGCTGCTGGTGCGCGGCGATTTTGACGCCTGCCTCCGGCTCGCACGCGAGTCGTCCGAGCAGCTTGGTGTGTATCTCGCCAACTCCATCAATCCCTGGCGGCTCGAAGGCCAGAAGACCATAATCTTCGACCTGTTGCAGCAGTTGCGCTGGCAGTCACCCGATTGGCTCGTGTTGCCCGCCGGCAACCTTGGCAACACCGCAGCGTTTGGTGCCGCGCTGCGCGAAGCGCTGCGACTCGGCCTGATCGATCGAGCGCCACGGTTGGCGTGCGTGCAGGCCGCAGGCAGCGCGCCGTTCGCCGCAAGCTTCCGCGACGGCTTCGCCACCCGCCACACCGTCCGGGCCGAGACCATCGCGACAGCGATCCGGATCGGTGATCCGGCCAGCTACGACCGGGCCGTGCGCGCGATTCAGGAAACCAACGGCGTAGTCCTTTCGGTGACCGATGCCGAGCTGCTCGAGGCGAAAGCAATCATCGATGCCAGTGGCGTCGGCTGTGAGCCCGCCAGTGCGGCCAGCGTGGCCGGCACTCGGGCGCTCGCTCGTGACGGCACCATCCAGCCCGGACAGCGCGTTGTCGCGCTCCTGACAGGGCACATGCTGAAGGACCCGGAGATCATGTTGTCGTATCACCGCGATCTGGTGCCCACGCCGCCGTTCGCCAACCGCAGCATCGAGATCGACGCCACGCTGGCCGACATGGAACGTGTACTGCGCGGCGCGCCGGCGGCACGGTGAGCCAGCCGCATGCGACGGTCTGTGTGCCGGGCAGCACGTCGAATCTTGGCGGCGGCTTCGACTGCGTCGGCATGGCAGTGGATCGCTGGCTGTCTGCCACGGTCACTCTCGGCGACGGTGCACCGAACGTCACGGTACGGCGCGACGGCACGTTGCGATCGCTCGTCTGTGATCCGCGCGATGATCTGCTGTTCGCCGGTTTCGCCGCTGCGTGCGCCGCTCGAGGTCGTACGGTGCCGTCGGTGCTCGCGTTCACGGCCTCCTCGGAGATTCCGGTGGCACGCGGCCTTGGCTCGTCAGCAGCGGCGTTGGTGGCGGGTGCGGCCCTCGCCGACGTCGCACTCGGGCTGGCGCTGGGCCGCGCCGGCGTCGCGATGCTGGTGTCGCAGATCGAAGGGCACCCGGACAACGCCGCGCCTGCGGCGTTCGGTGGCGCGATGCTTGGTGTGGCGCGCGACGACGCGACCGACACAACACCGTGCACCTATGCCTTCGCGCCACTACCGGTGCATCCATCACTCGCATTCGTGTTCGTCGTGCCACCCTACGAAGTGACCACGGCGGAAGCGCGCGCCGTACTGCCGAAACATGTGTCATT
>JANNVN010000427.1:0-21704 GCA_031414435.1 Gemmatimonadaceae bacterium
CGGACCGCGCCCCGAAGAGGGGCGGCGGGGTTCGGTCATGTCATCCATGTGCTACGTGGTTTACTGGGCACGGCACGGTGCGAAATCACCGGCGCGCAAAGGTGCACGCAGCGCGTGGCACCCCTTCGGAACATTCGGGACTGTCACGCGCCGCGCGATCTGGAACGATGCGGGAGCAAGCGACTGTCACGATGGAAAATCTGGTCGGGCTGCGACCCGGACTACTGTGGTACGGCACTCAAACGCGGCGACGACACGTCAAACGGACGATCGTGGACAGACGAAACCAATCGCGACGGAACCGACACACTGCGATTGGAGGAGGCACTCAGGAGGGCGGGCAATCGGCCACACCGTCCTCGGATGCACACGTTCGGGGGAGGGACCCGCGTGGACTCGCAGGGCTTCCAGCTCTCAAACGCTTGAATCAGAGTATCGTCACAGGGTGCCGCGAGCGCAAGCCACCCCAGCGCACTCGGCGCAAAATCATGCCTCGCGGGGGCAGGACGCCCCTCCTGCCTCTCTTGGGGTCAGCCCTAGATTTGGCTCATGACCACGCAGAGTGATCCCAGGACGGCTGTCGCACAGGCCGTCACCGAATATCAGGCCACAGCAGATACCGGTGCGCTCTTCGCCGCCCTCGATCGTGTCGCGGCATCGGCCATGCCCGACGCGCTCATCGAGGCTGCCGAGCCGTATCGTACCATTCCCGAAGTGGCTGGCCCCCTCTACGAAAAGGTCGTCGCTGCGCAGCCAGCCAACGCGCGCGCGCTCGTCATTCTGGCGAACGCCTACTGGCTCAGCGGTCGGGGCCCAGTTGTCGTCGGTGAGCTCGCGGAGCGCGCCATCGCCGCCGACCCGTCCAATCGCGGCGGATGGCACATGTGGGCCCTCAGCGAAAGTGATCCCCGCGATCGCACCACACGGTGGAAACAGATCGTCGACAGATTCCCGGAGGACGAGCTGGCGATGGCGAATCTCGCCGATAACGCTGCTGCGCTCGCCGGTGCCGAAAAAGACTACGACGCGCTCGATCTGGCCGTCTACACCTACGAACAGTTGCTCGAGCGTGCCACCCAGCCGGAACAACGCGACGCCCTCGATACCGCGCTGCGATCACTGCGCGGCTGGAAGTTTTGAGGCGCGACTGACCTACCAGAGTGCCCACTGATACCGCGGCAGTGGCGTGCAGTTCCTCCTCGCCACAGTTTGCACGCTTGCCCTTGAGTTCCCCGCTTCAGATCCCGTCGTGAATCAGCCTGATTCGTCCCAGCCCAGCCCCGAAGAGACGCGCGCGTACTGGCACCCGCGCGTGCGCGGTGGCCTCACCGTCATCACTGGTACGCTGGCATATGTCGCTGTCGGCTCGGCGTTCGGCACGGAGGCCGGGATTGGCACCGCGGTCGTCGGTATGCTCGGTTCACTGGCCGCGATGAGCGGCGTCTGGTGGCTTGAAGCGAAACGCGCCGCCGCGCACCGCGCACGACTGGTGGCGGCTCAGCGCGGTCCGGGGACCACGTAACCCGAGTTCCCGCGCTCGAGCCGCGCGATCAGGGAATCGACCGCATTGAAGAACACGTTGAACCGCTTGATCGAATGCGCGTTGAACGTGGGATCGAAGGGACTCACACTTGGCCCGCCCGCGACTTCGAGAATGGCGTCGTAGTCGTAGCGCGTGACCACGCCGCTCTTCGGGTCGCGCCACTCGCCGCGCTGCGCCAGCGCGCGATTCTTCGGCCACACGCCGAGCGGCAGCGCGAAGGTGCGCACCTTGTACCCTGGGACCGCCGAGTCAATCGCCAGCTGACCGCGAGCGATCTGTTCCTGCACGAACGGCTCGGGGTACTTGGCCAGATTGGCATGCCACAGCGTGTGATTGCACAACTCGAACCCCTGATCGCGAAGGAACTGCAACTTGCGGAAGCGCCACTCGGTCTTCTGCCCTTCGATGTTCTTGTTCCCGAAGAAGCTGCGTCCCGCTTCTGCGCCGCTCAGCATGCAGAACGTGGCCCGTGGCTTCCAGTCCGGATGCTTCCGCGAAAACGCCAGCCAGATCCCGACCGCGCTCTCAGGATCCACCTCGAGTTGCCCGTTCTTCTCGATGTAGCGGAACTGTGAAGCCGACGCGTCATCGAACGTGAACACAACCGGGCGCTTGCCGGCCGGCACATCGATTCGCTTGTCGATCAGTTGCGCCACGGTGATCGGGCGATAGTCGTGCGCGTACAACGCTTCGAGCGTCTGGCGAAACCGCGCCCTGGTGATCGTCCAGACCGCGTCGGTATCCGCCACCAGATGAACCATCAGGACCGGCACCTTGCCGGCCGAGCTGGCGCTGGCCGGCGTCACCGGGCCAACGGTGCTGTCCGTGACCGCGGGAGCGGGCGTTGAGTCGCGACGTGTGGCGACGTCGGCCTTGTCGCCGGTTTCGGCTGACGAGGAACAGGCAGACAGGAGCATTCCGGCCGCAAGAAACGGAGCGATGCACGAAGCAGGCACGAGAGATTCACAGATGATGAGCTCAGAGCCGACGCATCGGCGCGTCAACTCTTCGTCAAGGTACCTCTCACACCAAGTGCCGCGATCGTCAGCCGCCGCCGGACGCTCGTGCCCGGGTGCTGCGCAGCAGCTGCAACCAGGCGGTTTCAGAGCCAGAGTACCCGGGAAACACGCGCGCGAGCTCCTCAGCGCCAAGATGTGTCGACACGATCTCGCCAAACACCGAACGGAAGTCCGTCGTGAGCGCCAGATCGCGGCCGTCATTGAGCTGCTCCGGCGCCAATCCTGGCCAGCGGCCAAACACCTCGCGACCCTTTACCTCGCCGCCGATCACGAACATCGAGCCCGCATGCCCGTGGTCCGTTCCACCGTTGCCGTTCTCGCGTGCCGTCCGGCCAAACTCGGTCATCGTGAGAATCACCACGTCGTCCATCCGATCCCCCAGATCAGCAACCAGCGCCGCGACCCCGTCGCCGAACTCACGGAGTCGATTGGCAAGCTGACCTGTGGCACCGCCCTGATTCACATGCGTATCCCAGCCGCCGATATCGGCAAAGGCCACTTCCAGCCCGACCCCCGACTTGATGAGCTGCGCGATCTGACGCAGCCGGCGACCGAACTCCGTCACCGGGTACTGCGCTCCATTCGCCGCCGCGTATTGCTGCGGATTGGCCGCGCGCAGCATTTTCACCGCTTCGAACGTGTCGCTGCCGGTCGCATGAATCACATCCGCGCGGCCGGTGCGATACAGCGCTTCCAGCCGGTCGGACTGCGAACCGGTGGCGCGCACGGTGAATTCCTCGAGCGAGTTCATGGCAACGACCGGACGTGGCCCCTCCAGGATCCGGGGCATCTGTGCGGTCAGCGCCACGGCCCTGAATGGTGTCGATGCACAGCTGGCGCCGGCTTCGCAGGTCCCGGCGACGGCCAGATAGCGATTCAGCCAACCATCTGGAGTGCCTTTTCGGTCCGGCGTCCCGCTCTCCATGTAGTCCTGCGCGTCGAAGTGCGAGCGCGTGTTGCTCGGGCTTCCCACGGCCACGATCGGCGACAGCAGGCCGCGATCGTACAGTGGCTTGAGCGAACGCAGGGCGGGATGCAGGCCGAAGCGCCCGTCCAGCTCGAGCGCCCCGGCAGCGCCGGCTGACAGCGATGGCCGTGGAATCGCGATGTTGGGCCGAAGGCGGTAGTACGACGGATCGCCATGCGGTACGACGACATTGAGCGCATCGGCGGCGCCACGCTGGAAAACACAGATGAGCACCTTGCCCTTCGCTGCCTTCGGCAACGTCATGCCAAAGGTCGTGCGCCGCAGGAACGAGGGGCTCAGCCCCATCGTCACCAGCGCCATGGCACCCGAGCGCATGAAGACGCGTCGATCCATACCTGCTCCTGCGAAAAGTGTGACCGGTGTCAGCGGCGCTGAAACTCAGGCGAACCAATGGCGAGGCCGATGATCTGTGCCAACCCCTGCGGTGCACCGGCACCATTGAACCGCACCGCCGCGCCCATACCGCGCCCCAGCCGCGTCCCGCGATCGGTCACGATCATCGTGCCGGCGCCCGTTGTTCCGGGAGACAGCGTTGCTCGTCTGGCGCTTCCGCTCATGGCCTCACCCGGCATCGCCGCAACCATCGCCGCCACCGAATCGGGTGACACCGCCGACTGCGACATCGCTTGCTCGAGCATCGGATGGTCGCCACTCAGCAGAATGCTGCGCATATCGGCACTCACGGCGCCGCCCAGCAACGCACGCACCACACCATCCACCTGTTGATCACGCGGCAGCGGATCGAGTCCTGCGTACAGCGGCCAGTCTCGCACACGCACGCCCGGCACACTGCCGCTGGCCAGCGCCATGCCAAAGTTGATCCGGTTGAGAATCGCTCCGGTGTTGATCCAGCCATCCCCCGTCTCCGGCCAGCCGTTCGGAGCCTGATGCTGATAGAGCGGTTGCCCGAGTCGCGCGACGATCGCGGCGGATCGCGCAGTCGTATCCGCCGTGGCCCCCATGCCGCGCAGCGCGCTCACCACCACCTCGAACGGCGACTTCACCTTCGCCCGCCATGCCGACCGCGAGAAGAACTCCTCACTGGTCACGATGGCGCGAACGACCTCACGCAGATTGCCGTCGGTGCGTCGGAACGTCTCCGCCGCCCGAGCCACCAGCGCGGCGGGCGGCGTGTCGCTGACGAAGCGCTGCACTAACCGGGTTGCGATGAACCGCGCCGTCGAGGGATGCCGAGCCAGCAGGTCGAGCAAGCGCTCGCCCTCGGCGACGCCCTGACCCGCGGGAAAGACGGTGCCGAGCACGAGCTTCGCACCCGCGTCGTGCAGCGCAGGATTGAAGCGGAATGCCGCGGTCTCATTCGGCTTCTCGATGCTCCAGCCGGTGAGGACTCGTGCGGCCTCCGTCACATCCTGCTGCGTATAGCCGCCATCCACACCAAGCGTATGGAGTTCCATCAACTCACGGGCGTAGTTCTCGTTCAGCCCGCGGCGTCGCTGGCGCAGCCGCGCCACGACGCTATCGCGCTGGTCGGGCGACATGCCTGCCAGCTGCGGTGCGTGCTGCGCATAGCGACGCTGTGCGGCCCGTGCAACGCGCTGGGGCACGAGTGTTGGCCGGGTGCTGTCGGCGGCGCTTTGCGCGTTGTCGAGGTAGACGAGCATTGCCGGACTGTGTGCCACGGCGCCGAGCAGCGTGCGGAAGCGACCCATCACGTGTGGACGGATCGCGTCGCGCTCGTACGGCACCAGATAATGCCGCATCGCTGCGCTTTTCCCGGCGAAGACATTGAAGTGATTGAGCCAGAAGTCAGTCAGGACCTCCTCCAGCTGGCGATCACTCACTACCGCCCGCGCAACGCGTGCTGATGTCAGCTCGAGGCCGATTACGGCCGCGCGGCGTCGGGCCTGTAAGTACTCCAGCGAGTCGTCGCGGCTGAAGCGCATCGAATGTGGTGACGCACCACGGGCCGCTTGCCGCGCAAGGCGCCTGAGTACCGGATTGGGTGGATACTGGTCGAGCAAGTCGGGCAGCGACATCCCCAGGGTGCGATAGTGCGAGAGGGTCGCCGCCGCTCCGGTGTCGCTTTGCACACTGAGTTGATCGGCGATCCATCGATCGACGCCGCGGTCGCGAACGGCCTGCACATCGCCCGGCCGAGGGCCGTAGGCGAGTCGATTGAGCACGTGCAACACCTGCTCGTCGGCAGTCTGCTCGCGAAGCGCCGCGGTGGCCGCCTCGGGGAGCACCGCCACCGCGACGTTGGCCCCGCGCGCTGCAGGCGTATTGGCCCGGCTGGCGCAGGCGGCGCTGCTCAGCAACAGGATCGTCGTCAGTCGGTGGCTCGAACGCACAGGCAGCTCTCCGGGAAGATTGGCTTCTGTCTGGCAGACGAGATGGGAATCGGCGCGTTAATGTATGTGACACTTCCCTCGCTGCCGGCGTCTTCTGGCTGTTCACTCTGGCGCTGTCTGCCCGCAGATTTTCGGCTTAGTATCCACGAGACGGAGCCGTTATCTGCGCTGCGCCGCCCGGACAATCGTCCCGCGACACCTGAGCCATTGCTGAGCGACCAGCCCGTCGATGATCTGACCGGACTGCCACTGCGGGCCGCCTTTGTGTCCGCCGCGGCCGTCGCGATTGGTCGCGCGCGCGCCACGCAGGGTGAATGCGCGTTGCTGGTCATCGACATCGATCAGTTCAAGGCGATCAATCACCAGCACGGCTCGGCGCGCGGTGACGCCGTCCTTGTACTCGTCGGCGAATTGCTCCGGCGAACGCTCCGGTCCGGTGATCTGGCCGCTCGATGGGGCGGGGACGAGTTCGTCTCCCTGCTGCCAGGTGCGCCGATCGCGCGCGCGCGCGAGGTCGCCGAGCGTCTCGCTGCGGCGATTCGAGGTCATGGCGGGTTGCCCGACGCCGCCGGGCTGCCAATGACGGTGTCGGTCAGCGTGGGAGTGGCCTCGTTTCCGACCCACGGGGACGACCCGGAAGCGCTGTTTGCCGCAGCCGATCGTGCCATGTATCAGGTCAGGCGCCGTGGGCGCGACGGCGTCGCCGTTGCCGGCGCCGCTCAGGGCGCCGCGATCCTGCCCGCGCTCGACCGCTTCGTCGGCCGCGGCGAAGAGTTGCGCGGTCTCGTGCGGCTTCTTGATGACTCCGTCCTCGGCCGACCGCGTACCGTCGCGGTCCTTGGCGAGGCGGGAGTGGGCAAGACGACGTTGCTGAGACAGCTGGAACCCGAAATCAAGCTACGCAGTGGCTCGATGGTGGTGGGTCGAGCGGTCGATGCTGTTATGGCCCAGCCGCCGTATGCACCATGGATCGAGATCGTTGAGGCGCTTGAACGGCAACGGCAGGCCGCAACTGAAGCTGACGTGAACCCGTCGGCAGCTGCCCCGGACGATCGTGCGCCGGGCTCCACGGCATCGGGCGGCCCACCCTCCTCGGCCTCGCTCGCCACGCTCTTCTCTGCGGGCAGCGCTCCTCCACATGGCATTCGCCTGCCGAGCCCAACCACGCCGTCTCGTGGGGCACCGGCGCTCGCCGGCCAGCGCTGGCCCGAGCTGTCTCGCATCATTCCCGGGCTCGCGAGCCGCGCCAGCGCGGCACCGACACCTACCGGCAGCAAGTTCGCGCTGCTGGCAGAACTGGCGGCCTATCTCTCCGAAGCCGCCGCCCGGCGTCCGCTCGTGATTGTGCTCGACGACATGCAGTCGGCAGACTCGGCCACCTGGGATGCCCTGGAGCACGTCGTGTCGCAGCTGGAGCGCGAGCCGATCCTGCTTTGCCTGACCCTCCGCATGGAGGATGTCACGCCCGAGATCCACGAACGGATGCGCCGCCTCGTCGTCAGCCAGCGGCTGCACGAGCAGGCGCTCGCACGGCTGACGCGCGACGAGTTGCGCCGGTGGGTGGACGCGGTCTTCCACGGTCAGGAAGTTGAACGCGAGTTCCTTGCATACCTGTATCGCCAGACCGAGGGCAATCCGCTGCTGGTCGTTCAGACCCTCCGGACCTTGGTTGACGAAGGCGACATCTGGTGGGAAAAGGACCGTTGGCTGTGGCACCCGGTCTCCGAGCTGCGCCTGCCGAATGGTGTACTGGAGCTGATGGGTCGCCGTCTGGCGAAGCTGAGCGGCGACGATCGCGACATCCTGACCGTGGCAGCAGTCGTCGGCCGCGAGTTTGATCTCGGTGTCGTGCAGGATGCGGCGCGTGTGACGCCAGAGCTGCTGGCGTCGGCGATCGAAAGCGGCGTACGGGCCAGTGTCATCCAGCCGGCGCACGGGCGAGGCAGTTATCGCTACGTCTTCGCGCACACGCTGCTCATCGAGGCGCTCTGCAAGCCGCTCGACGCGAGGCGGTTGCAGCGTACTCACGATCGGGTCGCGCAGGCGCTGTGGAAACGGATGCCGGAGGCAGTGGCCGAAATCGCCATGCACTTCGACCGCGCGGACGATGCGGCACAGGCGCACGCCTTTGCACTCGCCGCCAGCGAACGGGCGCGACGCGTTTACGCGCATGACGAGGCGGATGAGTTCCTTCGGATCGCCGAGCGGCACGCGCCGGATCCACCGTCTGTGGCGGCGGTCCGCGTCGAGATGGCCGAGGTGGCGGAGCTCCGCGGACGGTATGCGGAGGCTGAGGAGACGTGTGCGCTGGCGCTGGATTGGTATGCGGCACGTGCCGACCGCCGGCAGACGTTGCGCCTGCGTCGAATGCGCGAACGGCTGCGCGCACTGCTGGGTGAACCTGCGGTGAAGACGCTGCGGTCGTGTGAGGCGCTGCTTCAGGCCGCGGCCGATATCGGTGCCGATGATGAACGCGTTGCGCTGCTCGGGATGCTGGCAGCGACACATCTGCGACTTGGCGACCGCACTGCGGCCATCGCGTCGGCCCGCGACGCCGTGCGGCTGGCCGGGAGTCTTGGCGACGACAGCCTGCTGGCCGACGCGCTCGTTCGCCTCGGTGCCTCACTCGATGTCGACGGTGCCGCGGAAGCCGAGAAGAGTTATCGCCGTGCGTTGGCGCTCTACGAGCATCTGCGCGACGCACGTGGGCAGGCGCGCTGCTGGGATCGGATCGGCGTTGTGGCAGCCCACCGTGCGGAGTGGGAGGACGCTCGGACCGCGTTGCGACGGGCGATCGATCTTGGACGTACCGCCGGCACGCCTGATGAATGGGGGCTGGCTGCGCTCGATCTCGGCGTCGTGGCGAGACGAACCGGCGAGTTGGAGCAGGCGCGCGAGCTCTTCGGCGATGCACTGGCTCTTTTCGCCGCGGTGCAAAACAGTGAGCGACAGCTCCTCGCGCTGTACCATCTGGCGCAGCTGGATCACGAGCGCGGTGATCTGGCCGCCGCGGCGGATCTGTATGATGTCGCGGCATCGCTGGCAGAGCGCGTCGGACAGCACGACGTGGAGGTCGGTGCGATCTGCGGTGCGGGCCTCTGCCGGTTGCGGCTCGGCGATCGGAGCCGTGCGGCACAGCACCTGACGAAGGCTGACGCAATCTCCGGCGCCCGAGGCGACTGGTTTCCGGGGCGCGAGCTGCAGGATGCCTTGGCAGTCGAGCTGTTGTCGTTAGGTACCGATGCCGCGGCCGTCGCCGAATGTCTCACCTCCGGGTGGCGGCGAGCACATGCGGCCGATCCGTGGGCCGCCAACTGGCTGCTGGCCGAAGTGACGCCGACAGTGTCGTTGTCCGCACCAGACCTGCTGGCCGTTCTGCTGGCTGAGGCGAGCGCTACCCGCGCCGTTGAAGTGCGCACCGGTGGCGGCTCAGAGGCCGCGCGCTGACATCCCGCGTCGCCGCGCGTTTCGGGTGCGAAGCGTGTCGCTGGCACCGCGGCCGCACCGAACCACCGATGCTGGTTCGGTCCGTGAGTGAGGCGCGCGGCCGGAGTCGGTACGACCGCTCACTGAAGTCCTGATTCCGCTTCGGGGCGCGCCTCAGGCGCGCAGCATGTACCCGGTGCCGCGGACGGTATGCAGCAGCTGTGGACCATCCGCCCCGTCGATCTTCTTGCGGAGGTAGTTGATGTACACGTCGACGATGTTGGTTGAGGGATCAAATTCCGTCTTCCAGACATGTTCGGCGATCTGCTCGCGCGTCACGGCCCGCCCCGAGTGCTTCATCAGGTATTCGAGCAGCGCGTACTCCTTCTGGGTCAACGAAATCTGTGCGCCATCGCGCGTCACCTCGCGCGAGACGGTATCGAGATGCAGCGTCCCCACGCGCAGCAGCAGTTCTTCGTCGCGCAAGGTGGAGCGGCGCAGCAGGGCGCGAACGCGAGCCACCAGTTCGTCAACATCAAAGGGCTTGACGAGATAATCGTCGGCACCGGCGTCGAGCCCTGCCACACGATCGCCGACGGTGACACGTGCGGTCAGCATCAGCACTGGTGCGCGGAAGCCACGCTCGCGCAGCTCGCGCGCCACGTCGAGGCCGTTTGCTTTTGGGAGCCCGATGTCAAGAATGATCAGATCCGGGGCCTGATCAATGGCAATGGCCAGGCCGGACTCCCCGTCCTGTGCCGTCAGCACGGCGTACCCACTTTCCAGGAGCGTGCGGGACACTACCTCCAGCACCTCAGCTCGATCCTCGACCACCAGGATCGTCGCTTTTCCCTGCTCGACGGTCGTTGTCATACAAGGCAAAGTAGGGTGCGAGACGCGTCCGGCAAGCTGTCGCGCGGGGGATGAAGCGGGGCTAACCGTTCGCTGAAACCAACGTCTGCACCAAAGACGTATCAGACGCCACCGCCGCTCTGGTGACGGAACCGGATCTGGTGCAGTATCTGAGATGGTACGACGCTTGCTGGCGTTGTTCAGGCGGGAACCGGGGGGGCGTGTCACGCGTACCCGGAGTCAGGCGTCACTCTGATGTCTGCGCGTTCCGCGGAGCGGAATTGGCCGCACCGATGCCGTGTGATCCACGGGGAGGGGGTGTCGATGATTGATGTGTTCGTTCGGATGGCCGCGACGCCGGTGATGGCTGGCGTGGTAGCCGAATCGGTGCGATGGGCGGCCGGCGCAGATCCGGCGGCACCGCGCCATCAGGTCGTCACGCTCTACGGGGATCCGACGGTGACCCATCTGGCATGGGCGCTGGCGGCGGCCAATCGCGGTCGTCCTGACGCGGTCTGGCGTATTGCCGCCGACGGGAGCGCCGTGGCGGCCGAACTCTCGCTGGCCACCGCGGTGCTCGAAGAGGACGCGGCGGTCCTGATCAGCAGCAATGGGCCGCAGTTCCGCACGGCGATCGCGCATCTGACCAGTGTCCGTGGTCAGGAAGAGCACAGCGCCGCGATCCGGCTGCCGATTCACGTGGCCTCGCACTCCGAGCTCGATGAAGATGCAATGCTGGCCTCGCTGCGAGAGGCCGAAGGCGACGTCGATGCTGACCTTCAGGAGGACGACATCGCAGCGTGACCTGTCTGACGCGTGGCGGTGAATCCCGCCGCGCAGTGTGCCAACGAGGGCCGGTGATGCAGCTGCATCGCCGGCCCTCGTCCGTTGTACTGGTCCGTGCCCCCCGGTACCCCCGACTACTGGGCCTTGGCGGTCTCGCGCTGAGCCATCTTCACGGCCTCATAGGCGTTGATGATGCCCCCCGACACCGAGAGCGACGCGAATGGCACACGTGACGTTTCGCTCCCAGGACGCAGGACCTCTGTTCCGGCGTACGGCGTCACCGTCGCCATCAGAATGCGCTTCACGTCGGCCGCAGTCAGCGACGGGAAATGGGACATCAGGAGCGCCGCCACGCCGCTGACGACGGGCGCCGCCAGACTGGTGCCATCTTCGCGGGCATACTCGTTGCCAAGTGCAGCCGAAAAAATCGAGACGCCGGGCGCGAAGAGGTCAACCAGTGTCCGGCCGTAGTTGCTGAAATCGGCGGCCAGTCGCTCTCCAGCACGCCAGCTCGAGGCACCGACGTCGATCCAAGTTGCGGCCCGGCCTGCCGCCGGTGCGGAGAAGATCGCGCTCGGGAAGGTCGGGACGGCGTCGACGTCCGCGCTTTCATTCCCCGACGCATGCACCAGCAGCACGCCTCGCGACACCGCGAACTGCACAGCGCTGTCCACCGAGGCCTTGCCCGGTGAGTACGGCTTGCCGAACGACATGTTGATGATCTGCGCCCCCGACTCGACGGCGTATCGGATCCCGTTCGCGACGTCCTTGTCGTACTCGTCGCCATTTGGCACCACCCGCACCGGCAGAATGCGAACCCCGGGCGACACGCCGACAAAGCCGCTATCGCCGCTGACGGCGCCAATCACACTGGCCACCGCGGTCCCGTGAGATGCATCGGGGCCGGTCACGTTTGCGTTGCCGTACGAACGCCCCATGGCCGGGGTATCACCCACCGCTTTCCGACCATCGAACGCCAGATTCAGCCCGAAGCTCAGACGCCCGCCCACCTGACGCCGGGCCGCGCGGGACACGTTCGGTGTCAGTCCGTTCGCGGCAAACTGCTGCAGACGAAGCAGCGCGGTACGGCTTGCCATCGTCTTCGGCTGCATCTTTCGCATCGTGGCGTCGGTGATCGCTGTCTTCTCGACGCCATTGTCCTTCGCCACCACGGCCAGCAGCGAGTCGTACTCCGTCAGGACAGGCCGGAGGCCACTCCACTGTGTCGTCGCCTCGGCCACAGCCGACGCGAATGCCCGTTCGAGATCGATGCATGACGTGCTGACCGGACTCTTGCCACCGTTCGCACGACAGGTGGCCACGATCCGCGTCAGCTCGAGCCGGTCGTCGTCGATGTTGCCAGCGGCGCCGCCGATGAAGTTCCAGCCGCGCGCGTCATCCACGTAGCCGTTGCCGTCGTCGTCTTTCCCGTTGGCAGGCGTTTCCCGCGTGTTGAGGACCAGTGCCCCGCGCAGTGCGACGTGCGCCGTGTCCACCCCACCGTCGATGACCGCAACCGTGATGATTCGCTTTGGCGCTGCGTTGCCGAGGAGCTCCGTGAGTGCGCGCCGTGCGCCTACTCCGGCCACTCCATCCGTGGCCGGGTCGAGCAGATGCCAGTCCGCCGGCGCGGTACGAAAGGCACCCCGGGGAGTGGTTGCCGGCGTCGGAGGTGCGGCGGGCGTCGGTGCCGGCGTCACCGGCGCTGTTGCCGCGACCGGCACTGCCGGCGTCGGGGCAGTCGAGGGTCGCTGCGGTGCACACGCCGCAACGAGCAGCGCAGAAGTCCAGAGAGCGGAGTGACCGACACGAACGTGTTGCAACATGCTGCCTCTCAGACTTTGTGGAAGGCGATCCGCGCCGCCTCGCGGCGATCCTCGGCCGTGTAGATCTCGAAATCGCTGAAGAATGCCGGTGCCTCGACTGCCAGCAGGCGCAGTGTCGCCACTGCCATGCGCCGGATCTCGAGCTCGGCCGCTTCACTCGAGCGCAGCTCGAGCATCGTCCGCCACGCGCGCGCATTGGCGGTCACGACCACCTTCGTTTCCGTGGAATTCGGCAGTACACCGCGCGCCGCTTCACGAGCCATCTTCCGGCGGTGGACCTTGTCGGCCACCCAGCCGTAGCGCTGCATGAGTTCATCCACCAGGTGGATGTAGGCGGCCTGCGCCGAATCGATCTGGGCGCGCCAGGCCGTCTCGAGCGCGGTATCACCCACCATTGCTGGCGGCACGACGAACGCTGCGTCGCTCTCGTCCACATAACGCTGGCTGAGCTGCGAGTATGCGAAACCAGCGCGATGCCGCACCAGCTCGTGCGTGAGCGAGCGACTCACACCCTCGAACAGGATCGAGTAGTTCGCGTGCTCCAGCACACTGCCGTGCCCCTGTTTCTTGATGTTCTCCAGATACTCACGCGTCGATCTGCCGGCTGGGTTTCGCTGGCTCATGTAGCAGAGTCGGCCGGCGAACTCCGCCAGCTTTTCGCCATCCGTGGCTTCGCCCAGCCACGCCACGCCTAGGTGCTCCGGCTCGAGAAACTGTGGGCGCGACAGCAGCGTGAGGCGGGGGGCGGTGAAGAACTCGGGCACGGGGCAGGGCGGTGAGCGTGGATGGGGACCGGACAGACGCCTCCGAAGATATCCACGACTGCGAGGCGCTGCGCCGGAGGCCGCCGCAGCGATATGGCCGACCGAGTGGTTCGACCAGCGCAGGTGATGAATCCCGGCGCCGCGCTCAGCGCGCCCAGTCGCGCGTGCGGAGCCCGACCGTCACGATCGGCGCGACGCCGAGTCCGCCCCGACGGCTCGAGTTCAGGGTCCAGTTGCCACTCCCGGCGCCTGCCATGGTCAGACCCCCAGTGGCGAACCATGTCGTGCCGATGAAGCCGCGATGCTCGATCCCCGCCTCGAGGCGCCCGCCGAGCGCGTTCCGCTGCGAGACTTGCACGAACCCGATTGCCATGCCGGGTGCCGGCGGTTGCGGCACCAACTCAGGACGCATCGAGACCACGGTCTTCCCGAGAGCCTGCACGAAGGCACTGGCCGAGATCAGGCCACGAAACTGTGCCCCGAACTCAGGCAGGGCGAGCTCTGCTCGCAAGCCACCGGTGTAGCGGGTGAAATCGCGCGAGTCGTCAGCCACAAGCGAGGTCGTGGCGATTTCGTAGAAGCCCGAGACTTCGAGATGCCGGATCATCACACCCACGGCAGCACCGACGCCCGCGCCGGCTCGCACGCCTCCGCCCGGGGCGTAGGCGTCAGCCACTGCAGCGGCGAGCGGCGGCCGACTGTAGGTGGCGAAAATCTCGAAAAGTGGTTCGATCTTCCGGGATTGTGCCGGCAACGCCAGCGGAACCAACACGCCGCCGCACACGACGAGCCGATGGAGAACGGAACGCCCGTAAGCGTACCTGGAATTGGCAGAAGACGGCATATATGTACCTGGGGAGTTGGCGGTGAGCGACCTGCTGATCCGCGTGCAGACACCGGGCACCCGCGTCGGTTTCGGCTGAACTTGTCACAGTTTTCGCGCAACATCACCACTCGGCGCAGCGGTACGGTCAGCGCACGAAATCGTGACAAATGCCGCGGAATCAAAGGGGCGTCGCCGGTGTTCTCCGCACGCAGTACGCGCAGATCAACGGTCATTCATCTCACACCTTCGCACCACTTCATGCTTTCATTCACTTCGCGCCGCTTGCAGATCGTCATCGGCGCAGTTGCACTGCTCGCGTCAACGAACGTCCTCTTCGCGCAGCGTGCCTCCGTTTCCGCGGTGCGAGTAGGCGTCATTGACTCGCGGCAATTGCTGCAGGAGATGCCAGGCCGGGCTCAGGCCGAGTCCGAGTTTGCGCTCGACATGGCCAAGGCACGTGAGATGGTGCACACTGCCACCGATTCGATGAAGGCCGCGGTCGACGAGTTGTCGCGGCATGAGTCGGATCTGCGCCCGCAGCAGCGTGAGGCTGCGGTGATGATGCTGCGGGCGCGCGAACTGGCCCTCGAGGACATGGTCGCGCAGCTGAATGCGATCACGAGCACACGCCTCACCGAGCTGCAGAAGCCGCTGCTCGATCTGATGCGAAGCGCGGTGAACTCCGTGCGCGCGCGCGAGCGGCTCACGCTGGTCTTCGATCTCGCCAGCGATGGTGCGCCCATCGCCTTCGACGAGGCCGTGAACATCACACCGCTGGTACTCGACGAGCTTCGTCGTCGTCCGAAGCCCTCGCTGCCCGGTCGCTGACCGGTCGCCGCCCTTACCCGTCGAGCAGGTCGAGGCGGAACTGCGCGTAGCCGCGGGTGTCCGCCACGGTGTTGAGGGCGCGGCTGGCCGCAGGCGTAAGCGGTGGCAGTGTCGGGTCGTACTTGATGTCGGTGAGTGCCGTCTGACCGGCCAGCGCCACCTTCACACCCGGGTTCAGGATCCCGCGCGGGTCGAAGCAGCGCTTCACCAGCTCGAACAGGACCATCGCATCATTGGCCCAGAGCCGCGGCATGAACGGCGTGCGCAGTCGACCGTCACCATGCTCGCCGGCCAGCGTCCCACCCAGCACGGCCGTGAGTGTCACCACTTCATCGAGCGCCGCTTCGACATGTGCGCGCCAATCGGGCCGTGAGGTGTCGACCAGCGGGTTGACGTGGACGTTGGCGTCGCCGGCGTGGCCGAAAATCACGCCAGTGAATCCGTGATGCTCGAGAATGCTGCGAATCCCGCGGACATACTCCGGCAGCGCCTGCGGAGGCACCGCGCCGTCCTCGATGAACTGCATCGAGGTGCCCACGTCGGTCATTTTCGCCAGCAACGGGCTTGCGGCGTGGCGGACGTGCCAAAGCGCGGCGATCTCATCAGGCGACGTCGCGCGCGTCATTCCGGTCGCGCCAAGCGCCTCGAACGCTGACACAATGCTGGTCGCCAGCGCCTCCGCGGCATCCTGAGTTGCTGCCTCGGCGTCGAGAAGCAGCAGCGCCTCGATGTCCGCCGGGATGCTGCCGGTAGGGCTGGTGTGGCGGACCACGTCGAGAAAGGTGCGATCCAGCAGCTCGCAGGTTGCCGCGCCCAGTCCGACGGCCTTGGCCGAGGCGTCAACGGCCGCCTCCAGCGTGCTGAACCCGGCGCAGATCGATGTGCGACCCGCAGGCAGCTCGGCCAGTTGCAGCTCCACGCCAACGATCAACACCAGCGTTCCTTCGCTGCCGACGAAGAGGTCTACCAGGTCGCCAGACTTCGCGAAGTCTACCAGCGCGTACCCGGACGACTCCTTCCGGACGCCGGCATGACGGATCTTTGCGATCGGCTCTGCCATCGCGGTGGTGAAGATCGTGCTCATCGCCTGCGTCGAGAACCGGCGGATGGCGGCGACGTTCTTCGCCTGCGTCGGCAGCTCGGCGCCGCGGCGGATGGTGGCCCGTGACCCGTCGTCGAAGACACACTCGAGCGCCGTGACCCAGTGGCGCATGGCGCCGTGCTGCAGACTGTGTGGGCCGGCCGCGTTGGTCGCGACCATGCCGGCGATCGTGGCCCAGGCGCCGCTCGAGGGGTCGACCGGAAACCAGAGGCCATGTGCCCGCGCAGCGGCATCGACCGAGTCGCGAATAGCACCGGGGCCGACCCACAGGCGTTTCGTCACCGGGTCGATCGGTCCGATGGCTGAGAGCCGGCTGAGGTCCACGATCACGCCATCACCGATTGCCCCACCGGCCATCGATGAGCCCGCGCCCCGTGGTATGAGAGGTGTCTGGCTCATCTGCGCCCAGTGGGCGAGCACCGTCACATCCTCGGCATCAACCGGGACGGCCACGGCGCGCGGCATGATCCGGGCAATGCCCGCCGCTTCGGAGTAAACGCCGCGCGCGTCGGCATCGAGGCGGTAGGTACCGCGGAAACCTGGTGGATTCGTCACGCCGATAGATGCACCACCCGAGACTGCATGTGTAGAGGGGTGTGCCGTACGCTCGTAGCGTCCTGAGAGAATTGCGACCATATATTGACTGTGCCTTCACACGAGAATCTGGGACCGTCGTACGCGGATCGTCTGCCGGCACAAGCGCCGGCCTTTGTCCAGCGCCCGCTCACCCGCGAGGTCGAGCGCTGGTGCCGCGACACCTTGCCGCGGGTCTCCCGTACCTTTGCGCTGAGTGTTCGCGTCCTGCCGGGTGACTTGGGCCGCGCCGTGCTCGCCGCCTATCTGCTTTGTCGTATTGCGGACACGATCGAGGATGCCCCGCATCTGGACGCGCAGTTGAAGGCCGCGACGCTCGACCGCTTTCTGCACTGCTTTGACGATCCAGCCACGGCCACGGCACTGGCGGACGATCTGACGAACTGGCCTGGTGATGCGGCCCATGTCGCCCTGAGCGGCGGATCCGATCGGGTGTTCGCGCTCTTCCGCTCGCTGCCGGTTGCCACGCAGCGGCACGTGCACCGGTGGGTGGCGGAGATGGGGCGCGGCATGCGGAAGTTCGTGCTGCTCTACCCGAATGGCATCCGTATCCAGACACTCGAGGAGTACAAGGAGTATTGCTACTACGTCGCCGGGACGGTGGGGTACATGCTCACCGATCTCTGGCACGAGCACTCCCACGCGGTCAGTGAGTCGGTCTATACCAAACTGCGCGAGAAGAGCCGGCAATTCGGTGAGGCGCTGCAGACGGTCAACATCCTGAAGGACGTTGCCACAGACGCTGAGCACGAAAACTCGATCTACATCCCCGAGAACGCGCTCCGCGCCCACGGCAGTGGGCACGCGACGATTCTCTCGCTCGCGCACTCCGACGGCAACCATGCGGCACTGACCGATCTGGTGAAACTCGCGTGGGCCGATCTCGAGGATGCCGTTCGGTACCTGCTGATGGTGCCGCGCCGGGCCTGGAGCATCCGCACCTTCTGTGTGTGGCCGCTGCTGTTCGCATTTGCCACGCTCCGCGACCTCACGCAGACGCGCGCGATGCTGCAGCATGGCGGTGTCGTGAAGATCACGCGAGCCGAGGTGAAGTCGCTGCTGTTGCTGGCGCCGTTGCTGGTGGGGAGCAATCGCGCGGTGCGGTGGCTGGTGGAGCGGGTGAAGCTCAGGGCGTTTGTGCTGGCCGGGGCCTGAGGGCACGGGCACAGACCCGCGGGTGAGCGCGCTGGCCGCGTTCCAGTCTGTTTCACCACGCGACGCTGTGCCCTGCCACAACAGCCGCGTGCGTGCGTGCGTCGTCCGCGACACTGCAAGCACGGTCGCGCATCACGATCGGCACGCTGCCGGTGCTGTCGTTGAGTGCCATGGCATGTTGCCAGGTCGCGCCACCGTTGCGTGTGCGCGAAGATGCTGCGCTCCGGGTTCTTCCCGAACGGATGCCCGAGTGCCGCGACGAACACTTCGGCAGGATTGGTCGGGTTGATCACCAGCTTGCAGATCGCCCCCGCTTCGCGCACGCCGACGAAACGCCGGCTGCGTCCGGCATCGGTCGACTTCCAGACGCCCGTCCATCAATACGGCAATTCCCATTCGGCGCAAGGAAGCCGGCGTGCAGCGTTCCGCCGGCCCCTCGCGTCCTGACGCCGAGCTATCAGTGAGCTCGCGCGATCAGCGTCACGGCTTGCGCAACGGAATTTCCGCACCGACCGACCGTGATGGTGCGCACGGAACGACGTTGTAGAACAGCCGGTATTCGCCCAGAGACGCGGCTTCGCGCTGGGCATATGGCTCCGGGGGCCACGGGATCACATAGTTCGACGCAGTTGCCGCATCCAGAATGACACTGACCTGAAACGTGGTCTTCGCCGCCGTCGCACACGCGCTTTCGAACATCGGCGAGCCGGTGGGGCGGTCGAGGGCGACGCTGGCGAAGGTCGCGGGGCCTCCGCTCTGCATCGCCGACGCGGTAACGGGACCAGCGGCGTCGATCGCGATGGCCGACTCGACCAGCAGTTGTGACGACGCCCCGTTGAGGCGAAGCTGGAGGAACTGGGATGTGGCCATCCGATTCACATTTCCGGATCCGCCACCGGGCACCAGCTTGAAGCCCGGCGTCATGGTCACGTTGAAGCGCAGCGTACAGCGGGCGCGTCCACGATTGACACCAACCGGAAACTGGCCTGCGGCCGCCCATCCGCCCGCGAGATACTTGCCCGACGCGTCGGCAGCCTGATAGAACGACGTGCCGCTGCAGTCGCCAGCGGCGTTTGCCGTGGTGAGCGAGAGCGACTGGGCGCTCGCGACGGACGGCACGAGCGCCAGACACACGGCGAGCATCAATCCGGGACGTTGCATTGCTGACTCCGATGAAGTGCGAGGGTGAAAGCGCCAGTGCTCCGCGGTGACCACGATACACCGTGCGCGCGACCGGAAAGAGCGGCGGGTGCGCGAGACTCTGAACCGTTGCGCGGGTTCACGAGGTCTGCCTCACCGCGTGGGACGTTACCGACGTCATGCAGGGGGACTTCCCCTATCGCGTCGTGGCAACACTTTCGCCCGCGAGGAGGTGGGCGATCGGGGGCCATCTGCGTGCGGCGGCGGGCCGTCACCTCGATGGGAAGCGGCACGCGATCCCAGCTGTGTGGTCTCGCCATGGCCCTGCTTGCTGTGTCAGGGTTTCGCGGACGGCGCCTCAACGCGCCCGGCACAATCGTGTGTTCTACGCTGTCCCTACCATCGGAGCCGCCATGCACACAATCCCTTCTGCGGTTGCGCCCGAGATCTTTGCTGGGCTCACGCGGGGCGAGAAGACTGCCTTGCGTCATTTGTTCGAGGAATTTGCGCCGTCGCTCGCCGACGCCGCCGACGCCGAGGTACACGCTGATACGGCGACCGCTCACATTGTCGAGAATCTCTTCGATCGGCTCTGGCGGGAGCGAGCGACTTTCGTGTCCGCCGACCAGTTGCACGACTGGATTATTCACGAGTCGCATGAAATGTCCGCGCGGGAACTGGCTCGCCGGGCCAGTCTCAGGCGATTTGATGAGCGCGAGCACGTCAAGCGTTCGTCGGCAACATCGCCGCATGTTGAATACGATCCCGCCGTTGGCTGGGCGCGGCTCAGTCAGCGCATCGCGTTGCAGGAGGTCGATCCGAGAGTTGCCGCAGCGGAACGATTCGAGGCGTCAAAGCATGGCGCGGCCGAGCATATCGCGCATGTTGGCGAGGGCCTGTCCTGGAAGCTGATTGCCGGCGGCGTGCTGCTCGTGGCCGCCATTGGTTCGGGATTGTACTTGGTGCTGGACCGTGCGGGAGCGGATTTCAGGGTGACCCGCGCCCTGAGCGACAAGGAGGCGCACGCCGTCACGACCAAGGCGGGAGAGAGCGCCTCGGTCAAGCTCGACGACGGAACCCAGGTGGTGATGGGGGCGGATGACAGCATCACTGTGCCAAAGGCTTTCAATCGTGACTTGCGTGCGGTTGGACTGGTTGGCGCGGCCCGGTTCATCGTCGCCAGCAATCCGAAACTTCCATTTGAGGTGCATGCGGGCCGGATGCGCATTGTCGCGATCGGTACGACGTTTACCGTCAGCGCCTACAAGGACGAACCGGTGGTGGTCACTGTACAGACCGGTGCGATCAGGGCGTCACTTGGGAAGGACGAGCGTGATGTGGCTGCCGGATCCGGACTGATGTTGTCGCAGGACAGCGTGCTCTCGGTGCCGACCGCGGAGCAGATGGACGAGGCGACGCACTGGGCGGACGGTCGTCTGGTGATCGCGAACCGAACGCTTCGCGACGCACTCCCGGCGTTCCGTCGTTGGTACCTGATGGATCTGCGCCCCGAAGTGAAGCTGCTCGATCGGACGTTCTCGATGTCGGCCCCGATCGACAATGGCGACAGCGCTTTGGTGGCGCTGGAGCGGGCGGCGCACGTCAAACGCATCTGGATGAAGCAGCAGATGGTGCTGGTGGATGCCCCTGCTGCGCCGGCGCCAACACGGCGGAAGTAGCGACACGTCGTGTGGCAGGCGAACGTATGGCAGGGCGCTTCAATCTCGGTATTGCGGATCGTGCCCCCACGCCCCATCGTGGTCCCACGAGGGTTTCGGCGGCGCGTGCATCTGGTGTTGCCGACCAAGACATCCGCGAACGGAGCAGCGCCATCCTCGGACTCATCGGCCATGCCGAACTGCCGCACGCGCGGCGGCCCGGACGTGCGGCCGGCGCACCGGTGAGGTCTTCGTACTCTTCACTGGAGGTCAGTCGATGCGTGTCAGAGACTTCGCGTTCCTGTTCCTGATCGCTGCCTGCAGCAAGCCCGCCGAGAAGCCGCCGGAAGCGGTGCCGGCGGGCGAGCCGGCAGCCGCGACAGCGGTCGCCCCTGCAGCATTCTCGCTCGCCGATGCGGCGGGGAAGTGGACGTACGTTGCGAAGTCCGCAACGGGCGATACCGTGCTGGTGACTGCGGAGCTGAATGCGACCGTCGATCCAGCCGGCTGGACGATCACATTACCCGGACGACCGGCACAGCCACTCGCGCTGACGATTAGCGGCGACAGCGTGATGACGGCAGTCGGACCGTACGAGAGCGTGCTTCGGAAGGGTGTGCGGGTGAAGACGGATGGCGTCTTGCGAATGTCGGGCGGCAAGATGGTCGGCACCTCCACCGCGCACTACAGCGTCAAGGGTGCCGACTCGGTGCGCTCGCTGATCGTTGAGGCGACGCGGAAGCCCTAGTGGCCTGGAACCGAAGTTCGGGAAGCAGTCGCCGGTCGGAGCATCCCGGCTGACTGCGTTGAAAATCCTCGCAATACCGCTGGTATTGCTGTGGTTTTCGCCTTGCCATCCGGGCGCCCCATCCGGCTTTGTGCTAT
>JANNVN010000428.1:0-4108 GCA_031414435.1 Gemmatimonadaceae bacterium
ACCACACCGATGTTTGCCGTCGGCGCGACGGCGCATTGGCTGGTGATCTTCGAGTCACTGCTCGGGCCGTTGACGGTGGTGGTGGTGGCCGGGCTGCTGATCGCGCGTCTGATCCGGCCGCACATGCAGTTGCGATACAGCGAATCGGCGGTCGTGGCGCCGTACGAGAATGGTCGCGCGCTGATGTTCCGCATCGTCAATACGCAGCGCAGCGAGTTGAGTGATGTGCAGGTGCGGGTGAATCTTGCGATGTTCGAGACACACAATGGTGTGCGCAACAGGGAGTTCTATCAACTGGAGCTGGAACTCGATTCGGTGCAGTTCTTTTCGCTGCACTGGACCTTGGTGCATCCAATTACTGCCAGTAGCCCGCTGCGCGGCTTCACGCCTGCGATGTTGCGCGAAGCGGAAGCCGAGATGTTCGTGTCCGTGAACGCGCATGAGGCGACGTTCTCGACGCGTGTCATCTCGCGCAGCTCGTATGTGTGGGATGAGATCCGGTGGGATGCGAAGTTCGCGAACATCTTCGTCAGTGCACCCGACGGCGTGATTGCCATCGACGTCGAGCGGCTTGACCGGCTCGAGACGTTGCCGGAGGGTACCACCAGCGCGCCATCGGCGCCGGAGCAGGTGAGTGCTGACGCCGGGGGCGGAGTGGTGGGTCACTTGTAGGCCCGACCCGACGTCACGCGACCCGACGTCACACTACCGGACGTCACCCGCGCCGACGCGCACCGATTCGTGGTCGAGCTCTTCCTCGAGTTCGCGCAATGTCTCGTCCGAGATCGCGCCTTCGTTGCGGAGTCGGACGAGCATCCGGCGCTCGGCCTTCAGCACGCCCACGCGCAGGCGGCGATGCGTGGCATGATCGCGCTCGTGCTGCTGGTCGTGCTGGATTCGGTCGCGTAGCTCGCGTCGCATCCGCTCGACTTCAACCGGGTCGGCCCACGATTCACGCGACAGGTCTTCGAGTGCCTCGGCGCCACGCCGCAGCGCCTCGCGCCGGGCATGCCGTTCCTCGGCGTGGTGGCCCACCTCGGGTGCGAAGTTGAAGGCCCTGATGATCGGCGTCAGTGTCAGTCCCTGCACCACCAGCGTGATCATGATCACACACATCGTGATCAGAATGATCTCGGCGCGATACGGAAATGGCTGGCCGCTTCCCAGCGCCAGCGGCAGTGCCAACGCCGAGGCCAGTGAGACGATGCCACGCATCCCGGTCCACGCCACCAGTGCCACAGCCTTCGGGTTCGGTTCCGGCTCGCGACGCCGAATGGCGGCACTGAGTTTTCGCGGGATGACCGTGGCCACAGGCACCCAGAGCAGCCGCAGCACGATTGTCACGAGACTCAGGATCACGCCCGCCCAGAGCACGGAGCCGAGGGTATCGTGTGGTACCTGTTCGAGGATCGGACCGACTTCGAGGCCGAGGATCAGGAAGACCAGTGCATTCACGATGAAAATGATCAGATCCCAGACGGCTCGTGACTGCAGGCGCGACGTGGGTGAGACCACGGTGGAAAAGTGCTGGCGCAGAAAGATCCCGCCCGCCACGCAGGCAAGGACGGCAGAGACATGAATCGACTCGGCGGCGACCCAGGCCAGGTACGGCGCGGCGATCGTGAGCAACGTCTCCGCCAGCGCGTCGCGCGTGATTTTCAGCACCTGTACCACCAGCCATGCCACCACGATGCCGATCAGTGCGCCGACCGCAGCATCGATGAAGAAGCGCACGATTGATGCGCCGAGACTGAAGACGCCCGTCACCGCGGCCACCACAGCGGTGCGATAGAGCACCAGGGCGGCCGCATCGTTGACCAGGCTCTCGCCTTCCAGAATCACGATCACACGCCGCGGCACCGGCAGCCGCGATACCACGGCGGCGGCGGCCACCGCATCAGGTGGCGAGACGATTGCTCCGATGGCGACGGCGACGGCCCATGGCAGATCGGGCAGCAACATGCGTGATACGACGGCCACGACCGCCGTCGTCGCGAACACCAGTCCAACCGCAAGCAGTCCGATCGGGCGCGCATTCTGCTTGAACTCGCGCAGCGACGTGAAGAACGCTGCCGCCCAGAGAATCGGCGGCAGGAACACGAAGAACACCAGGTCGGGTTCGAGCTCCGGTACGGCGATTCCCGGTAGAAAGCCAAGGGCCACACCAGCCAGCACCTGCAGAATCGGGGACGGAATTGGCAGTCGCCGCGCAAGGGCGGTCAGTGCCACCACCAGCGCGACGACCGCGATGGCCAGCAGAATCGGTTGAAACGGTGACATGCGATGCCGGGCGGTTCAGGCGACGCTGAGCGTCAACGCATCGCGCACGATCGGCGCGACCTGCGTGCCAAGGATTTTGATCGCGTGCAACATCGTTTCGTGCGGCAGTGTCGAGACGCCCATCTGGAAGGTGAAGCGCGAAATTCCGCCGAGGTCGTCGTTGATGCGCAACAACTTCGTCGCCACCGTTTCGGCGTCGCCGATCACCAGTGCACCGGTTGGTCCGCGGAGCGCGTCGAAATGCGCGCGGGTGGTCGGCGGCCAGCCGCGTTCCTTGCCTATTTCGGTGAAGGTGTGGGCGTAGCCAGGGAAGAAGGCGTCGGCGGCGGCATCGTTGGTGTCGCCGAGGAATCCGATCGAGTGAATGCCGACGCGGAGGGCGGCATCTGGGTGGCCCGCGCGACGCCCCGCTTCGCGATAGAGATCGATCAGTGGACGGAAACGACGGTGTTCACCGCCGATGATGGCCACCATCAGCGGCAGGCCGAGGGTCCCGGCACGAACGAACGATGCCGGTGTGCCACCCACGCCAACCCAGATCGGCATCACTGGCTGCAGCGGTCGCGGAAAGATGGCCTGCCCCGTGAGCGGCGCGCGATGCCGGCCCGACCAGTGCACGCGCGCGTTGGCGCGAATGGCCAGCAGCAGCTCGAGCTTTTCGGCGAAGAGTGAGTCGTAGTCTTCGAGCTGCAGCCCGAACAACGGATATGACTCGGTGAAGCTGCCGCGGCCGGCGACGATTTCGGCACGGCCCTTTGACACCAGATCGAGGGTCGCGAACTCCTGAAACACACGCACCGGATCCGCGGCACTGAGTACCGTCACCGCACTGGTGAGCGTGATGCGCGAGGTCCGTGTCGCAGCGGCGGCAAGAATGACGACCGGCGCTGAATCGAGGAATTCCGGACGATGATGTTCCCCGATGCCGAAGACGTCGAGCCCGACCTGATCGGCGAGCTCGATCTCAGCGAGGAGTGTCTGCATGCGCTCGACCGGAGTCAGCGCGAGCCCGGTGACCGGGTCCGGGATGGACGCGGCAAAACTGTCGATGCCGATCTGCACGATGGGCGTTCCCTGCGCTTCGGTGGGGTGCTACGGCGCCCCGTCCGACAGCGCAATCCGAGGAGTTGGTGGGCACCGGTGTCGGTGCCGTGGCTGTCCGGAAGGTACCGGGGCGGGGAACACACCGCCCCGGACGTTGGGCTGGTTGCAGGCTGCGGTCGGGGCCTTCCGTCCGCTGTGTGCAGGCCGCATCCTCCACCGATGCCAGCCACCGCGAACCGCCTCAACGTCTTCTCCGAGTCCGTCATCCGCAGCACGACGCGGATGTCGAACCAGTTCGGCGCCATCAACCTCTCGCAGGGGTTCCCCGATTTCGATCCGCCAGAGGAGATGCTGGCCGCGCTCGAGCGGGCGACGCGTGGTCCGTTTCATCAGTACGCCGTGACCTGGGGCGCGCCACGCTTCCGGGCCGCGCTGGCCGCGAAGATCGAGCGGTTCACTGGACTCGAGGTCGATCCGGATCGCCATCTCGTGGTCACCTGCGGCAGCACCGAAGCGATGGCCGTGGCGATGATGACCGCCTGCAATCCCGGCGACAAGGTGGTGGTCTTCTCGCCGTTCTACGAGAACTACGCGGCGGATGCGATTCTTGCCGGCGCAGAGCCGATTTACGTACCGCTTCGGCCGCCGGATTTCGGTTTCGATCCCGAGGAGCTGGCGCGTGCCTTCGCACAGAAACCGAAGGCGATCGTGCTCTGCAATCCCTCGAACCCGACCGGCAAGGTGTTCACGCGCGACGAGTTGCTGACCATCCTCGAGCTGGCCG
>JANNVN010000429.1:0-3053 GCA_031414435.1 Gemmatimonadaceae bacterium
ATACTTCCTGATGCTCGGGTTGATGATGGAGCCATCGTACTGCGGATCGCCGAAGAAGGTGTTGATGTAGCCTGGGATGTCGGTGGTGCCGGCCATCGAGAGCAGCGACGGCAATCCCGCACCCATCATCGCGGCCTTGAATCGTGAGGTCTGCGACACCACCCACGACGTCATGTAGCCACCGTAGCTCCACCCTTCGAAGGCCAGCTTCTCCGGATCGGCGACACCGAGGCGTACCACTTCGTCGGTGCCGGTCATGATGTCACGATAGTCCCCGCCACCCCAGTCTCCGGTGTTGGCGCGCATCCACCACTCGCCGTAACCCGTCGAGCCGCGCGGATTCGGATAGAGCACTGCCCAGCCGCGTGCCGCCCAGGCCTGCCCGGGGCCGCCGGTGCTGCCCTTGAAGCCGTTCGTCCAGGCGCCCGTCGGGCCGCCATGTGCAGAGACGAGCGTCGGTACGCGCGTCCCTTCGCGATAGCCGACCGGCAGCAGCAGAATCCCTTCCACCGCACGCCCATCCTTCGACTTCCAGGAGATCACGCGCGTTTCGCCAAGCGCGCGATCGGTGAGCCACGCATTCGTCGTCGTGATCCGCTTCGGTTGCGGCAGTGATGCATCCTGTACGAACACCTCGCTCGGCCATGTCGGCGAGTCCATCACGAATGCCATCTTCGATCCGTCGCGACTGGCACTCACGCCTTGCACCATCGCGTCCTTCGTCATCGTAGTGTAGCGCTTGCTCGCCAGCGTGTAGTTGTAGAGCGTGTTGTAGACCCGATCGCTGGCCGAGAACCAGATTGCGGAACCATCAGCGGCCCAGCGCGGCTGGCCAACGCTGACGTCGAACGTTGGCTGGGCGTGACTGGTGAGGGTCTTCGTCGCGAGGTCGAACGTGGTCAGCTGATCGTTGCGCAGTGTGCGTGCGCTGATGTCGTCCTTGTGCGGCGCAAACTCGCTCGGATGTGAAGTGAACGCGAGCGTCTTGCCGTCGGGCGAGAATTGCGGCGTGCTCTGCACGTTGCCGGCCGTCGTGAGGCGATCGAGCCGCTGCGACGCGATGTCCACCACGTACGCCTCGCGGCGTTCGTCGCGAATCATCGGTGTTGGCGACGCGTCGAATGCCAGCTGTGTTCCGTCGGGTGACCACGAGGGTGAGCCGCGGACGGTGAAGCCGCCGGACGTCAGCTTCGTCGCCGCGCCTGATGCAACTGTCACCACCCAGATGTGGTTGAGGCGGAAGTCGCTCTCGAACACCTTGGCGTCGTCGCGGCGGCGCGTGCGCGCCTCCTGCTCGCGTGAGAGCGTGTCTGGAGTGACGACGGCGATACGGCTGGCATCGGGCGACCAGGCAAATGACACGACGCCGTCGCGCAGCGTCGTCAGTTGCTTCGCTTCACCGCCATCGGCTGGCAGAAGCCAGACCTGCGGCTTCGGTGCGTCCTCGCCGGTGCCCGCGCCACGCGCCGAAACAAATGCGATGGTGCGACCGTCCGGCGACCATGCCGGTTGCGTCTCACCGCGTTCGGAGAAGGTCAGCTGTCGTGCCGAGCCGCCGGCAAATGGCACCACCCAGACATGGGAGCGCCGGTCGTGTTTGTCGCCGAGGACAGTGTCGGCCTTGGCGGTGGGGTGTTCCCAGCCGGTGACGGTATACAGGACGCGATCGCCAGTCGGCGCGATCGCCACGCCGCCGACCGCCTGAATACGGAGGAGATCAGCGTCGGAGAGGCCGCGCGTCTGCGCCGGCAGCGATGCCGCGACCAAGGTGCAGAGGGCAATCAGGGCGGGGCGAGAGCAGCGCGACATGGGGGCGACCGTCGGAGGTGGAGTGGAGAGCCAGCTGAGATGCTACGCGCGGAACACGGCAGAGCGTTGTCGATGCGGAGGGCGTCCGTCCGGTTGGCGTGCCCGAGGTACGTGGAGGCATGATCCGGCTTTCGGCCGAAAGATGCCCGCACCTCGCCAGACGCCGCGCCGCCGCCTCACTCGCCAACCCCTGGAACGGTAGCAGCGAGGCGCTTCAGGGCGAGAAAGTGCGCCGTGATGGCGCGCGTGCCGACCTTCGTCAACGACAGCCAGGTCCGTTGCCGCGATGCGACGGTTGCTTTACGGACTTTCAGGTAGCCGGCGTCCTCGAGCTGTTTGACATGCTTGGACAGTACGGAGTCACTCACGCCAGTCTCATCGCGAACCAGCGAAAACTCTGCTTCGCCGGTCGCCGATAGAATGGCGCAGATCTGGAGGCGCACCGGTGCGTGAATGACTGGGTCGAGCTGAAGCCCCGTCACGGCAGACCGTCGAGGATTTCCTTGCGCCACGCACGGTCCCAGGCCGCGCTTCCGCGCGCTGCGATGAACGCCAGCACCAGTCCGCAGATGATTGGGCCGCGGCCGTCCGGATATCTGTCGCGGAGAAGCAGCGCGAGCGAGTACGCTGCCAGAAACGCTCCCCCAATGCCGATGGCAATCCGCCGCGTCGCTCCGGCACGGTACCCGCTCACACTGAGTCCCGATCGGCGTCGCCAGATCGCGTAGAGTCCTAACAGCATCAGCAGGCACCCCAGTGCGGCGATCGGTGCGAGGTGATTGGGCAAAGCAAGACTGGCGACAACGCCACCGCAGCCGAGGCCATACGCCGGAGCGTACCACCACGGTGCCACGGCGCGTGCGGCGAGTCGCTCGCGCGCGCCACGGGCCAATGACAGCGCATCGCGGGCATCACGCGCCGCGTTCGCTCGCTGTCCGTTCGTCTCGCCATCGCTCATGCGTGTCTTCCTTGTCCCTGCTGACCTGACGGTGAGTCGGTGCGCTGGCCTGCGCGGCGCGACCCGGGCGTCCGCGATCGAACGACAAACGCGCCGGTGGCGGGCGAGAGGAAAAGATAGCCGGTGGACGGCCCATTCAGCGGCGCGCCTCCACTCGTGCGACCGTGCCGCTGCGCCGTGGCCTCGGGCACCCGCCCACTGTCTGCCCGAGGCCACGTTCCGTGACTTGACAACATGGAAAGTGATCATCACTTTCCACGTTGGAAACTTACCACGCCCTGTTCGT
>JANNVN010000430.1:0-6964 GCA_031414435.1 Gemmatimonadaceae bacterium
ACTGCCCCGACTTGGACGCCGGGATGAACAGCAGGCAACCCGCCGTCATGATCAGCAGGCCGATCGCCGCAGCCCGCATGTAACCCGCTTTGCGGATGATGGCGGCCATCGGCACCGAAAAGACGAAATAGGCTGCGAAGAACGCCGACTGCACCAGCAGTGCCTGAAAGTAGTTGAGCGTGAAGAGGTCCTTCAGCTTCGGGATGATGACGTCGTTCAGGCTGGTGATGCCGCCGAAGATGAAGAACAAGGCAAAGACGAAAATCTGCAGATCTGGCGCATCGACGCCCTCGCCGGAATCAGCTGACGTGGTGGTCGATTGTGCGGGAGCGAGCGCCATGTGGAGTCCTGAAAAGGTGGAAAATCATGCGCCGGAGAGATTCAGCCGAGGTCAGACACCTCGACCGGTACCATTGCCTCCCGCTTGTCGAGTGCCCGGTCCAGCGCGACCACTGCCGCCCGGCCACACGGATGGCGACAGCGGGCACGGCCCTGCCGTCTCGAAGATCATAGGCATGGAGCAACGGAATCGGGAGTGTCCGAGGGCGATCGGTGTGCACCGGCGATGACCCGGGGACAGCCGCAGGACCGCGCCGGTGCGCTACTTCCGGGATGTTGGGGTTGCCATGCGCGCGGGGGCGACCGCACACGGCCACGGTACTCCGTCAGCGCAGGGTTGTCCCCGTGTCGTTCGACGCTGCCGCGAATGTCAACGCCGCCGCCAGCACGCGTCGCAGCACGAGTTGCATCGGCATCGCGCGCGGGGCATCCCAGATCGGGGGCCAGCCGGCCGTTTCATCGAGATATCCGCGCATCGCCAGCTCCATCTGGATCGCGTGCACGCCGTTGGCTGGATCGCCATGGTGTCGCGTGATCCAGCCTCCCTTGAAACGTCCGTTGATCACCTCCGAGTCGCCGGCACATGCCGCTGCGATCGCGGTCGTCAGCGCCGCATTGCAGCTCGCGCCGTCGAAGGTGCCGATGTTGAACTGGGGCAACTCGCCATCGAAGAGGCGCGGGACGTGACTGAGGATCGAATGCGCATCATACACCACGATGTGGGTGTGCTGAGCACGCAGCCGGAAAATTTCGGCCCGAACGGCGTCATGGTACGGATCGAAGTACAAGGTGCGGCGGCGTGCAATCTCGGCGCGAATCGGAGCACAGCCGTCGTGGTACAGCCGTACGCCAGCAAACGTCGTCTCGGGGCACAGTCCGGTGGTCGCCTGACCGGGATACAGTGACGCGCCCGACGGATCGCGGTTCACGTCGATCACGGTTCGCGAGATCGCAGTCCGGATGATCGTCACCCCCAGATCCGCCGCGAAGCCATAGAGGCGATCGATGAAATAGTCCGCATCATGCCGTGCGTCGGCCATCGACCGCAGCCCCACGATCTCACCGGGAATCTCGGTCCCGGCATGCGGAACGCTGATCATCAAGGGTGCATCGCCGCGTGCAACGGTAAGCCATTCGGTCACGCGATACTCTCCCCGGCGGAAGGCACCGGTGTCATGTTCGGTGCGCGTCGCCTATCATTTTCATGGTGTCCGCACATTCGCTCGCCGCCACCGGGAATTCTCAATGACGGTCCTCTGGTCACGCACCGCCCTTCTGCCCACAGGGTGGGCCGACGATGTCCGGATAGTAATGACGGACGGCCTGATTGCCGACGTCGCTGCCGGGTCTCCCTCGCAGCCCGGGGATGACGGTCATGGCATCGTGGTTCCTGGCCTGCCCAATGTGCACAGCCACGGCTTTCAGCGCGGGATGGCAGGGCTGGCAGAGCATCGAGGCACCAGTGAGGAGAACTTCTGGAGCTGGCGCGAGGTGATGTATCGCTTTCTCGACCAACTGCAGCCTGACGACGTCGAAGCGATCTGCGCCATGGCATACGTCGAGATGCTGGAAAGCGGTTACACACGGGTTGGCGAGTTCCACTACCTGCACAACGACGTCACCGGTGTCCGGTATGCCGATCCGGCCGAGATGGCCGGACGGGTGGTTGCCGCTGCCGCAGCAACGGGAATCGGCTTAACGCTGCTGCCAGTGTTCTATGCCCACTCCGATTTCGGCGGCATGGCCTCGACGCATGGACAGCGGCGCTTCATCAGCGATCTCGATGGGTTCGCGACGCTGGTGGACACGTCCAGACGCTACATGCCTGCCGACGGTATCGTGGGTATCGCACCACACAGTCTGCGCGCGGTAAGCTCGGACGAACTGGCGACGCTGTGCGCGCTGTATCCGCAGGGGCCGATACACATGCACGTGGCCGAGCAGATGCAGGAGGTGGAGGCGAGCCTCGCGTTCTCTGGCGCGCGACCCGTCGAGTGGCTGCTGGCGCATGCCGACGTCAATGCACGATGGTGCCTGATCCACGCGACACACATGACCGCAGCTGAGACGACTTCGCTGGCAGCGACCGGTGCGGTGGCCGGCTTGTGCCCGATCACCGAATCGAATCTGGGCGACGGCATCTTCCCGGCGACCCAGTTTCTCGATGCGGGAGGGCGGATCGCGACGGGCACCGACTCGAACGTGCTGATCGATGCAGCGCAGGAATTGCGAACACTGGAGTACAGTCAGCGGCTTTCACATCGTGGGCGAACGGTGCTCGCGAGCGCAGCCCAGCCATCGGTTGCACGACGGCTGTACGAAGACACGCTGCGTGGTGGAGGGCAGGCGCTCGGCCAGTCGCACGGAATCGCGGTCGGTCAGCCGGCAGATGTCGTCACACTGAACGCTGACCATCCGGCGCTCTGCGGACGGCGCGGCGATCAGTTGCTTGACGCGTGGGTGTTTGCTGCTCGCACCAGCTGCATCGACACGGTATGGCGGGCAGGGCGACGGCTTGTATCCGGTGGACGCCATGTACGCGCCGAATCTGTCGCGACGCGGTATCGCGCTGTACTCGAGCGCGTCCTGCGGGCGTGACGGAGGCGGGGCGATTTGCGCCCTCTTCCCGGTACGTCTCGGTGGTGGTCGCTTGTCCCCTTGCCTTCCGCCGCAACGGTGCAGGGGCGATTCTTCGCGGCGACGCAAACCCGTCGCCCCAGCCACAGCCCCGGAGTCCAGACATGCCACGCCGCGAAACCCGCCCGCCATTTGGGGCGCTTGCCCTGCTGCTCGCTCTCTCCTCACCGCTGCACGTCGCCCGCGCACAGCAGCCAGCCGCGGCCCCGCTGAAGCGCGCGCTCACGATGGAGGACCTCCTCTCCTGGAAGGGCATCCGCTCCCCCACCCTGTCCAACGATGGCCGCTGGATGGCCTACGTCCTGGCGCCGAACGAAGGCGACGGTCACTTCGTCGCACGCGGTACCGCCGCCGGGGCCACCGAAACGCGCATTCCGATTGGAGAGTCGCCGGCCGGGTTCGCCGCGGCCGCGGGTGTCGCGATCTCCGGCAATAATCGATGGGCCTCGTACACGATCTACCCAACCGCCGAGGAAGCGAAGAAGGCGCGCCGCGACCGGCGCACGCTGCCAACCAAGGTCGGCGTGATCGAGTTGGCGACGGGCACAAAGCGTGAGTTTGAGCGCGTGCGCAGCTTCCGCTTCGCCGGCGATCGCTCGAATGTGATCGCACTGCAGCTGATGGCGCCTGATATTCCAGCTGGCGGTGGTGCTGCGCCGGGCGGCGCTGCCGCCGGTGGCCCGCCTTCGTCCGGCGGATCCGTCGTCCTGCTCGTCGATCTCTCTGGCGGCGCCGCGATCACTCTCGCCAGCGTTGGCGAGTACAGCTTCGACGAATCCGGACAGTACTTTGCCTACACCACCGAACAACGTGACATGCTCGGCAACGGTGTTCAGGTCCGCGACCTTGCCACTGGCGTCGTGCGCGCACTCGACGGCGAGAAGGCGATGTACCGCCGCCTGACGTGGGCCGACAGCGGTGATGCACTCGCCGTCGTGCGCTCGATCGCCGACAGCGCCAGCAAGGACACCCTGAGCACGGTACTTGGCTGGACGCGGCTCGCGTCACGCACACCCGTGACGGTGGCGATCAACGAGAAGAGCGCCGGCATCACGCGCAATCTGGTCGTGAGCGCCGATCGCGCACCAAAATGGAATGATGCGCAGACGGTCCTGTACTTCGGACTGCGTGATCCACGTCCGGCACCGCCGGCCTCCACCGGCGCACCGCTGGCTGGTGGCGCCAATGCGCCAGCGCCGGGCGCCGGTGCGGGCGGACAGATCGCACCGGCGAAGCAGGATGACGAAACGCCGTCGCTGATCCTCTGGCACTGGAAGGATCCGCGTCTGCAGAGTGCGCAGCAGGTCCAGGAGACGGCCGATCGCAGCTTCAGCTTCCTCGCCGCGTGGCACCTCGCGACGCCAAAGGTCGTTCAGCTCACCGACGACAACATGCGCACGGTCGCTGTCGGCTTCGGCGACAGGTGGGCACTGGGCACCGATCAGACGCCATACGAACGCCAGGCGAGCGTCGACGGACGACAACTCCGCGACCTGTATGCGGTCGACGTGACCACGGGCGCGCGAACCATCGTCGCGAAGGCACTGCAGAACCCGGGCGGTGGTGGGTTCGGAGGCGGTGCCAGCACGGTGCTGTCGCCAGATGGACAGCGCGCCGTCTGGTATGACGACGGCCACTGGAACCTGTATGACTTCGCCACGCGCGTGTCGCGCAGACTGACCGATGGCATTGCCGCGACATTCTGGGACGACGAGGATGACCACAACGTCGTGAAGCCGCCGGCCGCACCGCCGTTTGGCTGGTCGCGGGATTCGCGCTTCGTGATCCTGCGCGACAACTGGGACCTGTGGAAGGTACCCGTCGCGGGCGGCATGGCCGTTAACCTGACGCAGAATGGCAAGACATCCGGCACGCGCTATCAGGCGCGCGTAGGCGCGGCGGCACGTGAACGTGGAATCGACCTGGCGCGTCCGATGTTCGTCGAGACGTACGGCGAGCGCACCAAGAAGGAAGGGCTGGTCTCCGTTGACGCGCTGCGCGGGGGTACCCGCACACTCGCATGGGAGGACGCGAAGGTCGACTACCGCAAGGCGCGCGACGCCGATGTCTGGGCCTTCACACGACAGACGTTCGTCAACTTCCCCGACTACTACGTCGCTGATGCCGGACTGACCAACCCACGCCGCATCACCGACGCAAATCCACAGCAGAGCGAAGTGGCCTGGAGTGCCGGCGCGCGGTTGATCGAGTACACCTGCGACAACACCGGTGACAAGCTGCAAGGCGCCCTCTTCCTCCCGGCAGGCTACGAGCCGGGCAAGAAGTATCCGACGCTGACGTACATCTACGAGAAGCTGAGCCAGGGTTTTCACGCCTATGCGCAACCGAACGCCACACGCTACGCCAATCCGAGTGTGTACACGTCGCGCGGCTACGCCTACTTCATGCCGGACATCACCTACAAGCTGGATGAGCCGGGACGCTCGGCTGTCTGGTGTGTCGTTCCTGCGGTGAAGGCGGCGATCGCCAGCGGCATCGTCGACTCGACGAATGTCGCGCTCCAGGGACACAGCTGGGGCGGATATCAGACCAGCTTCATCGCCACCCAGACGAACATCTTCAAGACGGCAATTGCCGGCGCACCGCTGACGGACATGGTCTCGATGTTCAGTTCGGTGTACTGGAACTCAGGCAATACCAATCAGGGCATCTTCATCTCGAGTCAGGGGCGATTCCGGTCCAGCTACGCCAAGGATCCGGACGCCTACCTGCGCAATTCACCGAACCGATTTGCTGACAAGCTCTCGATTCCGTTCATGATCCTGCACAACGACCGGGACGGCGCGGTGGACTTCAATCAGGGCATCACCTACTACAACACGCTGCGCGAACTTGGCAAGGACGTCGTCCTGCTGGAGTACGTCGGTGAGAATCACGGCCTCGCGCGACCGATCAACCAGAAGGACTACGCGGTACGCATGCAGGAGTGGTTTGATCACTTCCTCCAGGGCAAGCCGGCGCCCGAGTGGCTGCAGGACGGCGTGCCCCGACTCCGCATGGAAGAACACCTGCGGTCACGCAAGCCGTTGCTCGATCCCAAGGCCAAGACACCCGAGAAGAAAATCGCGATGTAACATCAGTCATCCTGCGGCACCGTGGCCACGGATCTTTGCCACGGTGCCGCAGGATTTTCGGGTCGATTGACGGCCCCTCGCAGCCCGGAGAGCGCCGACCATGAGCGCACTGTTCAAGAAGCTCAACCTGAAGGATCAGCGAGAGATCACGGTGCTCAATGCGCCGCGATCATTCGAGACAGAACTGGCTCAGCTCGAGGGCATCGAGGTGCGGCGTACACTGACTCGGGGCGCCACCACGGCGTTCGGGATTGGTTTTGCGATCACTCAAAAAGAGCTGGACGACTGCTCCACGAAGCTGGCCCGGGCCTGCACCAGCGACGCCGTACTCTGGATCGCGTACCCGAAGAAGTCATCACGGCGATACGCCTGCGAATTCAGCCGCGACTCCGGCTGGACCACGCTCGGCGAAGCCGGGTTTGAAGGAGTGCGCATGGTCGCCATCGACGACGACTGGTCGGCGCTTCGGTTCCGGCGCGTGGAGTTTGTGAAGTCGCTGACGCGCGATGCGACGCGCGCGCTGACGGCCGCAGGGAGGCAGCGCACCGCGAAGCAGTAGCGGACCAGCGCAGTCGCTCGATAGTGATCTCGAGATCCAAACTACGTCTCGCGATACTCCACGGAGGCGGAAGGGCCACTCGCTCCACACCGTCTCGAAGTGCAGGCGCTGCGCGGCATGCCAGTGAGCAGCCATCGCGTCACTGCGGTTCGATCACTCCGGTCAGCCAATGGAGCACGTTCAGCGTGAACTGCGCGTTCTGTTCCGCGAGCGGTGCATTCATCCCCATCGGGCGCCGCTCGGCACCGGCACGCTGTGCGCTGAACATCGCCGCTTCGCCGAAGAGGGCTGCTCGCCCGCGACCAACGCGGCGGGTGGCGCCCTGCAGCCAGCC